>DATBNJ010000209.1:0-1756 GCA_036554385.1 Marinagarivorans sp. | reverse complement strand
TGATTGCTCCGACCACGAAGTTAACTTGAAAATCTTATTGCAAGGCGTCATGGATAACGGCGAGCTTACCGAAAAACAGCGCAACGAATTGTTAAAGGACTACACAGACGAAATATCCGATATCGTATTAGGTCACAATTTTGCTCAGACGGAGTGTTTAAGTTTGGCGCAGCGGCAAGTGGATAAACGCGCTGGCGAGTACCGAAAATTTATTGGTTACCTCGAAAAACACGGAGGTCTCAATCGCGCACTTGAGTTTTTACCGGATGATCAAGCCCTAGGGAAACGTTACGAAAGAGGCGGAGTCCTGACGCGCCCGGAGCTTGCCGTACTGCTTAGCTATGCCAAAGTGATGCTAAAAGAAAACCTGAGCAAAACGGACTTGATTGAGGATGAAACCCTCAGAGATGTTGCCTATCGAGCATTCCCCCAGCGTGCAGGAGAGCGCTTTTCAAAAGAGGTTAAAGAACACCGGTTGTTAAAAGAGGTGGTCAGTACACAGCTGGCCAACGACTTTATTAATAATTTAGGTATTACAGCAGCTTACCGCTTTTTATCGTCGAGCAATGTGCGCCTGGAAGATGTCTTTCGTGCCTATGTGATCGCGCGGGAAGTGTTTGATCTTAATGCCTTTAACGATTACATCGCATCGCTCTGTAATACGGTGCCGGAAGAAACGCTTTATACCCTAAAGGCAAATATGGTGCGCCGCGTTAGACGCGGAGTGCGCTGGTTTTTACGCAACGCCGACAAAGAAGGCTCGACCCAAGAGCATATTGACCATTTGAAACCATTGCTGGCTGAAATCGCCGGCTCGATTGAGATTGCCTTGGTGGGTGAGCTAAAAGACACCTGGACCCAGCACTTTGATGATTACATTGCCTTGGGTATTAACCATCACTGGTCAACAATATTGGCAATGCCGGATAACCTATTTGCTGGCCTAGGCGTGGCCAGCATTCAAAAGTGGACATCAAAAGCAACGCCGTTATGTTCTCGCGTATTTTATGGTTTGCACAATCACTTGCGTATCCGCGATTTTGCCGGCGCCGTATCGGAAATGCCAGTACACTCACCTTGGCAGGCGATCTCACGGGAAACACTGTTAGAAGATATTGAAATCCAACTGCGGGCTATGGTAAGTACCATCGTTTATCGCGTTAACAGCGAAGAGGCCATTATGCCCCAGTTAGAGCGTTTGCTCCCACAAGAGGATGTCGAAAAGTGGTGGTTGTGGCTGGAAGGGCTTGAACAAGAAACCGATCAGCCAGATATTTCGCTATTCCATGTCAGTTTGCGGCAGCTGGTGGGGTTGTCTGAAGTGGTGGTGGCATCGTTATCGGAATAGTTTACCGCGCGACGCCAAATCTATAGCGCTGTATCGCAAATCGCGAAATGCCAAGGAGGGCGCTTTAAGAAACAAAAATGCAGTCACTCGCCTGCGGGGGCGGGGGCCTGTTGCGTGTAATTCCGGCGGTAAATAAATATTTGTGTGCTTCTAAAAATGGCTCCGCCGCTATGGTGGACAATGTGCATTTTTTAGAGCGGCCCATTTGTGATTTGGCTGGCTTTAAATCTGTGTATCTACCTGGTCAAGTGTTTGCCATAAATCCTTGGGAAGCTCGAAAGCTTCAAGAATAGGCGCAAGATTCTGGCGTTGCGCTTTGGGTGTCATTGCATACATTTCTGTTGCTAAATTCGCTTGATACAAAAGCTGCCCGTAGTCTGATAATTGAGTGCTTTCACTTAAGCCCAC
>DATBNJ010000187.1:0-11954 GCA_036554385.1 Marinagarivorans sp. | reverse complement strand
CGGCGGTACGGTGTAAGAAAGCACTGATTGCAGGTATTTAAACAAGGATTCGAAGTGGGCAATTTGGGGTGCCCAGAGGGCGGCCAGTAGCATGAAAGTGCCGGCGACCCAGCGGCCAATCTGCATAAGCTGGCGGCTGGAGAGGTCTTTGCGCCAGGTGCGCACAAAAAAGCGGGCCGTAGCCCGCTTTTGAATTGCTGGTATCGAAACGATAAACGCGTTGTTTAGTCGTCCAAAAAGCTGCGCAAGTGGTCGGAGCGCGTCGGGTGGCGCAGTTTGCGCAACGCTTTGGCTTCGATCTGACGGATGCGCTCGCGGGTTACATCGAATTGCTTGCCCACTTCCTCGAGGGTGTGGTCAGTATTCATATCGATACCGAAACGCATGCGCAGTACTTTGGCTTCGCGCGCTGTTAAGCCGGCGAGTACTTCGCGGGTCGATTCCATCAAGCCCTGTGTGGTTGCTGATTCCACCGGCGAGGTAATGGAAACATCCTCGATAAAGTCACCTAGGTGCGAATCTTCGTCATCGCCGATGGGGGTTTCCATGGAGATGGGTTCTTTGGCGATTTTAAGCACCTTGCGCACCTTGTCTTCTGGCATTTCCATGCGCTCACCCAGCTCTTCAGGGGTGGGCTCGCGGCCCATTTCTTGAAGCATTTGGCGGCTGATGCGATTGAGCTTGTTGATCGTTTCAATCATGTGCACCGGAATGCGGATGGTGCGCGCTTGGTCGGCAATAGAGCGGGTAATGGCTTGGCGAATCCACCAAGTGGCGTAGGTTGAAAACTTATAGCCGCGGCGGTATTCGAACTTGTCTACGGCTTTCATCAAGCCGATGTTGCCCTCTTGAATAAGATCGAGGAACTGTAAGCCGCGATTGGTGTACTTTTTGGCAATAGAAATCACTAGGCGCAAGTTGGCTTCGACCATTTCTTTTTTGGCGCGGCGCGCACGGGCTTCGCCCAATGACATGCGGCGGTTGATTTCTTTAATGGTGCTCAGCTCAAGCCCTGTGGCCTGTTCAATCTCGAGCAGTTCTTCTTGCATCTTGAGTATGTTGTCGGCCACGTTGCGCATGCTATCGGAATAGTCGCGCTTTTTCTTAACAATGGTAGGAATCCACTCGAGGTTGGTCTCGTTGCCGGGAAACTCTTTGATAAAGGTTTTGCGCGGCATTTTGCCGTAGCGAATACACTGCATCATCAGGTCGCGCTCGGTTTGGCGCACCTTCTGAAGAATATCGCGCGCGCTACCGTAAATGGGGTCGAACTGGCGAGGTGGCAGCTTAAAGAAGCGGAATACGCCGCCCAGCTCTTCGAGCGCGGCGCCGGCTTCTTTGCTCATGCGGCCTTTGGCGATAATGGCTTCTTCGGCAGCAACAAACGCATCGCGCAACTCGGTGAAACGCTCGCGCGCATATTCCGGGTCGATACCGGTATCGGCTTCGTCATCATCATCGTCGGAATCGTCATCGTCGGAGTCTTTTTTGTTGGCGGCGGCGTCTTTCTTTTCTTGGAAGCCCTCGGTTTTGGGGGCCTCGGGGTCTTCGGCGGGGTCTAGCCAGCCGCTGATCACATCGGTGAGGCGGCGCTCGCCTTGCTCGCACATTTCAAATTCGTCGAGTAAGGCTTTTACCGAGCCGGGCCAAAAGGCGAGGGCGTGCATCAGTTCGCGCAAGCCCTCTTCGATACGCTTGGCAATGGCGATTTCGCCTTCGCGCGTAAGCAGCTCGACGGTGCCCATTTCGCGCATGTACATGCGCACTGGGTCAGTGGTGCGGCCCGCTTCGGTTTCTACCGCAGCGAGTGCGGCCGCGGCTTCGGCCGCGGCAATTTCATCAGGGTTGTCGCTGTCGTTCATCAACAGCTCATCGGCATCGGGTGCGGTTTCAAACACGCGGATGCCCATGTCGTTAATCATCTGAATGATGTCTTCGACCTGATCCGGATCGGAGATGTCCTCGGGGAGGTGATCATTAACTTCATCGTAAGTCAGGTAGCCTTGCTCGCGACCACGATTGATTAAGTCTTTGATTCGCGACTGTTTGTTTTCGCTCATTAAAGCATCCGTAAAAGCATGTTGGGTGAAGGCGGGATAGCCGGACATTATAACGGGGATTTCAAGTTTTTACTAATGGACTTGTTTGCCAGCCTTTAGTAATTTCAAAAAATGCTCCCGTTCTTCGGGGGATAAGTCGCCGAGTGGGCGCGATTTAAGCTCTGCCAGCTGGGCTTGTCGTTCGCGCTCGAGCGCTTGGTTTTTGAGCTTGTTGAGCGCGTCTTCGAGCTCTTGTTTGTCGTTATAGTTGTTGCCGCGCTTGGCGTGAGACAGTAGCTGGTTAGCCATCAAGCCGGTGAGCTGCTGCTGTGCGTCGATGCCGAAGCGACCGCTCCAGTAGCCAATAATGCTTGCAAAGCTGGGGTTTTCCCGCTGTTTAAGGTAGCTAAACAGCTGCATCAGTTGCAAGTTTTCTGTGCTCTCCGGCAGTTCGGGCTCCGCCAGTTGGTGGGCGAGATTGGGGTGTTCGAGTAGCAGTGCAGTGGCGAGTCTTATGGGGCTTAGCTCCATGGATGACTTTCGGCGCGGTGCGGCGACCAGCTCTTGCTGCTGAGGGAAGTACGAACTGGCGAGCGCGTGTTCCGCTGGGTACCCCAGTGGGTAGTCGCCAATATCTGGTGAGTGATTGAGGTCCTCAGGCGTTGGCGCGGGTGGTTCGTTGTATTTGGGTTCGGGCGCAGGTGTCGGCGCTAAAACCGGTACGGGCTCGGCGATCAGCTCCATTAAAATGTCTTGGCTTAGGCCGGTGCGTTGCGACAGCAGTTCGAACATCAGTTCGCGGTAGACACTTTTGGGGAGCTTGTGCAATAACGGCGCCGCGAGCTTGCTGAGGCGCGCGCGCCCCTCCATGGTGCTTATATCCAAGCCTTCGCTTAGCACGTCAAAAAAGAACTCCTCCAGCGGCGAGCCTTTTTGGATAAGTTCTGCAAAGCGTTCTTGGCCTATTTGTCGCACTAAGGTGTCTGGGTCTTGGCCTTCGGGCAAAAATAGAAATTTAATTTGATGGCCATCGGTCATCACGCCTAAGGCGTTTTCAAGGGCGCGCTTGGCGGCGGTGCGGCCGGCTTTATCGCCGTCAAAACAAAACACGATGGTGCTGGTGTATTTAAAGGCGAGGTTGAGATGATCCTCGCCGCAGGCAGTGCCTAGCGTTGCGACGGCATTGGTGATGCCGTATTGCGCGAGGGCAATCACGTCCATATAGCCTTCTACTACCAGCAAGTGTTTGAGTTCGCGATTGGCGTGGCGCGCTTGGTAGAGGCCGTAAAGTTCTTTGCCTTTATGGAAGACGGGGGTTTCGGGCGAGTTGAGGTACTTGGGGCCACTGCCTTTGACTTTTTTGCCATCGGGTCCAACGCGGTTTTCTTCGCCGAGTACTCGGCCACCAAAGCCAATGGTGCGGCCGCGGATATCTAAAATGGGAAACATAATGCGATCGCGAAAACGATCGTAGCGTTTGTTTTGCTCGTCGTTCTCAATCAGCATGCCGGTTGTGACTAGCGCTTTGCGGTCGGCTTCGGTCTCGCCAAATTTGGTGAGCAAGTTGTCCCAGCCCTTGGGCGCAAAGCCGAGCCCAAAGCTTTTGGCAATATGCCCAGTGAGGCCTCGGTTCTGCAGGTAGCTCACAGCTTTGTTGCGTTCGGGGTGATGTTTGAGCTGCTGCTGAAAATAATCCCGGCAGTTGTCGAGCAGGGCGTAAAGGCTTTTGAAGTCTTCTTTCGGGGCTTGGCGCTTACCGCTGGGTTCTTCTTTGGGGATCTGCAAGCCAGCGCTATTGGCCAGCTGTTCAACGGCGTCGACAAAGCCGAGTTTATCGAATTCCATTAAAAAGCCAACGGCGTTGCCGGAGGCGCCGCAGCCAAAGCAGTAGTAAAACTGTTTGTCTTGGCTAACGGTAAACGAGGGTGTCTTTTCGTTGTGAAACGGGCAGCAGGCCGAGTAGTTTTTGCCGGTTTTTTTGAGTTTAACGCGCTTGTCGACAATGTCGACGATATCGAGTCGATTCAGCAGGTCGTCGATAAAGGGTTGCGGGATTAAGCTCATGGTGTCGAGGGTTCACAACGGTAAAAGAGTGGCGCACAGCGAGTTGGTTGCAAATTCTACAGAGTTTACAGCGATTGATGCGAGTGTTGTGTGACGCGGGGTTGTGCCCGAGCTAAGTTGTTAGCCGCCCTGTAGGCTGGATTTGATCAGCTTGCTAACGGCGCCCATATCGGCGCGGCCTTGAGCCTTGGGTTTGATATAACCCATCACTTTGCCCATATCGCCCATGCCGTTGGCACCGGTGCTGGCAATGGCTTCGTTGATCAGGTTTTGGATTTCTTGTTCGCTGAGGGGCTGCGGCAAAAAATCTTGAATCACGCCAATTTCAAACTGTTCAACACGGGCGAGGTCTTCGCGGCCGGCGTCGGTGTATTGGGTGGCGGCATCGCGGCGCTGCTTGACCATTTTGTCCAGCACCGCGAGCACGCGAGCGTCATCAAGTTCTATGCGTTCATCGACTTCGATGCGTTTAAATTCCGCAGTGACCATGCGCAGCACGCCAAGGCGTTCTTTAGCTTTCGCGCGCATTGCTGCTTTAACGTCGTCAGTGATTGCTTTTTTGATATCGCTCATCAGGTAGTAGCCCTAAAGTTGCGTTAGGCATAAAGCGGCCTAACAGGTGTTTGGTGTGGCCACCAAAACAACCCAGCCCCAAGTGTGCACGTTAAAGGCAGTGGTGGGGCGAAATAGCGGGTCGATTAGCAATTGGAGGTTATGGTGTAACCTCGGTGCTATTCATTCGGCGCTATTAATAAAGGCGTTTAGTATAGACGCTGAAACTTGCGGTTTTCGCGAGACATCTTCTTAGCGTGACGCTTAACAGCAGCGGCCGCTTTGCGCTTGCGAACTGTGGTGGGTTTTTCGTAGCACTCGCGGCGACGAACTTCAGCGAGAACGCCTGCTTTTTCGCAAGAGCGCTTGAAACGACGTAAAGCAATGTCAAAAGGTTCGTTTTCTTTCAGTTTTACTGAAGGCATAAATCTACCTGTTTTAAATAATGTTGGCTAATTCAGCTGCTTTAGGGGGCAGCCCTTTTAAGGGTGCGCAATTCTATACAGTTGGTGCTTGACCTGCAACGTTTAATTGTAGACACCGCTAGGGTTTTGCGCTATGGCGCGAAAATCATAGAGAATTCGGGGCTTGCGGGGTAATATTGCGCGCAAATTAAATGGGTATTTGATGTCAAAATGTTAGTTCTTGGAATAGAAACGTCGTGTGACGAAACCGGTGTAGCCTTATACCACAGCGAGCGCGGCTTGCTGGCACATGCACTGTATAGCCAAATTGAGTTGCACGCCGAATACGGTGGTGTGGTGCCCGAGCTGGCTTCGCGAGACCATATTCGCAAATTGTTACCGTTAATCGACGAAGTACTCAATGACGCCGGTTGTCGCAAAACCGATATTGACGCCGTCGCTTATACCAAAGGCCCGGGTTTGATTGGCGCCTTGTTGGTTGGCGCCTGCACTGGGCGTGCGCTGGCAATGGGTTTGGGTGTGCCGGCCATTGGTGTGCACCATATGGAAGGGCACTTGCTAGCCCCGCAGCTAGAAGACGCGCCGCCGCAGTACCCGTTTGTCGCCTTATTGGTCTCCGGCGGGCACACCCAGCTCGTCGAAGTGCAGGCGCTGGGCCAATACACGCTGTTGGGCGAATCCCTCGATGATGCCGCCGGCGAAGCGTTTGATAAGGCCGCGAAAATGCTCGACTTGGATTACCCCGGTGGCCCCCGGTTGGCTGCGTTGGCCGAAAAAGGCAAGGCGGGCCGATTTAAGTTTCCGCGCCCCATGTGCGACCGCCCAGGGCTGGATTTCAGCTTTAGCGGCTTAAAAACCTTTACCTTAAACACCGTAACCCAATACGCGCTCGATGATGGCTTGCCCGATGAGCAAACCTGCGCCGACATCGCTTATGCCTTTCAAGAAGCGGTAGCCGACACCTTAGTGATCAAGTGCCGGCGCGCGCTAGAGCATTGCAAACTAAAGCGTTTAGTGATTGCCGGCGGCGTATCGGCCAATGTGCGTTTGCGGCAAAAGCTCGAGGCCGCGCTGGCTAAAATGGGCGCCCGGGTATTT
The DNA here is from genome assembly GCA_036554385.1 of Marinagarivorans sp. Classification (GTDB taxonomy): domain Bacteria; phylum Pseudomonadota; class Gammaproteobacteria; order Pseudomonadales; family Cellvibrionaceae; genus Marinagarivorans. The sequence goes on along the minus strand of DATBNJ010000187.1, from coordinate 5,776 downwards.
TATGCGCGCAACGAATTTTGCACCGATAATGGCGCCATGATTGCCTACGCGGGTTGTCAGCGCTTGTTGGCCGGTCAAACCGAGCCTTTGACGGTCGAGGTGCGCCCGCGCTGGCCGATGACCGAGCTAGATGGCCTAGACGCTGTGGCGGAGGCCAAAGCATGAGTGCCGATATCGTCTTTATTAAAGGCTTAAAAACCGAGGGCGTGATAGGCGTGTTTGATTGGGAGCGGGAGATTCGGCAGCCGCTCTACGTCGATGTCGAAATGGCGACGGATATCCGCCGGGCGGCAAAGCGTGACGAGTTAGAGCTCACCTTGAATTATAAAGCGGTTTGCGAACGCATTGCCGTATTTGTAAAGGAAAGCCAATTTCAGCTAATCGAAACGCTGGCAGAGCGTTTGGCGGCGTTGCTGCGCGCTGAATTTGCCATTGTTTGGTTGCGCTTAAGCATCCATAAACCGGGTGCCATCGCCAATGCGCAAGATATCGGCATTACCATAGAACGAGGAGACAAACCCTAATGGCTGTGGTGTTTTTAGGTTTAGGGAGCAATCAAAATGCGAAAACTGTCCTCACTAGCGCCTTGGCGGCGCTGCGAGCCAGCTTCGGTGAGTTGGTCTTGTCACCCGTGTACGAGTCGGAGTCGGTGGGCTTTACCGGCGATAACTTTTTAAATATGGTGGTGCAAATTCATACTGAGCTATCGGTCGGCAAGCTTTTAGAGGCCTTGCGCGCCATTGAGGATGACCATGGGCGCGATCGCACCCAGCCCAAATTTTCGGGTCGTACGCTCGATATCGATATTCTTACCTACGATGCGCTCGTTGGTTGTATTGATGGCGTGGTTTTGCCGCGAGATGAGGTGCTGAAAAACGCCTTCGTTCTGCGCCCCCTAGCGGATACATGGCCAAGCGCACTGCACCCAGAATTGCAACGCAGTTATCGCGCGCTCTGGGCTGAATATGATCAAACTTCGCAAAAGCTGTGGCCCGCGAGTCTCGATGGCCAATAATAGTGTCACACGCGATCATGGCGCTTTCATAGCGCGCTGAACGGTTTTTTAAGCGGCTCCATGCACCAGCTTACAGCTCACTTTTAGCCTAAACTTTCAAAGGGCATTGGTATTTCATCAATGCCGTTGAATCATACGTTGGGTTAATGACGAGTTAATGGCTTGCTAAGCGCATATTTACAGTTGGGCCGAGTGCTCCTGCCCGAAAGGTGTAGGGGCGTTGTTGCGTCCGTGCTTTACGGTCTGTTGGCATGTCTACTGTCGGGGCTTTACGCGCATTCGGCGCTGGCGCAAACGGTTCGCATAGAAGCAGAAGACTACATCAATGCTTACGATACTACCGCCGGCACCCAATACGGCGCGGCCGTTACAGCGTGTACTTACGGGGCAATGAATGTTGATGTTCGAGACAGTCCTGATGGTCCGGGCTGCGTAGTGGGTTGGACGGCCACTGGCGAGTGGTTGGAATACTCGATCAATTTACCGGCCAGTGGCAGCTACCAGTTGGCTTATCGTTATTCGAGCCCCAACAACGGTTCTGCGGGTCAAATTGTCTTTAAAAGTAACGGCTCTACGCGAACAATAACTGATTTAACAGAAGGCTCTGGGGCTTGGAGTGACCTCAGAATTCAATATACATCTGTCAACCTCAGCGCTGGTGTGCAAACTATTCGTTTAGAATTTAATTCGCCGGTTTTTGATCTCGACTGGTTCCAGCTTGAATACTTGGAGCAGCCAATACCGGCAAGCTCATTGCGGATTGAGTATGAAGACTATACCAATGCATACGATTCCGAGAACGAAAATAGAGCCTCCGCCCCCTCGAACTGTGCATATAGGGGTATGGGAGTGGATGTCACCAATACGAGCGATGCTGGCGGGGGGTGCAAAGTTGGCTATGTGCGTGAAGGTGAATGGTTGGAGTATGAGGTTAACCCAGATTTCGCAGGGCAGTACCGATTCACTATGCGTTATGCCAGTGGCAGAGACGGTACTCCAGCGGGTACCTTGAGTCTTAAGCGAAACGGAGTGGCCCTAGAGAGCGCTGAGCTTTTGGGGACAGGTAGCTTTGAGTCCTTCGCTGAATCCACCTTTGTTGCCGGTTTAACTGCCGGGATACAAACATTGCGTTGGGAGTTTGTTGCTCCAAACTTCGACCTCAATTGGTTCGATCTCGAACTGAAAACGGTATACATTACCGATGATTCGACCTATCGTATTGAAGCAGAGGATTACAATAACGCTTTCGATACCAATTCCAATAATGCCGCGACTGATGCTGGGTCGACACTTACAAATTGCGACTATCACTTTTTAGGCGTTGATGTTGCCGACTTAGGCGCAACGGGGTGTACTATTGGCTATATCGCGGATGGCGAGTGGTTGGAGTACAGTATCTACGTTGCAGAGGCTTCCGACTATACGCTAACTTACCGATACGCTAGCGGTACGGGTGGACCTGGCACTGGCGGCAATATCTTATTTAAAGTTGATGGCACTACCGCCAAAACAACCACCATTTCTCCGGTTACCGGTAGCTGGGACACCTATGCTGAAACCACCGATACGGTCGCTTTAGCGGCGGGCTTGCATACCATTCGCATTGAGTTTTCTAACCCTTATTTAAATCTTGACTGGTTTTCACTGCAAAAGACAGCGCCATCCGACGACGATGGCGGCGTGGGGAGTTGCCACTTTCCTGCTGCCGTGGCTAGCGCCTCGGATGCCGGTAGCGTAGACATTCAAGGAGGGGGGCTGTTAACCGGCTCGCCGGATAATCAAGTCGTTACCAAAAATTTAACGGCCGCTGCCAATAGTTGTGGCAGTGGTGTCACCTGCACTAAAACAAATACCACCGCTGAGCCTTTCAATGATGTACCTGCAATACCTGGCGGAGCCAATATCAGCGTCAATTATCAAGGCTCTCGCAACCTTTCGCCAGGGGATTACGGTTCGTTATTTGTAAACTCGGAGGCATCTTTGAATTTGTCTCCTGGCGTTTATACCTTTAACGGCAACTTTCAAGTTAATTCATCATCCGCTGTCACAATTACGTCTGCCGGGCATGTGGAAATCTATGTCAAGGGCAATTTTGATACTGGCGCCAATAGTTTCTTTAATGCGCCGGCCGATGGCTCGAAAACAGCATTTGTTTATGCCAGCGGTACCATTAACCTTCAGTTTGCCACTCAGGCTTCAATGGTGGCTTACGCCGCCGGCGCGGCAACATTAAATACAGATGTTACGCTCTATGGCGCGTTGACCAGTGAAGCAAAGATTACCGTGCCGTTTGGTGGTGAAGTTGTTTTTGATGAAGATGTGATTAATGCCAGTGGCAGCTGCGCAGTCGAGCCGGGTTTACTCGAAGTTAACGTTGCGGCCAGTGCCAGCACCTGTGCACCGCAAGCGGTTAGCATAGCGGTCAAAAATACGCTGGATGAAGTGATGACGGACTACACCGGTACAGTCACTTTGTCGACCTCGACCGGCCATGGCGATTGGCGTAAAACCGGCAATGCCAGTGATGCCTATGGCACTTTGAGTGCGGGCGCGAGTGATTCGGGTTCGGCTACCTATACCTTTTCAGAATCCGATAACGGCGCGATAACTCTTGCCTTAGTCAACGGCCGAACAGAGTCGTTAACCATTAGCGCTGTGGGCTCCATTGCGGGCGAACTTGGCACATCGGCAGCGGTAACTTTTAGCACCAACGGGTATGTCGCCACCGATGTGACCGGTGGGCGCCATGTTGTGGGGTATCCGCAGCAGTGGCGTGTGCAAATGATGCAGCAGGACCCAGTGACCGGTGATTGCGCTGTGAATGCCGGTTACTCCCAGGCCGGGGTAAAAGCCTGGCTGGTACGCACAGCGTCCGACCCAAACGGCGCGGCGCCTACTTTAATTGATAGCGAAAGCGGCAATTCGGTAGCGGTGCCCAATAGCGAACCGGCCAGCAACAACTTTAATTTAACCTTTGTGAATGGCGAGGCAAACTTTACGGTGAATACCACCGATGTGGGCAGCTACACTTTTTATTTGGCGGATAAAACGCGCAGCTTCGCCGACGTTGATTTAGTGATGGAATCGGGCCTCAATAGTTACGGGCCGTTTGGTTATTACGTGAGCGTAGTTAGTAACCCTGCGGCCACCAGTGCGGCGGGAGCCGCGTTCCAAGCTGCTGGCGAGCCCTTTCGCGTTAATGTGGCGGCTGTTGCGTGGCAAGCGGAAGATGACCTCAACGACGATAAAATTCCCGACGGGCACGACTCGCCCGGTGAGGGCAGTCGTGCGAACTTAGCGAATAACGCGGTCATTGCCAGTTTTGGCCAAGAAACTCCCGCAGAGAGCATTACCTTGTCGAGTACTTTGTTGTTGCCCGCTGGTGGAGCTGACCCGGGCTTAGAAGATGGAGATACCTCAGCTGCCCTAGCGCGCACGGTGAACAATTTTAGTGGCGGTTCGGGTTTTATCGAGCGCGTTTACTTTGACGAGGTTGGCATTATCGAGCTGCAAGCGCAGGTAAGCGATGGCGAATACCTGAGCCAAAGCGCGGGCCACACGCTGCAAAGTCAAAGTTACTCAAATAATGTTGGGCGCTTTAGTGCGGCGCGTTTCGAATTTTCGGGCGGTACTCTAACCGAGGCCTGCCAAACCGGGTTAGATTTTAGCTACATGGGGCAAGGCTTTACGGGCGAGTTTTCGATCATTCCTAAAAGTAGCCGTGATACCAGCCTACAAAATTACACCGGTGATTTTGCCAAGCTGGGGTTGGGGGATTTTGAGTTTTTTGCGCGCGATAGCAACGCCGGTGTAGATTTAAGTGGGCGGCTCGCCGGCACGGCTACGGCACTGGCGTGGGCCGGCGGCGAGGGCAGTGTTGCCGTCGAGCTAACCGTTAACCGCGCCAATGCACCGGACGGGCCATATACCACTTTGTCGGTTGCCACCGATTTTGATGATAGCGATGGCGCCGCACTGGCGGCGGCCAGTAAAGATTTAGACAGCGATGGCGATGCCAGCAACGATAGCGCGGTGATTGGTGATACCGAGGTGCGCTTCGGGCGTGTATCGCTCGGCAATGCCCACGGCCCAGAAACCGCCAAGCTCGCTGTGCCATTGCGTATCGAATACTGGAGCTCGCCAAGTTGGTTAATTAATATTGACGATAGCTGCACTACGCTCGAGCGCTCGGCAATTGCATACCCGTCTGGCGCTATTGCAACGGCAGCTAACCGCGAGGTCGCCTTAGGTGGCGGCACCACAACGGGCAGCTATAGCACCATACTCGGCGATGCCGTTTTATTTACCGAGGGCCGCGCAGGGCACGAATTTAGCGCGCCCGGCGCTGGCAATACAGGGAGCTTCCAAACCTTTATTGATTTAAGCAGTTATCCTTGGTTGCGTTTTGATTGGAACGGGGATGGCGATTACGCCGACGGTGCGGTGCCACCCAATCAGGTGAATTTTGGCGTCTACCGCGGCCACGATCGCATGCTGTATTGGCTGGAATATTAGCGGGTAGGGCTTGCGATTTTGTGCGGCGGCCACAGACGATTAATAGTCGATCAATCGTCTGTAGCCGCTTTCAATCTAAGGCAGTAAATGGCGGAGTAGCGCGATTTAAAGCTGACAGTAGTCGTCAATGCCGGCTTTGTATTTTTCAAAGGTATAGGTGCGGATATCTTGTTGGTATAGGCTGCTGCTTTTGGCTTCGCGGCAAGTGATTTCACCGGCAACCAGCTGTGCGAGCGTCGTTACCAC
>DATBNJ010000338.1:0-2395 GCA_036554385.1 Marinagarivorans sp. | reverse complement strand
TTGACGTCACAAGCAGCGAATCCCCTTACCGATAGAGCCTCTTTTTGGCGCCAACTCGAGTCTTGCTTTCAGGCGGACAAGCGCCGTTTACGCAGCGCGTGGTACCGAATCGAAAAACTGGAAAAAACCGGCAAGGCGAGTGATCAAGCGCGAGAAAAACTGAGCCTTCAACTGGCGCAATCGCAGCACAACGTCAATCGCCGAGCAGAAGCCGTGCCAACAGTAACCTTTGATGATCAATTGCCTGTCTCGGCACGCCGTGAAGAGATCGCCGAGGTGATAGCAAAGCATCCCGTGGTGGTGATTGCGGGCGAGACGGGCTCGGGTAAAACCACGCAAATCCCCAAAATTTGCTTAACGCTTGGTCGCGGAGTTAAGGGTTTGATCGGCCATACTCAGCCGCGCCGTATCGCCGCGCGTACAGTCGCAAGCCGGATTGCCGAAGAACTCAACACCGAACTGGGTAACGCAGTGGGCTACCAAGTGCGATTTACTGACGACAGTTCGCCCAATACCCACATTAAATTAATGACCGATGGCATTTTGCTGGCGGAAATTCAGCACGACCCGCTGCTGGAGAAGTACGATACGCTTATTATCGATGAGGCCCACGAGCGCAGCTTAAATATTGATTTTTTGCTGGGCTATATCCGGCAACTGCTCCCTAAACGGCCGGATCTGAAAGTGATTATCACCTCGGCCACTATTGATGTTGAGCGTTTTTCTCAGCACTTTTCCGGCGCCCCGATAGTGACTGTATCCGGCCGAACGTTTCCGGTAGATGTGCTCTATCGGCCGTGGCAAGGCGAGCAGGAGGACGAGGCGCAGGGCATTATCGAAGCATTGGAAGAAATATTGACCCTGCCCAAAGGGCCGGTCGGTGATGTGCTGGTTTTTTTGCCGGGCGAGCGCGAAATCCGCGAAACGGCGCTAGCGATACGACGTGCTAACTTTCCGATGTTAGAAGTGCTGCCGTTTTACGCTCGTTTAAGTTTGGCCGAGCAAAATAGGGCTTTTCAGCCCCATAAAGGGCGTCGCGTGGTGTTGGCGACCAACGTCGCCGAAACGTCCATTACCGTGCCGGGCATTGGTTATGTGATCGACCCGGGTACCGCCCGGATTAGTCGCTACAGCGCCAAAAGCCGCATTCAGCGCTTGCCGGTAGAAGGGGTTTCGCAAGCCTCGGCTAATCAGCGCGCCGGCCGTTGTGGTCGCATTAGCCACGGTACTTGCATCCGCTTGTACAGTGAAGAGGACTTTCTCGCACGGCCTGAGTTTACCGACCCAGAAATTCTGCGCACCAGTTTGGCGGCGGTGGTGTTGCAGATGCAGCAGCTGAATGTGGGCGATATTCGCGATTTTCCGTTTATCGAGCCCCCGGAAAAACGTGCAATCAGCGATGCCTTTAAAGAGTTAGAGCAGCTGCAGGCCCTAGATGCTCGGCGGCGCTTAACGCCCGCGGGTCGGCAAATGCTGGCATTGCCCTTGGAACCTCGGTATTCGCGCATAGTGATTGCAGCGGCAGAGCTGGGTTGCCTTGCCGAGGCGTTGGTCGTTATTGCCGGCATTACCATTCAAGACCCACGCGAGCGCCCCCACGAAAAGCAGCAAGCCGCAGACGAGCAACACCGCCGTTTTAAAGATGAAGATTCGGATTTTGTGGCCTATTTAAACCTATGGCATTACGCCGAAGAGCAGCGCCAAGCACTCTCGCAAACCCAGTGGCGCAAACAGTGTGCAAAAGAGTTTTTGTCGTATTTACGGTTGCGAGAATGGCGCGAGCTTCACCATCAATTACTTAATGCCTGTAAACAAGCGGGGTTACCGGTAAAAAATGCCAATGGTTTGGTAAAAAGCACACCACCAACCGATGCCGAGACGCACGTTAGTAACAATTACGAGGCCCTGCACAAAGCTTTGTTGTATGGCCTATTTGATAATGTGGCGATTAAAAGCGAAGAGAGTAAAGAGCGTGAATACATTGTCGCGCGCAACCGCAAGGCCACTATTTTCCCCGGGTCTTCACAGTTTAAAAAAATGCCGCGTTGGCTTCTAAGTGGTAATTATTTAGAGACCAGCAAAGTCTTTGCGCACACCAACGCCAAAATTGACCCACAATGGCTGCGCGCCAGCCTGCCCCATTTATTAAAACACCATTACTATCAGCCGCATTACGCCGTTAAAAGTGGCCAGGTTATGGCGTTTGATAAGGTAACGCTATTTGGCTTGGTGGTCGCCGATAAGTTGCGTACCGATTACAGCAAGATTGACGCGCTTGATGCACGGCGCATTTTTATTCGCGAAGCTTTGGTGGAAGGAAAATATGGCCAGCATCGGCGGCGTGACTTGGGTAAATTCTTTGCGGTAAATGACAATACCATTAAAAGTATCGGTG
>DATBNJ010000159.1:0-8573 GCA_036554385.1 Marinagarivorans sp. | reverse complement strand
GCTCGTTGTAAATTTCGAAAATCACGTTATCGTCATTACCGTATAGCATTGCCATCTCATTGAAAAACGTCTTAGAGGCCTCAACGCGACTTTGGGGCGCTTCGGCGTGATGAGAATGCCAGTCAATAATGGCGTACATATTATTGGCTTTTGCGGCGTCTACAACACGCGTAACGCGCTGTACGTTGTAAGTCGGGTTGCCTTCATAGCCCTGGGTGTTAAAGTTGTCTTCAACGGCCATTGCTGCTCGAATTAACGGCGCATTCCAGTTGGTTTTTAATTGCGCTACTACATCAGCAGTGTAGAACTTTTCGCCTTCACCTGTGTTTGACCAGAACAGGCTAACGCCAGCAATACTGCCTGGTTTGCCGTCAAACAATACTTTATTACCTTCTGTGGTAATTGGTGGCACGGCGTTGTTTTGCGCAATGTAGTCGGCGATGTGTTTGCCGCCACTGCCGGTGGGTGGTGCGGGTATAGCGCTTGGATCACCGCACTCAGTGCCTTCATAGACACCAATATTATCGACTTGGACACTGGCGTCGGAAAGAGGTTGAATACTGACCTCGTCCCAGAGCACGCCAAAATTCATTGTTAGTCGTGCAGAAGTGTCCTCTACCGTTGAGGTAAAGGTATATTGGTAATCACTGTAGTTGGTGAGAAGCACGGGTTGCTCGCCACCTGTTGACATTACTGATTGGTAACCTGCGTCGTCCGGTTGACCGACGCCGGGCGTACCGTCTTGGTCAATATTGACCGAGATAGTGCGGCTGGCACCAGCTTTTGCGCTGAAACAGATTGTATATTGCTGACCCTCTTCGACAGAGAGGCCGTGCGTTAGTTGAACATGCCAAGTCTCTTCTGAGGTCTCATTCACTTGCACATCGACTTCGCCATTCCACGTAAATGAGGCGTCTACCGGTGCCGTGACGCTGCCACCAAAAAGCCCTGGTCCTTCATCGAAGGTGCCGTTAGACCCTAATATGTTGACCGCATCAGAGTTGGTGGGTGCCGAACTTGAGCTCATCGGCGCGCTGCTGGAACTGATTGGTGCGCTGCTAGAGCTAACCGGTGCACTGCTGCTTGAGCTAGGCTCACTACTCGAGCTGGGCGCCGAGCTGCTCACCGGGGCGGCGCTGCTACTGCTTACGGCAATTTGCGAGCTGGATTGCGCGGTTGAGCTGGAGCTTGGGTCGGTCGTGCCGGTACAAGCCGCCAGCGCCGTAATGGCACTTGCCAGTGCGATGCTTTTTGAATATCGGCCGGCTATGGCTAGCGGCGCGTTCACTTGCTTCATAAAAGTACCCTGTTTTAATAATCTTTAGACTTATGAGTTTGGGTGTAATAAAACGTACGCGGTTACGGTAGCATCATTTTTAAGCGAAAATTATGCGCATGTTGGCAAAAAATGAGACACCGTGCGAAGATTCGTCGGTAGTTGGCTTGGCGTGCAAAATTAGTATGACAATGTATGCTAAAAGCAAGGGTTTTGCCGTTGAGATCGCTTTTAACGGGTGGTAAGGCGGCGTTTTAATTGCGTTTCTCTATATAAGAGGCGCCCTAAAGAGGGCTGATAAATTTGTTGGTTTTTACTGACAAAGCAAAAAGGCGAGCTAAGCCCGCCTGAATACTGTTTTTTGGTGAGATTGCTCGAGATGCTTGCTCGAGTAATCCTGCTTACCCCGTGCAGGCGTGTCGCGGTTATTGTTCGACGGGTTTGCCGCGCTTGAGCTTGATTGTGTCGCCGGTGGGGTGCTGTGCCATGCGCGCCTCGCTAATACCCTCATCCGTTTGGTACATCACGTTATAGGCCACCACGGTATTCTCGCGGGCTTTTAAATTCGCGAGTTGCTCGGGCTTTGTCAACAGCTGGCCATATTCATACGGAATCTCAGTACCCACCTCGGGCGCATAATCGAGGGTGGCTTGACCAAGCTGCTCACCGACGCGGTAGCTCACGTTATACAGTGGCGGTGGCATATTGGCGATAATCTGTTGGGCGTGTTTTGCGTTAGTGATGAGCTCGCCATCCACAACCGGTAAGCTGTCGCCGGGCGCGTAGCTGAGTGTGAGCTGCTGTGGCTGGCCGTCGACGCTGACGGTAACATCGTAGCCCGTGGTGCGATCGGGCTCGCGCTCATCGCGACACACGGTTTCGCTGGTTTGATAGGTTTGCTGTTGTTGGTGTCGGGCTTGCGTGTTCTTGCCAATTACGCCGCCGGCAATAGCGCCAATGGCTGTGGCTACCTTTTTGCCGTCGCCACCCCCCACTTGATTACCCAAAAGGCCGCCAATCACGGCCCCTGCGGCAGTGCCTGCGATTTGGTTTTGGTCTTGCACCGGGGCTTGGTGGGTAACGAGCTGATCTTCACAGACTTCTCGCACCCGCCCGGCAACAATAATCGGCCGGCTACTGACGACGCTGGCGAGCCTGGGCGCGCCGGGTTCGCTATGCAGTTGGACTTGGGTGACAGAGGCGTACTGTTGGTTCATTGCCACAGTAATAGGGGTGACGGATACCACCGAGGCGACTTTCGGTGCACTACTGTGTACCGCATAAGCGCCCCCGGCGGTGGCAATGGCTGTGCCGAGTAAAACACCGACGATCATTTGTTTATTCATAAATGCTCCAACTTAATCGGCGCAAACCTGCGCACGCATTTTTCTTTTTGGTGGCTTTGCCACAGAGTTCTTTGGCTTGAATTGTAGGGCGTAGTTTTAGAAAGCCAAGCGCCTTGTGTGTAGAGTGTCGTGAATTTCGCGTTTCTAAAATTCTGGCGCTTTAAACGCGCAATAGTCAGCGTTGGTTAAGTTTATCTTTGGAATATTTTGTGCGGGTGGTTGGATTGGGTTAGGCTCGACAAAGGGCTTTTGAACATTTCGGCCACAAAAAAAGGCAGCCGAAGCTGCCTTTTTTGTTCTTAAACTTATACGAATGCGAAATTAAGCATTGTACGTTGAAGAAGAAGTGTTGCCGCCACGGCCGGTCCAGTTGGTGTGAAAGAACTCTCCGCGTGGTTTGTCAGTGCGCTCGTAGGTGTGAGCGCCGAAGTAGTCGCGCTGGGCTTGCAGCAAGTTGGCGGGCAAACGAGCGGTGCGGTAGCCGTCGAAGTAGTTCAGCGCAGCCGTTAGGCAAGGTGCAGGCACGCCGTTGGCGATAGTTGTTGCAGCGACGTTTCTCCAGCCAGCTTGTGCGTTAGTCACAACGCCCTTGAAGTAGTCATCTAACAACAAGTTATTAAGGCCCGGGTTTTTGTCGAAGGCATTTTTGATATCGCCCAAGAAGGCAGAGCGGATGATGCAGCCACCGCGCCACATCAGTGCGATGCCGCCGTAGTTAAGGTGCCAATCGAACTCTTTAGCCGCTTCGCGCATTAAGGTGTAGCCTTGTGCGTAAGAAACGATCTTAGAGGCCAATACGGCTTGACGCAGGTCTTCGATAAACGCGGCTTTGTCGCCAGTAAACGACTTAGCAGGGCCTTCGATCACTTTAGAGGCCTCAACGCGCTCTTCTTTCAATGCCGAGATGCAGCGTGCGAATACAGATTCCGCGATCAGTGTTAAAGGTACGCCTAAATCAAGGGCGATAACGCCGGTCCACTTACCAGTACCTTTTTGACCGGCAGTGTCTAAGATTTTCTCAACGAGCGGCTCGCCGTCTTCATCTTTGTACGCCATGATGTCGCGAGAAATTTCAACCAAGTAAGAATCCAGCTCAGTTTTGTTCCACTCGGCGAAAACTTCATGGATTTCGTCGGCGCTCATGCCTACGACTTCTTTCATGATTTGGTAGGCTTCACACAGCAATTGCATGTCGCCGTATTCGATGCCGTTGTGAACCATTTTTACAAAGTGGCCAGCGCCATTTTCGCCAACGTAGTCACAGCACGGTGAGCCGTCGTCAACTTTTGCAGCGATGTTTTGGAAAATAGGCTTAACGCCTTCCCAAGCCTCTTGTGAACCGCCGGGCATAATTGAAGGGCCAGTCAATGCGCCTTCTTCGCCGCCGGAAACGCCAGCGCCGACAAAGTGGATGCCTTTTTCGCGCAAATAAGCTTCGCGACGAATGGTGTCTGGGTAGTGAGTATTGCCGCCATCAATAATGATGTCGCCTTCTTCGAGGTGTGGAATCAATGATTCGATGGTCGCGTCAACCGGCGCACCCGCTTTAACCATAATCATGATTTTGCGGGGCTTGGCGAGTGATTGCACTAACTCTTCCACAGAGTAAGCTCCGCGAATGCTCTTGCCTTCAGCGCGACCCTTAATGAAGTTTTCAACTTTATCGGTAGAGCGGTTAAACGCAGTTACGGTGAAGCCCTTGCTGGCCATGTTCAGTACGAGGTTTTCGCCCATAACGGCGAGGCCGATGAGGCCGATATCAGATAATTCTTTCATAATGGTCCGAAGGTGCCTTGAAAAAAGGTGAATTGTTGTGGTGCAATTTAGTGCATCAGCAGTTCGGCATTTGCGATGAAAAGCGCCGAACCTCGTCGAATCGTCGGTGTACCCACGTACGGCTCGAACGGGCGAGGAACATACCACTTTTTGTCACCTGAGGGAATTGCTAGTGCCGGATCAAACTCGGTTTTTTACGCTTTTTTGGCCTAAAAACGCGCTTTGAAGTGGCGAGAGGGGCGTTGGGTATCGCTGTCACCAGGAAAACGCGTAACGATACGATATTTGCCTGTTTGTGGTGCGCATCTGCATTATATTGGTGCCTTACTTCAGTGGCGGTAAATATTTATGTTGTGCCTGCATAATTCAGGTACCGACAGTGTTTTATTTTGGTGCGCTTGAGTTTGTTCATCCGTACCGGCTGGCACGCCAAATTTGAGTGACGTGGGTAGTATCGGCAGTGTACCGCTAATGACAAAATAGCAGTGTTGAGCGCATAAGAATTTGACTACCGATGGGATTGTAGCGGCGTGCCGAGAGTGCCAGTGTTAAGCTAACGGCTTTTGCCAGCGGTGCTCAGTATGAACGTTCAACAAGCCATTCAAGACTTAAATAATCGCCTCGATAAATGCCGCCGCAAGCTTGCGGCCGCAGAGCTGCGTGAGGATGAGGTGATCGCTAAACAGTTTCAGCGTGAAATCAAACAAATCGAAAAAGAGCTAGCCTCAACCAAAGAGCTTAAGCAGCGCCAAACCGGCAGCAAAGCCAACGAGATTCGCGCGCTAGCCTTTAATCGCGCATTGACCAAGGCTGAGCAGGCCGATATGGGGCAGCTTAAAAAGTCGGTGAAGGGTTTGGTGGTGGTCCACCCTATGACCGCCTTGGGGCGAGAGATGGGGGTCAAGGAGGTTACGGGTTTTGCGCCTAAAGCTTTTTAGTTTGTTTTTGCCCTGAAACGCCATCCGTGGCGTATCGCAGCGTTGCAGTAGGTTCTCTTTGTCAGTTTATTCACTGCCTGCTGGTGTTAAGTTGCGAATGTAGTAGGACGCGGGGCCGTCTTGTACGTCTGGGCCTAAGCTCATTTTAACCTCTGTCGGGTAGCCGAGGTCTTCGTCATAAGCCATTTCCACAGTCAGTTCATCTGCGCGAAGCGCTTGCTCCGCCGTTGCAAATAACTGTTGTACCGTGGCGGGGAAGCTGCCTAGCTCTTCAGCGTTAAGGGCTCTATCCTCTGCCACATATTGGCCAGACACGGCCTCGCCCTCTTCGATCACGACATTAACAATACCGCCGAGTGAGCAAAAGCAGCTGATATTTAGTTCCATGGTGTAAGCGCTAATATCGGCGTCCTGCCAGTGCTTTTGCTGTTTCAGCAGTTGAGCAAGTGCGGGCTCAAGCGGCTGAAAGTTGTTGATGCTGTAGCTATATTCGTCGTCAATGGCACCCACGATAGGGTCAATGCTGATGGATTCAGGAAAACCGTAGTCTGCGTTGTAGGTCACCTCATGCACGGTGTCGTTGGCTTGCGCGTCTCGTACTGTCTCGAAAAGCTCATCCATGGTGAGTGCCCCGCGTGGGTCTGCGAGCCGGTCGGTGGTGTCTTCGGGGTAAATAGGCTCGCTCGAGATAAGATCGCCGTCGACCACGGTGGCGTGGAAGTCATTAATGTAGGGCGTAAAGCTCGATTTGTAGATATCGTACTCGTAGCTGCCGTCTTCAAACGTTGTCCAAAGTGTTTGGTTTTCGGCGAGTACATTCTCAGCACTTGACTCATCATTGTCGCAGCCAGCTATAAGCGTGCAAGTAACAGTACAAAGCATAAGGTGGCGGGAAAGTGAGCGTGAAAGCTGCATAAGTCGTGTCCGTCCTGTGTGGTTATTGCGATAGCGGCATCACGGCCTAGCTGAATGGTTTAAGCGCGGTGCCACATGTCCAGTTGTTTACCAAAAGTATATATAACGTCATCGAGCCCGTTTGTAACGATTTGTTAAGCTTTGCCCAGTGTCGCTGTTGGCATTGCGCTATTGTCGAATTCGACTAAAAAATGTGCATTCAGGTGCCATTCGTCGCCTAATAGTCAAATTGCACTTAAGTTTTTTGATCTAGGCCCGTTTACCCCATTGCTGCCGATATTCGCTTCCATTAAAGTACCGCCTCTTATAACCGGATGTCTTTGTGTCGTAGATATCTTCTTTCATCGCCTTACTGCTTGACTCAATCATAAGAACTTGGTCGGTAGGCGGGTTTGCCTTAGGGCTTTCTTTCTTCTTTATATAAGCTACGGAGCTATTTATGAAGTTTGGTCATTTTGATGACGCTGCTCGCGAGTATGTGATCACCAACCCACGTACGCCTTACCCTTGGATCAACTACTTGGGTAACCACGATTTCTTCAGCTTGGTGTCTAACACGGCTGGCGGTTACACCTTTTATAAAGATGCAAAATTCCGTCGCTTGACACGCTACCGCTACAACAATGTGCCCGTTGATAACGGCGGCAAGTATTTTTATATCAACGATGGCGGTGATGTTTGGAACCCCGGCTGGAAACCCACCAAGACCGAGCTCGAAAACTACAGCTGCCGTCACGGCATGAGCTACACCAAGTTCTCTGGCGAGCGCAATGGCATTGCCGCTGAAGTTACCCAGTTTATTCCGCTAGAAACCTGGGTTGAAGTACAGCGCGTTAAGCTCAAAAACACCTCAAACGAAACCAAAAAGTTTAAGTTTTTCTCGTTTGTTGAGTGGTGTTTGTGGAACGCCGAAGACGACATGCAAAACTTGCAGCGCAACTTCTCCACCGGTGAAGTCGAAGTTAAAGGCTCGACTATCTACCACAAAACCGAATTCAAAGAGCGTCGCAATCATTACGCGTTTTATAACGTCAATGCACCCATCGATGGCTTTGATACCGACCGCGATATTTGGAAGGGCACTTACAACGACTTCGACCGCCCAGATGCGGTATTCGAAGGCAAGCCGCGTAACTCTGAAGCACACGGTTGGTCGCCTTGTGCATCGCACTGCATTGAAGTGGAGCTGGCGCCCGGCGAAGAAAAAAGCTACATCTTCACCTTGGGTTACATCGAAGTTAAGCCCGAAGACAAGTGGGAAAGCAAAGGCGTTATCAACAAAGCCCCCGCAGAAGCACAAATGGCGCGCTTCGATACAGACGAAAAAGTCGATGCCGAATTGGCTAAATTGGCCGACTATTGGACCGGCTTGCTCAGCAAAATTAGCGTTGATTCCGGTGACGAACGCATCGACCGTTCGGTAAACATTTGGAACCAGTACCAGTGCATGGTCACCTTTAACATGAGCCGTTCTGCCTCCTTCTTTGAAACGGGCATTGGCCGTGGCATGGGCTTCCGCGATTCTAACCAAGACTTAATTGGCTTCTTGCACCAAACACCAGAGCGCGCTCGCGAGCGCATTATCGATATTGCATCTACCCAGTTTGAAGACGGTTCGGCTTACCACCAGTACCAGCCTTTAACGAAACGCGGCAACGCAAACTTGGGTGGCGACTTTAACGACGACCCCTTGTGGTTGATCCTTTCAACCACCGATTACATCAAAGAAACCGGCGATTTTGCCATTCTCGATGAAATGGTGCCCTACGATAACGATGAGAGCAAAGCGACGACGCACTTCGAGCACTTGAAGCGCTCGTTTATGCACACCGTTAACAATTTGGGCCCTCACGGCTTGCCTTTGATCGGCCGCGCTGACTGGAACGACTGCTTAAACCTCAACTGTTTCAGTGAAGACCCTAACGAGTCTTTCCAGACGACGGGCAACAAAAAAGGCCGCACGGCGGAATCTTTGATGATTGCGGGTCAATTTGTGTTGTACGGCAACGAGTACATCAAATTGTGCAAGCAAATTGGCAAAGACGACGAAGCCGCCGCAGCACAGGTGCATGTGGATAATATGATCGCCGCCGTTAAAGAACACGGCTGGGATGGCGAGTGGTTCTTGCGCGCTTACGATTACTACGGCAAAAAAGTCGGTAGTAACGAAAACGAAGAAGGCAAAATCTTTATCGAATCACAAGGCTTCTGCGGCATGGCCGGTATTGGTCTTGAAGAGGGCTTGGTTAAAAAGTCGATGGATTCGGTTAAAGAGCACTTGGACTGCGAATACGGTATTGTACTTAACCAACCGGCATTTAC
>DATBNJ010000145.1:0-14351 GCA_036554385.1 Marinagarivorans sp. | reverse complement strand
TCAAAATTCATCGCGATTTGGTAGACCCGTTAAATGCATTGGCCGCGGATGCCAAGCAGGCCGGTTTTAGCTTGGGTGTTGCCAGTGGTTACCGCTCTTTTGAGCGGCAGCGCCTGATATGGAATGCCAAAGCCGCAGGCGAACGCCCGGTATTAGATGGTGACGAGCAACCCTTGGTTGTGCCGACAATGCCGGCCGACGAGCTGATGTGGGCAATTTTGCGCTGGTCCGCTTTACCGGGCGGCTCGCGGCACCATTGGGGGTGCGACTTCGACATTTATGACGCCGGTGCTTTAAGCGCGGGAGCTCCTTTGGCATTAACGGTGATCGAAACGCAAACGCGCTTTGCCGCGTTTTATCGATGGCTAGAGGAATACCTCGTTAGCGGCTCCGATTTTATTCGGCCGTATTCTAAACCGGGGGCAGTGGCTTGCGAACCGTGGCACTCAAGTTATCTGCCGTTGGCAAAATCATACCAAGCCGTCGTAACGCCAGAAGCATTATTGGCGCATTTAAGACGATCGGATATTCGTTTAATGGCGAGTATAGAGGCTAACTTTTCGGCCATTTATCGCGATTATATTGGGGATTATTTTTCCGAGTGATCAGCCGATAGGGTTGGCTGTACGTTTATTTTTACCAAATGGCAACGAAGGTGGTGAGGTGAAAGCCGTAATATTTGATTGTGATGGCGTATTGGTCGATAGCGAACCGGTTTATGCCGAGGCCTTTTCGAGAACACTTGCGGCCTATGGCTGCGCGTTGCCCTCGGCGTTATTAGCGCAAGCGCTTCAGGGTAAAAGCATGGCGGATTGTTACCGCTGGTTGGCTACGCATTGGGAATTTACCGTGACGTCCAGCTTTGAATCCGACTTGTTCAGCTGCACCGATGCGTTAATTCCCGAACAGTTAAAAGCAATAAGTGACGTCAATGTCATTGTTGAGGCACTTGAGTGCCCCATTGCTGTCGCCTCCAATGGTGTGCGCCGCTCGGTGCTAAATAATTTGCAGTTGTGCCGTTTAAGGGATTACTTCGGGCCGCACATTTACACCGCGGCAGAGGTCGGGCGAGCAAAGCCCGCCCCGGATGTTTATTTGCATGCGGCAGCGCAATTGGGTGTGCCAGCGCACGACTGTTTAGTGATCGAAGATTCCGCGCTTGGCGTTGTAGCAGCGCAGGCCGCCGGTATGCCCGTGTGTTGGTTTGGTGCTGCGGCAAAAGCTGAAAAATTGCAGCAGACAAGCGCAGCATCGGCGCAGCTGTACAGCGCGCAAACCATGGCGGAGGTGTGGCAGTTATTGGCTGCGCTGGAGCTGCTGGAAGCGCGCGAGCCATGCTGCTGACCCTTCATCCACCGCGGGCGGAGTAGAGTAAAAGCCAATAGCGCAAAGGGCTAATTTTGGCGTGTGTCACTAAAACCGCGAAGCTGTTAATTACCGGTGTTTATGGTTTTTGTTTCGGCGACGACGGCTGCTATAGTGATGGTTAACTAAAACCTTTTAGACCGCCAGCGCTATCGCCTTGGCGGGCGTGGTGTATTAGGTTATTCATTAAAAGCGGCGCGCACGGGTTGTGCTGAAGGCGCCGAAGGTGAGTGTAGAAGCGTGCAATCAGAAAAGTTTGATTTAGTATTTAGCGGGCAAGTGCTGCCTCGGCAAGAGGTAAGTGTTGTTAAAGCGAATATGGCAGCCTTGTTTAAAGCCTCGAGCGCGCAAATTGATGCGCTTTTTTCCGGTAAAACGGTCGTGCTTAAGCGCAATCTCGACCTTGCGGCGGCCAACAGATACCGAGTCGCTATTAAAAAGGCCGGGGCAAGGGTTGATTTGGTTAAGGCCGGTGCAGCGCAAACCGCAGCGGCCAAAGCGCCCGCGCCGCAAGCGCAACCGGCAAGCCACGATACGGCAACAGCCCGTGCTAAAGCACCAGAGCGAGCCCCTGCGGCTTTGAGCGAGAGCCCTGCAGCCGCTTCGCCTGCGGCTGGCAATCTCCAAGCTGCAGCGCAATTTGAACTCGCCGAAGTGGGTGCACATTTGTCCGACGGTGTTGCTAGCGATGTGCCTTTGGTCGATGCGCCAGATTTCGAAGTTTTTAACCCTGGCAGCGACCTGCTGACAGAGGCTGAAAAAAATACATTTGTCGCAAAAGAGGTCGATACTTCGAGCTTATCGCTGCGCGATAATGACGGTAACTTGCTGGATGAGGGGGAGTGGCAAAGTGAGCTTCCGGTGATTGTTGCAGACCTCGACGCCGACATTTTGCCCGCAGGCGCTGATTTGCTGACTGATGGCGAGCGCAAACCCTTAGAAAAAGCCTCAGTTGCTGATTTAGACCTCGACGTGGCACCAGCCGGCGAGCGTTTGCAGCCCGAGCGAGTGCAGTCGGCACAGGCCCCTAATGTCGACCACATTCGCTTGGCCGATTAATTGTCAGGGTGTTTAGTTTTCAGGGCATTTAGTTTTCAGGGCATAGTGAGGCGCTGGCGGCGATCACTTTGTCTTGGCTGGCGATGTAAGTTCGCCCAGTAAAGCTTACCGTTACCTTTCTGATGAGCTCTCTGTTTTGTGCGGCATTGTCTGGGCAATAGATGTAGCTGGCGGGCGTAGAGGTTCGACCGTTGGGCTCCATAGTCATAATACCGTGAGCATTTAGCCTGACATGACCGCCGTGTTCAAGCTCGCTGTGTGCAATGATCGCTTCGTCATTGTCCCTTTGTCTATTGTTGTTGCGGTCACTAAAAATTTGTAGGTGCTGAATATTCCCGAGCGCGCACCGGTGAGTGTGATTACTGCCACATAAGCTCAAAGGTTCGCCATGGTGAATGGCCAATTCGCGCGTGGCACGTATTTGATCGGCAATCTGTCTGGCGACATTATCGGCTTGTACCTTGGCACGCCAGTGTTGAAGGCCCGGCGCGGCAGCGGCAGTTAGGATGCTTAAAATGCTGAGGCCGATCAGTAGCTCAATAAGTGTGACGCCGTAGGTAGCATTTTCAAGGTGGAGGCGGGCTGGCGAAAGGCGCGCGCCATTGCGGCGATAGCGTATGAACATAATGCTTTCCTTAGCATAGCTGGTTTATCCTGAACAAGTCGCCATTAATATGGCGACTCCGCAAAACGCTACTAGCGGCGTTTCAGGATAAAAGCTAGCTAAGGAATGCAAAAAATGCCAGAAATTGGCGCCGTAGTTAGCAAAAAGGTAAAGGTTTAACCTTCTTTTTTGTTGTGCAGTGCAATGGCGTCGACAATTTCTTGCTTGGCGGCATCGGCATCGGCCCAACCGTCAACTTTAACCCACTTGCCGTCTTCTAAGTCTTTGTAGCGCTCGAAGAAGTGGCTGATTTGCTTCAGTTGGATTTCGGGCAGATCCTGGTAAGAGTGCACGTTTTCGTAAAGTTTGGTGGTTTTAGATACAGGAACCGCCAGTAGCTTGGCGTCCTCACCGGACTCGTCGGTCATTTTCAGCACGCCAATCGGGCGACATTTCACCACACAGCCAGGTACCAGCGGCGAGCCCATAACAACCAAAACGTCGGCCGGATCGCCATCGCCACACAGGGTATTGGGGATGTAGCCGTAGTTGCAGGGGTAGCGCATTGACGTGCTGAGAATCCGATCAACAAACAGTGCACCTGTGTCCTTATCTAACTCATACTTGATGGGTTCGCCGCCTTGGGGGATTTCGATAACGACGTTAACTTCTTCGGGGGCATTTTTGCCTGTTGGCACATTGTTAAGGCTCATACATAGCTTCCTAAATTTATAGAGTGCAAAGCACGGGTGAAAATTGCTCGGCATTCTAACATACGGCTTTTATTCTGGGAGCCGCCGAGCGTTGTTGCTGAACGCCCCGCCGAGCGGCTAGTAGGGGGGCTATCAAGCTGTGCTATAGTTCTGCGCGATTTCTTTGGGGGGTGGGATGCTAGACGATCTTGTACGTGAAGGGGTAGGTATGACCTCGCGCCGAACGCGCGAGCGCTTGTTAGAGCGTTTGCGCGAGCGAGGCATCAAAAACGAAGCGGTGTTCGCGGTAATGGCCAATACGCCAAGGCATTTGTTTGTCGACGAAGCGCTGGCGCACAGGGCCTATGAAGATACCGCCTTGCCCATTGGTTATAAACAAACCTTGTCTCAGCCGTATACCGTGGCGCGCATGACCGAAATTTTGCTGGAGCACTGCACGCAACGCGATAGCGTATTTGAAATTGGCACGGGCTCAGGCTATCAAACAGCATTGTTGGCCCAGCTGTTTCGACGCGTGTGTACCGTAGAGCGCATCGCGCCACTGCAACAAAAAGCGCGAGCGCGGTTGGCGGGGTTGGGGTTTAACAACATTCAATACCGGCACGCCGATGGTCACGAGGGCTGGAAGCGCGGCGGCAAGTTTGACGCCATTATAGGTACCGCTGCCGCTACTGATTTGCCACCGCAACTGCCCGAGCAATTGGCGAGTAAGGGCGTGCTAATCCTACCGGTTGGCGACGACACGCAAAATTTAATGTTAATAAAGCGAGACAACGACAGCTTTGTATCTTCGGTGATTGAGGCTGCTAGATTTGTCCCGTTGTTAAAAGGAACTATCTCTTGAACAATCAAAAACGTACGCCCAAACAATACGCGCTGATCGCCGTGAAAGGCATGGCGATGGGAGCCGCCGATGTGGTGCCTGGCGTATCGGGCGGTACCATTGCCTTTATTACCGGAATTTACGACGAATTGCTTGGCGCGCTTAAAAACTGCACGCCCGCAGCTTTGCTGCTGTGGAAGGAACAAGGCTTTAAAGCCTTCTGGCAGCATATTAATGGCGGCTTTTTACTGGCGTTATTTACGGGCATATTGCTGAGCTTAAAAACATTTGCCGCCGTTATTGAATCGGCACTGCAAACGCACCCCATTTTAGTTTGGGCATTCTTTTTTGGGCTGATTATCGCGTCTGTAGTCTTGTTGGCGCGGCATATTCCTCGTTGGCGCTGGCGAGACGCATTGGCTATGTTAATAGGGATGGCAATTGTGATCGCTATTTCGCTGGCATCGCCGGCGCAGTTGCCCGGTTATTGGTGGGTAATGTTTCTCGGTGGCTTCATCGCGATTTGCGCCATGATTCTGCCCGGTATATCCGGTAGCTTTTTGTTACTGCTGGCCGGTTTGTACCCCGTATTTTTGGGAGCCATCAATAACCTAGAGTGGCTGCTGTTACTGTCATTTGGTGCGGGCGCGGTTTGTGGATTGCTGAGCTTTTCGCGTGTGCTGTCATGGTTGCTGGCGACATACCACCAGCTGACGGTAGCAACCCTGATTGGCTTTTTGGTGGGCTCGTTGAATGTAACATGGCCATGGAAAGAGCCTGTGGTCACGATGCTAGACCGGCACGGCGAAACGATTGTGGTACAAAGCAGTAATGTGTTGCCTGCGCGTTACGCTGAGGTCATGGCTCAGTCGCCCGAAACCTCGATGGCAATACTCTGCGTCGTGGTGGGCGTGCTATTGGTTCTTGTGACTGAGTTTGTTGCCGCTAAGTTCGGAAAAAACTAATTTACTACTGGTACTTTGGTTTAATTTTGATTTTTTTGGGCGGATAAATACACATTTTTGATACTTTTTAGGAATAAAAAATTGTTTTTTATAGCTACTTTACATAGTTATTTATACTGAAAAATTATGTCAAGCTCTCTTAAATGGTGTGTTTTTTCTTATAGCGTCAAAAAAATACCACTATTAGTGTTTCTTTTAGCGCTCATTATAGTGGGTGCTTCTTGTTCCAGTAACACCCATAGGGCGCCGGTGAGCAGCGTCTCTCAGCCCGCCTCTTTAAAGGTGAATCACCATCTGGTCACGCGCGGAGATACTTTATATGCCATTGCGTGGCGATATAACTTAGATTACAAAAACTTAGCCAAAATCAATAATATAGGTCCGCCGTATAGTATCCATCCGGGGCAAAAATTACGCCTTAAGGGGGTTGCGCCGCGGCAGCCTTACCGGCCCCCCTCGGTGCTAGCCAAACGGCCCGAGCCAAAGCCGGTTAAACCCGCATCACCAACACCTCCCCGAACACCTACCCGTTCGGAAAAAGAAACAAAGCCCCCTGTAGTCGTCAAAAGTCAGTCAGTCAAATCTAGTTCTTTAGTATGGTCATGGCCGGTGCGTGGTGAGGTCGTTAGTCCGTTTAAGTCGGGGAAAGGGCTCAATAAGGGGATTGATATAGCCGCGAAATTAGGGGAATCTGTACGTGCTGCCGCTGACGGAGAGGTTGTTTACGCCGGAAGTGGTTTGCGAGGCTACGGTAAACTTTTGATTGTTAAGCATCAAAATTCATACTTAAGTGCTTATGCGCACAACAGCAAACTCCTCGCTAAAGAAGGAGACACTGTTAAGCGTGGTCAAAAGATTGCTGAGGTAGGCGCCTCGGGCACAACTACGGTAAAGCTACATTTCGAAATACGGCGAGATGGCGTTCCGGTAGACCCCGTACAGCACCTTCCTCGATAAAAGCGGGTATAAAAACAATTCAAGCCTGCCCTTTAAGGTCGTTGAATCGCAGCCAGAAAAGTTAAAGTTTTTCAGCTGGGTGCCGAAAACCTTTTAGACCCCCACAAAAACTATAAATAGGGGGGCGTCATTTGACGCGAATGATCGGGGTGTAACCGATAGCGAGTCTTTAGTGTCGGGTGTGTAAGTGGCATTTTACGCACAGCTGCTCAGCATAGTGGGCAGAGCCAAACTAACGCGGTTACACAGAACACTTTAATGAGTCTGAGGATTGAGAACATGGTTGCTTCACAACTTAGTTCCAAAAACACTACGCGCGCCGCTATTCCACCTGTCACCGCTATTGATGATTACGATGATGATGTCGTTGATGAGCTATTGCTCGACGACGATAGTGATGTTGAATTTTCTAACGATGCTCAACCGGTTGTTGCCAAGGCTAAAAAATCAACCGCACGTGCTAAAGAGTCTGAGCAAACAACGTTTGCTGCCGATGAAGATGAGCAGCAAAAGAACCTCGACGCGACTCAGCTATACCTTAATGAAATTGGTTTTTCGCCGCTGTTGTCCGCTGAAGAGGAAGTTTATTTCGCCCGTAAAGCACTCAAGGGTGAAGAGGCCGCGCGCAAACGCATGATCGAGAGTAACTTGCGCTTAGTGGTTAAAATTTCTCGCCGCTATGTGAACCGAGGTCTGGCGCTGCTCGATTTGATTGAAGAGGGCAATTTAGGCCTGATTCGCGCCGTCGAAAAGTTCGACCCCGAGCGTGGCTTTCGGTTTTCGACCTATGCAACTTGGTGGATTCGGCAAACCATTGAGCGCGCTATTATGAATCAGACGCGCACCATTCGGTTGCCGATTCACGTCGTCAAAGAGCTAAACGTATACCTACGCGCTGCCCGCGAGCTTTCTCAAAAACTGGATCACGAGCCCTCTGCTGATGAGATTGCCACCTTGCTTGACAAGCCCGTGGCGGATGTTGAACGAATGCTGGGTCTAAATGAGCGCGTTGCGTCGATGGATACGCCAATTGGTCCTTCTTCTGACAAAACATTAGTGGATACCGTGGCCGATACTCAGGTGTCGGACCCTGTAGCGCTTTTGCAAGACAGCGATTTGAGCGATAACCTCAATGGCTGGTTAGATGAGCTGAGTGAAAAACAGCGCGAGGTTGTAGCCCGTCGCTTTGGTTTGCGCGGTCACGAATCCAGTACTTTAGAAGAGGTTGGCCGTGAAATTGGTTTAACCCGCGAGCGCGTTCGCCAAATTCAAGTAGAAGCCCTTAAGCGTTTGCGCGATATTCTCGAGAAGCAAGGTCTGAACGCGGTTTCGTTGTTTGGTGTGGCGTAAGCGGTCAGTGCTTAAAGTGTTATCTCCACGATTAGGTTGATTGGGTAAGTTATAGGCGCCGCCGGTTGTGAATAATGTGTTGCTGTAACAGCCGCTAGCGTCACTCAGCTCAGCAAAGAAAATCCATAAAAAAGGCCGCGCGAATTGTTCGTGCGGCCTTTTTTATCGTTCTACATTAAGCTTTGAAAGCGCCGGTGGTGCCAGTCGATTAACGCTCGAGGTATTGGATCTTGCCGGGCACGCCGTCCCATTCTTCCGCGTCATCTGGCGCTTCTTTTTTCTCGGTGATATTGGGCCATATTTCGGCTAATTCCGCGTTAAGCTCTAAGAAGGCCTCTTGGTCTTCAGGAAGCTCATCCTCCGAGAAAATAGCATCTACCGGGCACTCTGGCTCACACAAAGCGCAATCAATACACTCATCAGGGTGAATCACGAGCGTATTGGGGCCTTCATAAAAGCAATCGACAGGGCAAACTTCTACGCAGTCTGTGTGCTTACATTTAATGCAGTTTTCGCCGACAACAAATGTCATTAGATTAACCTCTGGATTCGTCAAGTGCGCAGCGGCGCTGAAGTGGGTAGTGGTGGCACGAATTATCGAACGCACTACCGGCCAAACGGGCGCCTTGGCAGGGTTGGTCTGAATTTTAAGCGCGACATTCTAACAGTTGCGCGCGGAAAGGAAAGTCTAACCGCGCGATGGCTTATACCATTTTCTTCAATTCATAGATCAATTGCAGTGCATCAAAGGGCGTCAGCTGATCTGGGTTGCATCGAGCGAGCGCTTCTTCGGCGGCGCTGGGGCCGCTGGCGAACAAGTCGGGCTGTGGGCTGCTGGCACGCTTTCGGCTTGCGGAGCCAAGCGGCGCCGGTGTCGCGGCAGGCTCAACGGGCTTGGCGGCGACTTCGGGCGCGGCCGGTATGATGAGGGGCTCGGGTTTGGGCTGGCCTTCTAGGCGCGCCAGTTGGCATTGCGCGTTGTACACAACTGGCGCGGGAATCCCGGCGAGTTTGGCCACCTGCAGACCGTAGCTTTTGCTCGCTGGGCCTTCCTCAATGCTGTGCAAAAACACGATGTTGTCGTTGTGCTCTGTTGCGCTTAAGTGCACGTTGTTCACGGTCGCAATTTGGTCGGCCAGCGCAGTGATCTCAAAATAGTGCGTCGCGAACAAGGTAAAGGCTTTGAGCTCTTTGGCGAGGTGCTCGGCACACGCCCAAGCTAGCGATAAGCCGTCGTAGGTGCTGGTGCCGCGACCGACTTCGTCCATCAATACTAGGCTGTTTTCAGTGGCGTTATTGAGGATGTTGGCGGTTTCTGTCATTTCCACCATAAAGGTTGAGCGGCCGCCGGCAAGGTCGTCCGAAGAGCCAATCCGGGTAAATATGCGGTCCACCAAGCTCAGTTTACAGGCTTCGGCGGGAACGTAGCTGCCAATTTGCGCTAACAATACAATCAGTGCCGTTTGGCGCATGTAGGTCGATTTACCGCCCATGTTTGGGCCGGTAATCACCAGCATGCGGCGCTCGTCGTTGCACAGTACGCTGTTGGGCACGAAGGGCGTATCGAGTACGTCTTCCACCACCGGGTGGCGACCCTTGGTTATTGTTATGCCCGCTTCATGGCTGATCGTGGGGCAGCACAAATTCAGGTGCTCGGCGCGCTCGGCGAGCGAGCACAGGACATCGAGCTCGCTCACCGCGGCGGCCGCCGCCTGCAGCGCCAGCAAGTGTTGATTGCAAATCTCGATAAGCTCGTCATACAGGGCTTTTTCGCGTGCTAACGCGCGGCTTTTGGCTGACAAGGCCTTATCTTCAAAGGCCTTGAGTTCAGGGGTGATAAAGCGCTCGGCATTTTTCAGTGTTTGCCGGCGAACATATTCGGCCGGCGCTTTTTCCGATTGCGCGCTGGTCATCTCAATAAAATAGCCGTGTACGCGGTTGTAGCCCACTTTAAGTGTTGGCACGCCCGTGCGCTCGCGCTCGCGCGCTTCGAGGTCGAGCAAAAACTGGCCGGCATTGCTGCTGATGTTGCGCAGCTCGTCCAGTTCGGCATCGTAACCGCTGGCGATAACACCGCCGTCGCGGATCACAACCGGCGGGTTTTCAACAATGGCCTGTTCGAGGGTGGCAACCAGCTCGGGGAATTCACTCACTTGCTCGGCTAGGGCTTTCAGGTGGTGATTGTCGGTATTTTTTAGCAGGCTTTGCAACTCTGGGAAGGCGCCCACCGAGCTACAAAGGCGCGATAAATCCCGTGGCCGGGCGGATCGCAATGCAATGCGCCCCAGGATGCGTTCCATATCGCCAATGTGTTTAAGTGGCTGGCGCAATTGTTCGAATTGGTAGTTGGCTAACACGCAAGTAATCGCACTTTGGCGTGCCAAAATTGTAGCCTCGCAGCGCAGTGGTTTGTGCAGCCAGCGTTTAAGCAAACGCCCGCCCATGGCGGTACAGGTGCTGTTAAGTACCGAAAACAGGGTGTTGTCTTCGCCACCGGAAAGGTTTAAATCCAGCTCGAGGTTGCGCCGTGTTGCGCTATCCATCGCGACGTTTTGTTCGACGTTTTCAACCGCCAAACCCGAAAGGTGCGCTAGATCATTGCGTTGGGTTTCTTTGGCGTAGGCGTACAGGCAGCCGGCCGCTGCGATTGCAGCTTGCATATGGCCGCAACCAAAGCCTTGTAAATCTTTGGTGCCAAAGTGTTCGCACAGCACGCGGTGGCCTTGCGCGATATCAAATTCCCAGTCGGGGCGTTTGCGCAAGCCGTTTTGGGGTAGGCCCACGTCGGTAAGGCTGAGCAATTCAGGCACCAGCAATTCGGCGGGCCGCAAACGCTCTAGCTCGCCGAGCAAGGCGTTTTCGCCGATCACTTCCAATACGCAAAATCGCCCGCTGCCCATATCCAACGAGGCAATGCCAAAGTGTTGTTCGTGCTGGGTAATGGCAACCAGCAGGTTGTCGCGCCCAGCATCTAGCAAGGCTTCGTCGCTGACGGTGCCGGGGGTGACCACGCGCACCACTTTGCGTTCGACCGGCCCCTTGCTGGTGGCTGGGTCGCCGATTTGTTCGCAGATAGCGACCGAAATGCCATTGCGTACCAGCTTGGCTAAATAGCCTTCTGCCGCATGGAAGGGAATGCCAGCCATCGGAATTGGCTCGCCACCGGATTTACCGCGCGCGGTTAAGGTGATGTCCAGCACTCGCGAGGCGAGCTTCGCATCGTCAAAAAACACTTCGTAAAAATCACCCATGCGATAAAACACCAATTCATTGGCGTGCTCGGCTTTAATGCGCAAGTATTGCTGCATCATGGGGGTGTGGGTTGCGGCGGCGGTACTGGACATTGGGCTATCACTTTGGCGTTAAAACAAGGGCGGCGATTGTAACAAAGCTAGCGGCTTAGGTTGAGTCGCAATCGACAAGAGGTGAGCCAAAGTCGCCTTCAGTGCGGTATTCTTGTGTTAAAACGAAAATGCGTCATTAGGAGTCAATCAACATGGCATGGCTATTCTGGTTCGCGGGGTTGTGGGTGTCTTGGCGGTATATCGATTTGAGCTCGACAGGCTTGATTGCCAGTGCGGTAGCGCCGTTTTGTTTTGTCGTTTGCCTGATCGTGTTGGTGGTTAAAGTGGCGCGCCGGCTCTCAGGTGACTCGGGCTACGGTGGCGATAGCGGCGATGACGGCAGTTTATGGGATTGGTTGGATGGTTGGTGGGATAGCAGCCCTACCGGTGATCGGCGTGACGGCGGCAGTGACAGCGGTGGCGATGGTGGCGGTGACTAATGTGCCGGCTCTGGGCATACCACGTTTGGCGCGAGATTATCTCTGCTGGCGCGCAAGTTTTTGTGTTGGCGTAGATATCCATTTTGGTGGTAGTGAGCCAAGTTTTTAACGTGTAAAGTTCAATGTGAGTGGCATGAATACTCTCCCGTGTTTGCTGCTGATATCACGCTGATAGTCTATTGCGCTGCTGTAATGGTGCGCACGCGTTCTGCTATTGCGTCTGTGTAGTCCTTTTCCTCATCCAACGATAAAAAGCGATAATAACCATGTGCATGCAAGCATTTTTGGATACCTTGTCTAATGCCAAGCGCCGATCTGTTATTTGGGGTGAGCGCGCGGGCTTTCCGCTGGGGTATTGCTGGGTGGCCAGTCCGTTTTTGGCTAGCAGAAAGTGCGGCCGAAAAGTGTGTTCGGCCCAGTTAAAGTTTTTGTATTCTGTGGTTATCGCAACCGTTTTGAGTTTTCACACACAGGTGGTCAGCGCCTGTGAGCAAACCGCAGGGCGGCTCGAATCATATGAAGGCAGTGCTTCGGTAAAGCTCGAAAATAACGATACATGGCAGCCCGTGATTGCAGGGCATTCATTTTGTTTTGGCGATACCTTTCGCGTTGAATCGCTA
Source organism: Marinagarivorans sp. (assembly GCA_036554385.1). GTDB lineage: Bacteria > Pseudomonadota > Gammaproteobacteria > Pseudomonadales > Cellvibrionaceae > Marinagarivorans. The sequence goes on along the minus strand of DATBNJ010000145.1, from coordinate 2,111 downwards.
AGAGCGGTGGTGCGCTTGCGCAATGATACCTTAGTAAAAATTAACGAGGGCGGGGTGCTCAAATTCATCCCGCCAGACGATGGCTTTTGGGTTGAGCTGCTCGATGGTGTTGCGCGCTTTATTTCTCGCACGCCCAAACAATTCACCGTAAAAGCTCCGTATTTAAATGCCGGTGTAGAAGGCACAGAGTTTATTGTGGAACACCGTGCCGAGCGCGATACCCTTAGCGTGGTTGAAGGTGTTGTGATTGCTGAAAACACCTATGGCCGCACGCGTTTGGAGTCGCTGCAGCAAAGTACCGCCGAGCCGGGCCGCGCACCGAGCGAGGCACAGGTGGTTTCACTGCCCGGTGTTGCCGATTGGAGCGTGTATTACCCGCCCTTGCTAATCCCCAAGAGTGTCGAGTCGAAGGCGGCGCAGGCCTATTTTCAGGGCCACTTTGCCGAAAGCTATCGGCTTGCATTGGCGGAAAATAACGCCAGTTTAACCGCCGCGCTGGCGTTATTTTATGGCCAAACGGCAGTTTTTGATGCGGCGCTGCCCGCCGTTGATCTTTTTACCCAGCGCACGTTGTTGGTTTATCAAACGGTTTTTTCCGGTTACCCCCAAAAGGGGTTAAGCCAAGCCGAAGCATTAAACGCGGAATACCCCGAAAACGCTGTTGCGTTATTGGCACTCAGTTATGCGCAGCAAGCGAGTGGTCAAGTGGCGCAAGCGCTAGCGAGTGCCCAACTGGCCGCAAGCTATGATCAAAACGCGCTGGTGCACTTGCGCCTTGCGGAGTTAGCGCTGATTGCGGGTGATCAAGCGCTCGCGAGTGACTATTTAACACAGCTTGAATCGTCGAGTTTTGACTCGGCCTACGGCGATACACTAACAGCGCTAATCGCACTGCAAAATAATCGCAACCGAAAAGCTCAAGCGCTATTGCAAACGTCGGTCACCGCGAATAAAAAACTACCGCTAACGCAGTTTACCCTCGGTTTGGTCAATATTCGCCTTGGCGAATTGGAAGCGGGACGCAAAAAGCTGGAATTGGCGGTGGCGTTAGACCCGAGCAACAGTATTTACCGCAGCTATTTAGGTAAGGCCTATGCCGAGGAATATCGCGCCGATGAGGCACAGGAGCAGCTGAGCCTGGCAAAAATTCTAGACCCCGACGACCCGACGCCATGGTTTTACCAAGGCTTGAACCAACAGTCGAGCGGGGATTATGCCGGTGCCATTGAATCCTACGAAAAAAGCCTTGCGCTGAATGACTCGCGCCATGTGTACCGTTCGAGCAACGCCCTGCAAAACGATGCGGCGGTTAAATCGGCCAATATTGGCACATCCTATCGCGGCCGGGGCTTAAAGAAAAAAGCCGAGCTATTAGGTTCGCAGATTATTGCCGAAGACCCGAATAGTTATGCGGGCCATAGTCTTATGGTCGAGGCGTACGCCGACGATAATCGGCGCGAATCCCTGTTAGCCTCGTCGCGCCTGAAGGCGACCATTGCGCAGCCGCTGGGCGCTAAAGCTTTGCCCATCGGCTTGTTAGAGCCGGGTTTGCAAACGGTTATCGGAGCCTCTCCGACGGATATTGGCATTTCTGAATATACCCAGTTATTTATTGATGAAGGCATTGGTGGCCATGCCACCGTATTGGGTGGCAGTGATGACCTGCGCGCCTACGATGTGATGCTGCAGGGCACGCGCGAACAGGTATCCGTCAGTTTAGGGCAGTACCGATACGATACTGAGGGCTATCGAGAGAATAATGATGCGTCTTATTTACTATCGAGTGCGATGGTGCATTGGCAGCCTAAAAGTAATTTATCGTTTCAGGTTGAGTATGGCGAGTTTGATGATGAGCATGGAGATTTAAGTACGAGTTTGGATGCGGATGATTATTTGCCGAATTTTCGCGAGGGACGCGACTCTGATATAGCTAGGTTGGCCGTTCGTTATGATTTCAATAAAACTCATGGCTTTCTTGCAAATTATACCCTCCGTAATCGCGACTTTAGTTATAGCTATTCGTCAGTTTTTGATTTTGGTGATGGTGGTGTCGAGCATTATTTTTCCAACGAGACTGCGACTCGATCACAGCAATTCGATGGCCAATATGA
>DATBNJ010000134.1:0-7529 GCA_036554385.1 Marinagarivorans sp. | reverse complement strand
GATCGGTTCGATAATAACCGCAGCAAGACGGTCGCTATGCTCGTGTAGGGCATTTTTTAACGCTTCGAGGTCGCCGTCTTCAACAGCTTGCCCGAACACGGGGGTCGGGGCTGGGCAAAAAACATTTCCGTCTTGGCTGCCGGCAAACAGCTTGTGCATACCATTGTGGGGGTCGCACACGCTCATGGCACCGAAGGTGTCGCCGTGATAGGCGCTTTCAAAGGCGAGCAAGTGCTGTTTTTCTGGTTTGTTTTTAGCCACCCAATATTGCCGAGCCATTTTTAAGGCGACCTCGACACTGACTGAGCCAGAATCTGCGAGAAATACGCGCTCCAGCCCCGGCGGCGTTAGGTTAACCAGCTTTTGTGCCAAGGCGACGGCCGGTTCGTGGGTGAGCCCGCCGAACATGACGTGAGCCATATCGTCGAGCTGGGTTTTTACGGCGTTATTCAGGGCGGGATGGTTGTAGCCATGTATGGCGCTCCACCAAGAGGCCATGCCATCGATCAATTGCCGCCCGTCGCTTAATGTTATTACGCATTCACGGGCAGATTTAACGGGAAATAGGGGGTTTTTAGGGTTGAGGTTACTGTAAGGGTGCCACAGGGTTTGGCGGTCGAGTTCGAGTATCTGGTCAGGAGACATAAGCGTTTATCGGCCAAAAGCCAGAAGGTTAGCAGCGTATGGGAATCTTCTGCAATGGGCTTGTGGTCAACCATAGCCCGCTGCGATTTGTGGCGGGCTTGGTGTTGGCGCCCTAAGCGACTTCGGCTAGCTTGTCGGTCAGTGCCGCCAGGACGTGCTGTTGGTTGAGGTTTAGTTGCACAAAACGCGCTCTGACTCGGGTGTGCAGGTAAGGCTTTTTTAGCACTTGCAAGGATAGCACCTCGATATCGACGCTGAGCTCGTCATCGTTATTGAGCTGGACGCTAATCGGAATGCTGCGCTTATGCCCTTGGCTCGCGCGATAGAAAGCATCGCTTTGTTGCAGGTTGCCGCGCGCATTAAAGCAAATGCCGCCGAGGCTAATGTTATCTAGGCTGCCGTAGATGGGGGGCTCCATGGCCGGTGTACAACTGACCTCTGCGTTTTTTTCGACAAAACTAAAGCGCGCTTGGCGCCGACGGTCGCGGCAAAACGTCATCGCTTCGACGCTCATCTTGAAATAGGGGCCGTCGCCCGCGTGAGCGCGCTCGATAATGCGAGCTTCAATCTGCCAGTGCTGGTAGGTGCCCGGATACTTTAAAGTCGCATAGATGCGCCGAGGCAGCGATAGGTGGTCTGAAGGCAGCGCGGGCAGCGGCATGTCAATAAAGCACAGTTGCGATCTTTGATCGATCTTAAGTACCAATGATTGAAAGCCCTGACCCCGGTATTCCGAGGTTGAGTAAAGAATAAGCGGCAAGCGTTTGTGCTTGGCATCGGCAAGTATTCGCCACTGTTGTGCGGTAATTGGGTTCTTCGCGGCGGTGGTATCGGGGCTGATGGTGGTAGGGAGCCATTGAAGTAGCGATGCAAAGCTCATTGGGAAACCTCGTTAAAAAATTGACTCATTGCGGTCTAAGTTGGCTGTTTAGCAGCGTCAGAAAATATCGAGCAAATATCAAGCCAGCAACAAAACCAAGCTGGTAACAGTCGAACCCGCAAAAATCGAACTCAAATCGGCAAGCTTTCAGTCCAAAGCGCTCAACTAGATTGCGGCGAGGTGAGGTTAAACGGCAGTTGCGTGCGGTTAGTTGATTGAGTTTGCGATCAATAACCGTACAATGGCGCCTTTTGCGCGGAGTTACTAGCTTGTCGTCTGTTCAATCCCCTGAAAATAAGGCTCGCTACGAGTTTAATAAACTGCAAAAGCGCCTTCGTCGCCTTACCGGTTCTGCGATTATTGACTACAACATGATTGAAGAGGGCGATCGTGTGATGGCCTGTTTGTCAGGTGGTAAGGATTCTTACGCGATGCTTGATATGCTGTTGGCCTTGAAGAAAATTGCGCCGGTCAATTTTGATGTGGTCGCGGTCAATATGGATCAAAAGCAGCCGGGTTTCCCCGAGCATATTCTGCCCGCGTACCTCGATAAGCTGGGTATTGAGTACCACATCATCGAAAAAGACACCTACAGTGTGGTTAAGTCGGTGGTCCCCGAAGGTAAAACGACCTGTGGCCTGTGCTCTCGGTTAAGGCGCGGTACTTTGTACGGTTTTGCAGAGCGTATCGGTGCGAGCAAAATAGCCCTCGGCCACCACAAAGACGATATCGTTGAAACTTTATTTCTCAATTTGTTTCATGGCGGTCGCCTAAAAGCCATGCCACCGAAGCTTCGCGCCGACGATGGACGGAATATTGTTATTCGGCCGCTGGCATACTGCCGCGAGGCGGATATCGAACGCTATGCAGCACACAAGGGCTTTCCGATTATCCCTTGCAACTTGTGTGGCTCGCAGGAAAACCTGCAGCGGCAAAACGTGAAGGCCATGTTGCAAGGCTGGGATAAAGAGTTTCCCGGTCGTGTTGAAACTATATTTACGGCGCTGCAAAAAGTATCGCCGTCGCAGTTAGCCGATAAAAATATCTTTGACTTTGTCAATCTCAGTATTGATCGGACGGAGCCGCTGGTTGAGGAGCCTCGGCATAACGAGGGTGTTAGAATCCACGCGGTGAATGTGGCGGGATAGTTTATTCTGAAGCGCTAGTTGCGGCGTTTCGCGACCGCTAGCGATGTCGTTTGGTCAATGCAAAATGAAATAACGGGGCTAACGCCCCGTTATTTTGGTTTGGTAAACGCAATGCGCATGCAGCGGTATGGCTTGTTGTGCTGTTTAGGCGACTTTAATTAGGCGACTTTAAGCTCTTTAAGTTCTAGCCCCTGCTCATCGGCGCGAAGGTACTGCGCATTGGCATGCCAGTCGCCGAGTACCCAACGACTGTGCGGTTTGCCTTTTTCATCAAACTCGTGGTGCGCTGGTCGATGGGTGTGGCCATGGATTAGCACCTTGACTCGGTACTCATCCATGATGTTAACCACTTCTTCGGGTGTGACATCCATAATATCTTCGGCTTTCATCGCATTCATCGACTGGCTCTTGTTGCGCAAATCGGCGGCCATGGCTCGGCGCTGATTGATTGGCAGTGCCAGCACTTGTTGTTGCCATACCGGATTGCGAACCATTTTTCGAAACTGCTGATATTCCGTGTCCGCAGTGCAGAGCGTATCTCCGTGCATAAGAAGTACGCGCTTACCGTAGAGCTCGATGACGGTCTCATCCTCGAGTAGCGTAAAGCCGCAGGCGTTGGCGAGGGCTTCGCCAACCATGAAGTCGCGATTGCCGCGAATAAAAAAGACGTTAACACCACGCTTACTTAGCTCGGAAATTAAGCCTTTTATATGCGTGGCAAAGTCGCAATGGTCGTCGTCGCCAACCCAAGCGTCAAAAAAGTCGCCCAAAATATACAACGCCGTGGCATCTTTGGTTTCATTGGCGAGAAAGCTTTCAAGCGCAGCGGTAATCTCTGGTCGCTCGGGGCTAAGATGGAGATCAGAAATAAAATAAGTAGCCATGTTTACGCGACGGTGACTCGCTCAATAATGACAGCTTCCACGGGAACGTCCTGATGTGGCCCAGCGCTACCGGTTTTGACGGTTTTTAGTTTGTCGATAATGTCCATGCCGTTGGTGACCTTGCCAAATACCGCATAGCCCCAACCTTGCGCGGTTTTACCACTGTGGTTGAGAAAATCGTTATCAGCAACATTGATGAAAAACTGCGCTGTTGCGCTGTGTGGGTCCATGGTACGGGCCATGGCGAGGGTACCTTTGTCGTTCTTTAGCCCGTTGTTGGCTTCGTTCTCAATCGGGTCGCGAGTGTCTTTTTGCTTCATGTCTTCGGTGAAACCGCCGCCTTGGATCATGAAGTTATTAATGATACGGTGGAAAATTGTGCCGTCGTAAAAGCCATCTTCAGCATATTGTTTGAAATTGGCTGCCGACTTTGGCGCCTTGTCGAAATCGAGCTCAAGCTCAATATCACCGTAGTTCGTGTGCAGTGTAATCATCTCTTGCTCCTGTCCGAGAGAATGCTATAAATCCAGTGCGTGTCATCGACTGATGACCATTTAGCTGGCTTACGTCAAAAGGGCCGCTATAATACGCGTTTTGCCTGCAAACCGGAACCTTGCGGGTTGTTTATTACCGTATTAATACAGGCCAGTTATGACCGATACCGCTAAACCTATGAATTTCTTACAGCAACTCATCAAAGCTGATCTCGAAGCGGGCAAGTACGCGAAGGTGATTACCCGCTTTCCACCAGAGCCTAATGGCTACCTTCACATTGGCCACGCAAAATCTATTTGTCTTAATTTTGGGCTCGCTGAAGAGTTTGGTGGCGAGTGCAATCTTCGTTTTGACGATACCAATCCCGCAAAAGAAGAACAGCAGTATATCGACGCGATCAAAGAGGACGTGACTTGGCTGGGCTATACGTGGGCGGGCGATATCCGTTACGCCTCAAGCTACTTTGACCAACTGCACGACTGGGCTGTACACCTGATAGAAACGGGTCACGCTTATGTATGCGATTTGTCGGCCGACCAGGCGCGCGAGCACCGCGGCACCTTAAAAGAGGCGGGCAGAAATTCGCCGTATCGCGATCGCTCGGTGGCCGAAAACCTTGCGTTATTCGAAAAAATGAAAGCCGGCGAATTTGATGAAGGCGCCTGTGTGCTGCGCGCCAAAATCGATATGTCGAGCGGCAATATCAATATGCGCGACCCTATCTTGTACCGCATTCGAAAGCAGTCCCATCATCAAACCGGCGACAAATGGTGCATATACCCAAATTATGATTTCGCCCATGGTCAAGAAGACGCCATAGAGGGCGTAACTCACTCAATTTGCACCCTAGAGTTTGCCGACCACCGCCCCTTATACGATTGGTTTATCGAGCACCTCCCCGTGCCGAGCAAGCCTAAACAATACGAGTTTGGCCGGTTGAATCTGAATTACACGGTGACCAGTAAGCGCAAGCTCAAGCAGCTAGTGGACGATGGTTATGTCGACGGCTGGGATGACCCGCGCATGCCAACCATCGCCGGTTACCGGCGCCGTGGGTACACGCCAGCGTCGCTGCGTAAGTTTTGCGACATGATCGGTGTCACCAAGAGTGACGGCGTGGTTGATGTGGCGATGCTCGAGCACGCCATTCGCGACGACCTCGATAAAAACGCGCCGCGTGCCATGTGTGTACTGAAGCCGTTAAAAGTGATTCTTACTAACTATCCCGAAGATAAAACCGAGCGTTTAATTGCGCCGGGGCATCCACAACGCGATGATTTTGAACCGCGCGAACTGCCCTTTGGGCGCGAAATTTTTATTGATGAAGAAGACTTTCGTGAAGAAGCGAACAAAAAATATAAGCGCTTAGTCATCGCTAAGCGCGTGCGCTTGCGCAGCGCTTATGTTATTGAAGCCGATCGAGCCGTTAAAAACGAAAACGGCGATATTATTGCCGTTGAAGCGAGAATTATCGAAAATACGGTGGGACATGACCCCGAGGATGGCGTCAAGCCAAAAGGTGTTATTCAATGGGTTGCCGCACATGACCATGCACAGTTCGAGGTGCGCTTATACGATCGGTTGTTTAACGAACCTTCGCCAGATTCAGGCGATAAAAACTTTTTGGATTGCATTAACCCTAGCAGCTTACAAGTATTGAGCCGTTGTGTCGGTGAAAAAGGGTTGTTGCAGGCACAGCCCGAGCAGGCCTATCAGTTTGAGCGCGAAGGCTATTTCTGTCGAGACAGTCGAGCTGAGTCGTTGGTGTTTAATCGCACAATAAGCTTGCGCGATAGCTGGAACGGCGGAGCCTAACGCCAGCGCACCTTTACCCCGCACGTTTAAACGTAAAGTATTGAGAAATTTTATGAGTTTAGTTGTTTACAACACACAAACCCGAGCCAAAGAGCCCTTTACTCCGGTAAATGCAAACGATGTTCGCATGTATGTGTGTGGCCCCACTGTGTACAATTTCGTGCATATTGGCAATGCTCGCCCGGTGGTTGTTTTTGATACCTTGTTTCGCGTATTGCAGAGCCTATTTCCAAGGGTAACCTACGCCCGAAATATTACCGATATTGACGATAAAATTATGAAGGACGCGCAAGGCAGTGGCGAGAGCATCGCGGCGCTTTCTGGCCGGTTTGCCGCTGAATTTGAAGCCGACATGGCGGCGCTGAATAATTTGCAGCCCACTATTGTGCCTTATGCCACGCATCACGTTGGCGATATGATCGCAATGGTCGAAAACCTTGTTGCAAAGGGGCACGCCTACGAAGCAAAGGGACACGTGCTGTTTGCCGTTAAATCGATGGCCGACTATGGCAAGCTTAGCGGGCAAAGCATTGATGCCATGTTAGATGGCGCTCGCGTTGAAGTCGCCGACTACAAACAGTACGCCGGTGATTTTGTCTTGTGGAAACCTTCTGCCGATGATGAGCCCGGCTGGGATAGCCCGTGGGGAAGAGGGCGGCCAGGCTGGCACTTGGAGTGTTCGGCGATGATTGAAAAGCACTTGGGTAATACTATTGATATTCACGGCGGCGGGCGAGACTTGATTTTTCCGCACCATGAAAATGAGTTGGCGCAAAGCGAGTGCGCACACGGTGGTGAGCAGTACGTGAAGTACTGGATGCACAATGGCTATATTAATATCGATGGCGAGAAAATGTCCAAAAGCTTGGGCAATTTTAAAACCGTTCGCGACTTACTTGCCTCCTATAAAGGTGAGGTTATTCGCTTTGCGCTACTATCGGCGCAATATCGGAGCGAGCTCGACTTCTCTGTCGAGCTGCTTGAGCAATCGGCGGCTAGTTTAGATGGTATTTACGGTACGCTGCGTAAAATTGACGCACTCGAAGAAGCACCCTTTGAACTGAGCCAAAGCGCCGCCTATCGTGCGTTGCTTGACGATCTGAATACCCCTCAAGCGATCAGTGAGCTGCATCAACTGAGCAAAAAAATTAACAAAGCCAGTGACGGTGAGCTGGCCGCGCTGAAAGGCGAGTTGCTCGCTGTTGGCAACTTGATGGGCATTTTACAACAAGACCCCGAGCAGTGGTTTAAGTCCAGTGCAACATCCGGTATTAACGCGTCAGAAATCGACGCATTAATTGCCGAAAGGCTCGACGCAAGAGCTACCAAAAATTGGGCGCGCTCGGACGAAATTCGGGATTTGTTACTAGCGCAAGGCGTTATACTTGAAGACTCGAAGGATGGCACTATTTGGCGATATGCTTAATCGCCAATTGTGGTAGGCGGCTAGTGATGCCTGTTTGTGGCTGGGGCTAGCGTGTTCTCTCCCTTATGCTCTGCCTTAATAGCCGCGGGCGGCGCTTAAGGATTAACACCAATAGCATAAGGGGCGCTTCTAAAAATAGTAATTTTTTTGTGAGAGCAAGGAAGTACCGCCCGGAGAACCGCAGTTTACGTGGGGTAAATGAGGATTCGAGGACGGAACTGACGCCGCTATCGCGT
>DATBNJ010000131.1:0-3840 GCA_036554385.1 Marinagarivorans sp. | reverse complement strand
CCGCCACTTATCGCTTTGATGGGCCCGCCCGTGTCATCGGCAATTTGCTGCTGTTGCTCGGGGCTGAGCCAGCTGGTGGCGTTAACGACAAAACAGCCACTTTCGAGCGCGTGATGGCGAATGGTAACTTCAATTTGCTCGGCAAAAATGTCGCCCACTAACGAGCCGGGAAAGGTCGCTACATGAATTTGCTCGTGGTCAGCCATTAACGCGTAGCGCGCCAACGGGTTGTAATGCTCCCAACAGGCTAGCGAGCCCACGCGGCCCACGGCGGTATCCACCGCGCAAAGGCCGGAACCATCACCCTGCCCCCATACCATGCGCTCGTGATAGGTGGGCGTAATTTTGCGCCGGTGTTGCACTAGCTCGCCATCGGCATCAAATAATAACTGCGCGTTATACAGAGTACCGCCGGCTTTTTCGTTAACGCCGAGCGATACCACCATGCCCGCGTTTTTGGCCGCTTGCGCTATTTTTTGGGTGGCGGCCGAAGGCACCTCCGGCGATTGCGCCATCAACTGCAGGTGTTGTTTGCCCATGGCAAAGGGCGCTTGCACAAACGAGAAGTACGGGTAGTAAGGCACCACGGTTTCGGGGAATACGGCCATGTGCACACCCTGCTTACCCAAGGTATGAATCCAATCGCAGATTTTATTAATTGTGCCATCCAGCGAATAAAGCACCGGGCTGCATTGCACCGCAGCCGCTACCACGTGTTTGCTCATGTGAGTTCTCGCATTGCATCAAAAGGGCGACCCGAGGGTCGCGGTGTTTTCTTTTAAATCCTGAAGCGTCTGCCTTGGATCGGAATGTCATTACCTCAGCGGCAGCCGATGATTTTTCAGGACTCGCTCGAGCCATCTCGACATCGTGCTCCATGCGATGTCTACCATTGGCTATCCTGCCAAAGCATGGCGCTCGGCTTTGGCTCCTGCGCCGCTCTACCTCCTGCTTCCCAGCAGTCGTCCACACGCGCTCTGGAAAATGTGCTCCTGCATTTTCGATCACCTTGCTATCCCTGCAAGAGCAGGCGCGTGAGGGTCCCGAAAAATAATCGCCTACCACCTTTTACTTCGGCTCAAGTTAATGACATTGCCATCCACAGCGTTTCGCGGAGTCGCAATACGCTAGCGATTCGATGGGTGCGACTTAGGTCGTCCAGGTATGCACGGTGAAGGCATTTTCGCGCGCCATCAGCAATTGCAGGTCCATAACGTCTAATGGATTGATGGGGCGAATCCCTTCGATTAGGGCTTTTTCGGTTTGGCCGTAAAGGGCTTGCAGCGCAAAACGGCAGGCATAGACTTCGCCACCTTCGGCCATAAAAGCTTCCAGCTGCGCGTTGTAGGCCAAATGGCCGGGGAAGGCCTCTGAGCCCAATTTAGGAAAGCCGCGTTGCACGCCCAACAATACGCCAGGGCCGTAGAGCAAAATTTTGGTTTCAAAACCTTTGCGCAATAGGCGTTTGGCCTGCAGCAAATTAACCAAGCCAATGGACCCTTCAAACGCCACGGTGTGGAAAGTCAGTAGCGCTTTAGCGCCGGGCTCGGCTTGTACATCCTCAAAGACTTTTTCTTCGTAATCGACTAGGTAATCACCCGTTTTATAGTGCTCGATATCAACTGCAGGCATAACATGCTCCTCGATGGTTTCGCAAAAATCGCCACCGGATTGGTGGCACTTGAATAACTACAGAGGTGATAGCGAGATCTATACCAGCGAAAGGCCAAAATTTAATTAATATTTTTTAGCAATAAAAATCAAACAGTTAGCTTAAAAAAAGGCCGAGTTAAGACTAAAACCGAGCAAAAGACATTGATCGTTTTCTACGCAAATGCGTATAGTTATTCAAATGCGTAGCACAGTATTACGCAATTGCGTAATCACTCTTTGCCACGCGCTTACGATTTAGGCACCGCGGTATGCACAAGCCCGACACCAACGACGACTGGTCCAAGCTGGCCTACTGGACCCGCAGCGCGGCATTCGAACAGTGCCCCGAGCCCTTGATGCTGCTAGACCCGCTGCACAACCAATATGTCGACTGCAATATTGCCGCCACCGATTTACTCGGCTACTCCCGCGATAAGATCCTACAAAAACCCATATCCGCTATTCACGGGCGTGAGCTAGGCCACTTGATTGTATTTACCGAGCAAGTGCTGCTAGAAGGCAAAGCCACCAGCGCTCTGATCAGCTGCCGTATCGCCTCGGGCGAGAACATTCCAGTGGAGCTCAATGGCTCGCGCGCCGTCATCAATTGCAACGAGCTATTAGTTGTGGCCATAAGGGATTTACGCGAGGAAGAGCGCCGGCGCGAGCAACACGAAACCGACCGCTTTGTGCGCAGCGGCCTGTTGGAATGGAAGCACCTGCAAAGTATTTTTCAGCAAGGCGAGCGCGAAAACCTACTGATGCTCACCTCGGTGGGTGACGGCATTTATTGTGTCGATACCCACGGTATGTGTACCTTTATTAACCCCGCCGCCAAACGCTTACTCGGGCGCAGCGATGACGAAGTCCTCGGCCAAAATATTCACTACGTGCACCACCACACCCACGAGGATGGCAGCCACTACCCCGTAGAGGAATGCCCTATTTACGCTGCCATTCGCGATGGCGTGGTACACGAGGGCAAACAAGAGGTTTTTTGGAAGCACGATGGCACGCCTTTCCCCGTGGAATTTACCAGCACGCCGATTATCTCTGATAGCGCGATTATCGGTGCCGTGGTGGTATTTCGCGATATTAGTGAACGGCTGGAAACCGAACGCCGCTTGCGCGATACGCTGAGTGAACTGAGCGAGCTCAAAGCCCGCCTGGAAGACGAAAACGCCTATCTGCAGCAAGACTTTTTAATCGAGCAGCAATACCACGGCATTATTGGCGAAAGCGCTCCCATTAAGCGCGTGCTACAACAAATTGAGTTAGTCGCGCAAACCAACGCCAGTGTGTTGATTACCGGCGAAAGCGGCACCGGCAAAGAGCTATTTGCTCGCGCCATTCACGAGGCCAGCACCCGCAGCGATAAACCCTTAATTCGCGTTAACTGCGCCGCCATCCCCCACGAGTTATTCGAAAGTGAATTTTTTGGCCACATTAAAGGGGCCTTTACCGGTGCGGTACGCGACCGCATCGGTCGATTTGAACTCGCCAATGGCGGCACCCTCTTTTTAGATGAAGTTGGCGAGATTCCATTGGAGCTTCAAAGCAAATTACTGCGCGTATTACAAGAAGGCGAGCTGGAGCGCGTAGGTGAAGAAAAAACCCGAAAAATCGATGTGCGCGTGATTGCCGCCACCAACCGCGATTTAAAAAAGGAATCCGGGGCCAATCGCTTTCGCGAGGATTTATATTTCAGGCTCAATGTTTTCCCCATCCACTCCCCCGCCTTGCGCGAACGCGAAGGCGACATTGGCTTGCTGGCCATGCATTTTGTTAAACAAATTAATATTAAACAAGGCGATAACTTCCGGCTGCGCCAAGGGGATATCGATGTGATGCAAGCCTACGACTGGCCCGGCAATATTCGCGAGCTGCAAAACGTGATCGAGCGCGCCGCCATTACCTCTAACAAAGGCCCGATGATTTTTGACCTCCCCCTCACCGCCGCACAAACCCGCGACACCCATAAAAAAGCCGAGCCGCAAAATATTTTAAGTGATGATGAGATGCAGGCGATGGTGAGGAGCAATATGCTCAGTGCCCTTAACAGTACGGATTGGAAGTTGTTTGGGCATGATGGGGCAGCGGCGTTGTTGGGGATGAAGCCTACGACCTTGGCGTCGAGGATAAAGCGGATGGGATTGAAGGCTGGTGATTAAACCCATCGTAGCGACC
>DATBNJ010000123.1:0-10117 GCA_036554385.1 Marinagarivorans sp. | reverse complement strand
CAAACCCTACCCTAACATCACCCCCATTCAAGCGGCGCTATGGCATAAGAACGAGGAAATAGAGTTGCTCGACCCTGGCTTGGGGAGCTGGGGGTTTATGACTGGCCAAAAGCCGTCACCAGACCAAGCTTCCAGTACAGCTCGGCATAAAGTACTCGGTATGACGGTCGATTCACTGATGGTACAGTTTCAACTTGAGCGCATCGACATCCTAAAAATTGACATTGAAGGCGCGGAGAAAGAGGTCTTTAGCGACACCTCTGAATGGTTGCCTAAAGTGGACGCCATGATCGTCGAACTCCACGAACGCATGAAAGCGGGCTGCAATCGCAGTTTCTATGCTGGATCTCAAGGCTTTGATAATGAATGGACCTTGGGTGAGAATGTTTACCTCTCTCGCTCCGACTACCTATCTCCAGCTTAACTTGGTTGTTTCTAGACGGGCGTATTCACTCTTCGCGCTCAGACTGCCGATGTAGGCATGTATCGTCTCGTACCATTCCGTCACAACCGACCCAGTGACTAGCGGGTCTGCACGAATGGATACGTACCTTAGTCGTTTGGATGCTCATTATTCCGGCAAGTTTTAGCGGCAAAAATGACCGGCGATTACTCATTGTCGTACACGGTGTTCAGCCGATGCTCCCAGCGCTTTCTAGCAAGTCTGCGCATATTGGGGATGTCGTCTGTTTCGTCGACAATGGGTTTACCGATGATGGTTTCCAGCACATCTTCAAGCGTTGCCAGCCCCATCCAGGTACCGTACTCGTCGTAAACCAAGCACATATGCTGCCGTTCATTAATCAGCAGCGCCATTAAGTCCTCGACACTCAGTTTGTCGGAAACGACCTTCACCGGTCTCATCAACTCCGCCACGGTTTTCTGATCGGCTATCGCCAGCATATCGTGGCGGAAAACGACCCCCAAAGGTGACTCGTCTTGTGCCAAAACGGGATAGCGGGAGAACTGACCGGCTTTAACACGCTCGGCAAAGTTTTGGAGGTCTTCGTCCGGGCCGACGGTTTCACAGACGATGCGGGGCGTCATAATATCGCAGGTTTTGATGTCGTGAAGATCGAGGACATTAGCAATAACGCGCTGCTCATTGTTATTAAGCTTGTTCAGCTCGCGCCCCAATACGGTAAGGGCTTTTATCTCTTGGCGCAGATTATGATCCGGCGCCTTGCCGCCAATTAACTTCATGATCATGTCCGACAGCCAGATAAAAGGCTTAAGGACAAGGATCATAGCGTTAAGACAACCCGGTAAAAACCTAGCCAGGCTCGGCCAATAACGGGCACCAACGGTTTTTGGCACTATCTCTGAGAGCACCAGAATCAACACCGTCATCACTGCAGACACTATCCCTAGGTAGCCACTGCCAAAAACCACAGTCGCTTGCGCCCCAACCCCAGCAGCGCCCACGGTGTGAGCCACAGTATTGAGCGTTAAAATGGCGGCGAGCGGCCGATCGATGTTGTCTTTTAAGGTTTTGAGTTTTTCGTACAGCTGTGGTTGGCTCTCTTTTTGATGAGCAATATAACTGGGGGTAAGAGACAGCAACGCCGCTTCGAGAATCGAACAAATAAACGACACGCCAATGGAAAGCACTGCAAAAGCAATAAGTAAGCCCATAAAAGGAGTTTCAACACCTCTTCTCAATCAGATAAGCCCTATGGTACTACATAAAAAAGCGCACTACAGATAAAGCACAAGCACCGGTGATCGTTTTTTACCGGGGACTTCGCAGCCGTACTCACCACCCTTCTACCCGCAAGTTAAAGCGGGTTCCTAGGCGCCACAGGCACGGCAAAACAGGCCTTTTGTTGCCCATTTTCTACGCTAAGATAACGAGCAAACCTAAGGCCAAAACCTACATCTGGATGGCTTTAATCTGGATGACTTTAATCTGGGTGACTTTCCGAGAATACGAAGGAAGTCGAACAAGCGGCGCCGCTGACCAGTTTGACCTTAACCGTCTGGATTGCACCGGCTTTACTCGCCGACAAACAGGGGCATCGTGGCGTCAACCGCGCGTTTGCTGCGCTATTTTTCACGATCGATAATATAGTGCGCAATAGCCGCTAAAAGCTGACCATTCGGCAGGGCCTCTAGCGCGGTAAGGGCGTGATTCAAAAGCTGCTGCGCTTTGTTTTGCGCGCCCTCGAGCCCCAGCAAACTCACATAGGTCGGTTTATTGTGCTCGGCATCTGCGCCCTGCTGCTTGCCCAGCACCTCGGTTACCGCAGTCACATCTAAAATATCGTCTTGCACTTGGAATGCTAAGCCAATGGCGCAGGCGTATTCCATCAACGCCCGCTGTTGCTGTTCGGTCGCCCCCGCCGATAGAGCCCCAAGCTGCACACTCACCTCGATAAGCGCGCCTGTTTTGTGTTTGTGCATGTGGCTGAGCTGCTCGAGGTTTAATTGCTGCGCAACGGCTGCCAAATCGATAGCTTGCCCCACTACCATGCCGCGCGCACCCGCCGCTCTCGCCAACGGGCCGACCATCACTAAGGTGGACGGCTGTTTGGCAAGGCACTCAAACGCCGAGCACTGCAAGGCATCGCCCGCTAATATTGCC
This sequence comes from Marinagarivorans sp., assembly GCA_036554385.1. Lineage (GTDB taxonomy): Bacteria > Pseudomonadota > Gammaproteobacteria > Pseudomonadales > Cellvibrionaceae > Marinagarivorans. The sequence continues at coordinate 7,533 of DATBNJ010000123.1, read as the reverse complement.
GTCGCCTCATCATAAGCGATATGACAGGTCGGCTTACCGCGGCGCAAATCATCGTCGTCCATAGCCGGCAAATCATCGTGGATTAAGCTGTAGGCGTGAATATATTCCACCGCCACTGCCGCAGGCCAACTGGCCTCGGTGATGCCACCGCAAGCTTCCGCCGACGCTAACACGAGCAACGGGCGAATACGCTTGCCGCCGTTCAGTAGGCTGTAGGCCATGGCCTCTCGCAAACGCTCGCCACCGGCAATGGGCTTAGGTAGGGCAGCGGTTAAGCGTTGCTCGATTTCGGGTAAATAACGATCGACAAAATGCGTTAAAGATTCATTCACAAAAGCAGTCTTTTACAGGAGATTAATCGAAAGGCTAGGTATCGGTTTGGCTGGTATCAAAGGGGACAGGTTCAGCAGCGGGGTTATCGCCGAGTAAAATGGCCACTTTTTGCTCGGCCTCATCCAACGCGCACTGACAGTCTTGGGTTAATTTTACGCCCTTTTCAAAGGCCTTGAGCGCATCGTCTAAGCTTAGCTCACCGCCTTCCATTTCATCGACCACCGCTTCCAACGCCTCGAGGGATTTCTCAAAGTTTGCTGCTTTTTTACGCGTCGCCATAACATCACCCTACCAGACCAATAATTGATGGCGCACATTACCCAACTTACAAGGGGCGGTCAAACCCTACTGTTGTAGGCTTTCGCAACACATGTGACTCGACCAGCTGGCACAGGCCACATCTTTTTGACGCACACAACCAAGCCGGCACTCAGTGCAAGTACACAGTGAAATTCACGGAAGACCCGCTAAAACCATCTACACTCAAAGTAATGAAATCTTATAACCGCGCGGCAGCCAAACTTAATATTTAAGCGCATTGGCCGATAAGCAAGTAAACACCGTGACTTTTAAGGCTGCACACGCGTTGCGCAAATCGACCGCCGCCAAAAAAAGTCAAACGGTAAGTCATTGAATCCGCAAGAAACGCCATAAGGGGCGCTTCGGGATGACACTACATTTGGGGAGCACAGTGTGGATTTAGCATCGTTGGTTGGGATCTTGGGCGCTTTAGCGCTTATCGTGATCTCCATGTTAATGAGTGGTCAGCTCGGTATGTTTGTCAATATGCCGTCCTTTGTCATTGTTATCGGAGGGACCATTTTCGCCGTTATGGCCAAGTACGGCCTCGGGCAATTTTTAGGCGCCATCAAGGTCGCAGGCAAAAGCTTCAAATACGATATTACCGACCCACTCGAACTTATTAATGAAGTTGTAGGTTTAGCCGACGAGGCTCGCAAAGGTGGCTTGTTATCACTGGAGGGCAAAGAAGTTAGCAACGATTTTTTAAAGCGTGGTATTCAGCTACTCGTGGACGGCCACGAACCCGATGTCGTAAAAACCTTGTTATCCAAAGACAAAGTCAAAGCTGAAGAGCGCCATCAAATCGGCTCATCTATCTTTGCTTCCATGGCCGAAGTGGCACCGGCGATGGGCATGATTGGTACGCTGATTGGGCTGGTTGCCATGCTTGCCAATATGGATGACCCCAAAGCGATTGGCCCTGCGATGGCGATCGCTCTGCTAACGACGCTGTATGGTGCCGTTATTGCCAACGCAATTTGTCAACCCATGGCCGACAAGTTAGCACTGCGCGCGGCCGAGGAGGCCATGATAAAAAGCTTAGTAATTGACGCTTTAATCGCGATTCAAAACGGCCAGAACCCACGAGTTATCGATGGCATGTTGCGCAACTACCTTCCTGAGGGTAAACGGGAGGCTGGCGAGGACTAACCCGCCCGCGCGACTAACACCATGAGCGATGACGAAAAAAGCAAATGTAACTGCAAAAAAGGACTCCCACCATGGATGGGTACCTTTGCGGATTTGATGGCGTTGTTAATGTGCTTTTTCGTTTTATTGCTGTCGTTTTCGGAAATGGACGCGATGAAGTTTAAGCGCTTAGCGGGCTCTATGGCACAGGCCTTTGGGGTGCAAAACAAAGTGAATGTCGTCGATCCGCCCAAAGGCACCAGCATTATCGCGCAGGAATTCAGCCCAGGCAGGCCAGAGCCCACCCCCATCAATGAAATATTCCAAAGCACGCAAGACGTGACCGAAATGTCGTTGAGAGTCGATTGCGCCGAGGATTTTGATGTCGAGCAAGGCGAAGAGGGTTACGATGCAGGCATTAAAGCCCGGCTTCAACAGGTTATCGACGCGCTTGAAAAAGAAACCGAGAAAGTCGCTTACGAGCTCGCCGATGCGCTTAGCGAGCAAATTTTAAAAGGGCAAATCGAAATAGAAACCGAAGGCCGCAAAATCATCATTCGCATTCGCGAGCGCGGCTCTTTTGGTTCTGGCTCTGCCACTTTGGCGCCGGAATACCGCGATGTACTACAAGAGGTGCAAGCCGTATTAGCACTTAAGCCCGGCCACGTTAAAGTTGAAGGCCACACCGATAACCTACCTATTAATACAGCCCGCTTTCGATCTAATTGGGAGCTTTCAGCCGCGCGAGCGGTTTCCGTGGCGCACGAGCTGATGCGCGGTGGCGCGATCAATCAGCGGCGCTTCGAAGTCAGCGGCATGGCCGACGCCAAACCTCTGGCAAGCAACAACAGCGCCGAAAATCGAGCCAAAAACCGGCGCGTTGAAATTAAGATTATCCAAGGCTTAGACAACGATATGTCCGAAGAGGATAAAGCGGTTTTGCAATCGCCCGATGGCGCCGACATATTGCGTGATCTTAAGCTTGCGCCGGATTATTTGTTCGAGCTACAACCAGACGAGATATTTTAGGAGAAGGGTATGTCATCGGAGCGTCGCCGCTATTTTCGCATTAATGATACGGTCAAACTCAGTTATAAGATTGTGCGCTCTAAGCAATACAATACCGAGGACGACACCTTTGATTTAATCGCCGATCAGGACCGGCGCATGGAAGTACTGATCGCCGAGCAAAAACACGTGCACCCCGAGCTTATTGAATTGATCGCTCTACTCAACCAAAAGATCGAGCGTTTGCTTCAAGTGGAAAAGCCCCACAAAACCACGCTGGCCTACCATGCCCGAAACGTTAATATGAGCGCATGTGGCTTGTCGTTTGCCGAGCAATCGCCACTGGACGTCGGCGCCCATTTACGGCTTTTTTTGGTGTTAGATAACGACGCGAAAATGGAGGTCGAAGGGTTATTGGTCGACTGCCAGCAAGGCAAAGATGACAACTACATTTGGCGTATCGACTTTTTAAACCTTCGCGAAAAAGCGCAAGAAACCCTCATTCAACACGTCGTTCGGCGACAAAGCGCACTATTGGCAGATTTGCGTGAAAACCCTACATTTTAACAGCTCGCATAAATCCTGCAGCCCTTGATGATGGCAGGGTAGCCACTTGGCATTTAGTGGTATTTAGCACATCTTGCCGACGCCGAGTTCGAAAAAAAGCCATACCAATCGCGCCATTGCTGACGAGCCTGAGCGATACTTATCGCGCAAAACGTCACCGCCTCGCCCGGTCGACACTGGGCCAACCGCCCCGCCCCCCAGCGCGATAAACACGCAATTATAGGGTAGCCTCCCATGGTCTGCCGATCTTTAAGCAGCACAATGGGTTGCCCATCCGGCGGCAGCTGAATTGCCCCATAAGGCACACCAGCACTCGCTCGATGCTGATACGCCAGTGCATCAACATTTAACGCATCGCCTTGCAAACGACAACCCATCCGATTCGTTTCCGTCGAGACGCGAAAACGCTGATTAAGCAGGTTGTGTAGCGCAGGCGCGGCGGCCACTGACTCGACAATCGGTACAAGCAAAGGGATATTTTCGCCACTGTGATTCATACACCAGCGCTCCGCTCGGCGGCGAAGCGGTGTATGTTCCGCTGGCGCTCGGTAACCAACACAATCACCAGCATTTAGCGGGGCACCGTCAAATGGGCCTATTTTTTCGCGCTCACAAATACTCGCACTGCCGCACACCTTCGTTATGCAGAACCCCCCTTGTACCGACAAATAGTTCACAACACCTTGGCGCGGAATTGATAAACGCAATACATCCCCCGCGGCCACCCTAAAACTTTGCCCGCTGGTAACCGGTGCATCGTTTAACTGGCCAGCGACCTCAGCCCCCGTTAACACCGCTGTGGTGGCGAGGGTAAATTCCAGCGAGACCTGACCTAGGGTTATTTCTAGTGCCGGCGCATCACAGGCGTTGCCCAACAAATGGTTGGCCCATAGAAAGGCGAGCTCATCGGCCGCGCCACTTTCACAAAGCCCCAAGTGCAACCACCCCTTGCGCCCCAAATCTTGCGTCGTTAATTTGCCCCTTGCCTGTAATACGCGCAATAAACCAAAGCGAGACATTACCGCCGTCCTTGATTAACGAGCTCAGCCCAAGCGCCAGGCGACTTACCCCCCCAGCTATTCGCGGGGTCGTCTGCAGGCCAATTATCGTATTGCGCTTGGGAAATAGCATAAAAACGCACCCGCTGCCCCACAGTAAATAAGCTGGCTTGCGCAATTGGGCGCGCGACATCAAAGCAGCGCACGGGCGTGCGACCGATAATATTCCACCCCCCGGGTGATTGGCGCGGGTAAATGCCTGTTTGTGTTTCGGCGATGCCAACGGCACCTTCAGGCACTGATTTTCTCGGTGTGGCCAAGCGCGGTGTGGCGATACGCTCATCGACAAATCCCAAATACGGGAAGCCAGGCGCAAACCCTAAGGCGCACACGGTGTAGGTTTTGCGCGCGTGAAGTTCAACAACCTCGCCACAGGTTAAACCACAAAAATCAGCCACCCGCCGTAAGTCTGGCGCGACACTTTGGTGATATAAAACGGGAATAGACAACGTTAAACATGTTTGCTCACTTGGCCTTTGTTGGCTTACAGCACCGGACAAAAACTCGCGCTCACATAATTGCATAGCCTGTTGAGCGAGTTCGTCTGGCGTCTCATGCCAAGGGTCGATAACGATCATCAGTGAATCATAAGCGGGGATGCCATCTAAAATGTCATCGCCCCAGCACTGCCTTATCGCACATAAGCAGGCGGCAATAATGTGCGTAAGCTGCACGCAAGGCGCAGCCTCAAAGGTAACCGTAAAGGTGTTTTCGTTATGCCACGATAAGCGTAATTTGTTTAGGGGCGAAAGCGACATGATTAAAATTTCGTCCTATTCACATGACTGCGCATTAACACTGGGGCGAGAAAATGGTGCGTTAGCGAGTGTTTATCTTGAGCCGCCATCCGCAATATGGCGCGCGCCAAACGCTTTATTCGGTGGTCGCCCGCGGCGCCTGTTCGGCCTCGGGCAAAGGATAAAGCTGTTCTAATTGGACGTCCTTTGCGTCGGTGTTCGACCGCTGTTGGGTTTGGCCTTCAAATATTTTATCAACGGCTAGTTTGGGCTCTTCCCAGCTGCCCGTCACGTTGTAGCGAACACTGGCGAGATCATTGACTTGCTCTTTAAAGAGTTTGCCCACAACGTAAACACCCACCGCAGCCGGAAGGCCCGCGGTTAATGCAGCGGCGACGGCCAAATTGCCCGCAATGGGCAGAGTCGCAACCAATTGGCTATCAATGGTTTGCTCCAGTAAATAAATATCGCCTACCAGCTGTAAATCGGCCGAGGTGGTATCCACCATTAAAGGGTTATCCGATTTAATGATCACTTTTTGATTTTCAAAAAATAGCTTACCTTCCACACGGTCGTAGCTTAAGCCTTCGGGGCTAAGGTCGGAAAAGTCTAATCGCAGTCGCCGCACAAGCGTATCAAAATTTAACAACGAAATAAGTTTTAATAGCGAGCGGTCATCGCCCGTATCACCTTGAATAAAATGCCCGTTAAGCATATTTAAATCGACCGTGCCCGCTAGATTATTTAAATCGAGCTGGTCGGGATGGCCTGGCCAGTTTAAGCTCACATCAAATAATGCCGACTCACTAATCAAAGCGCGCGGGTAACTAAAGTTTGCTAAAACATTACCAACATCGGCTGTTTTCACCTTGCCACTAAAGCTGGTTTCCCATTGGTTGCTATTGCCTTTATAAATGGCGAGTGTTCCATCGGTGGTTTTTAAACCGCGAATATTGCCACGTATGCGTTTGGCAACCAGGCCGCGAGACTGAGGGCGGTAGTCGAATGCCACATGCCCCCAGCCTTGGCCACCAAAGGCGAGCTCATCAATACTGACATCCATCGGCTCTAAGTGCTCGAGCGCCGTATTGGCAAGAAAACTTTGTTGCGGCCGAGTTGGGTCGCTCGTTTCGGGCTTCGGCAAATGCAAAAACTCAAAATTCAGTTTGGACGGATCGCCATTATCAAAACGTTGGTAACTGGCAACCGCTTTAGGGGTTTCCAAGTCAAAGTACCAAGAGTCTTCAAGCTCTCGGCCCCACAAAGCGACATCATCAATGGTTAGATTGCCCAGAGTCATACTGTCGGCGCGTAAACCCAACGATAAAATAGGTGCAACGGCGCCCGGAGATGGCTCTGCGACCACTGGCGCAAGGTCTCCGCCAGCATTATTTGGATTGGCCCTAGCTTGGGTGAGCAAATCAATATACTGAAGGGTGAAATCGCCCCACTCGCGGGCGTCGATATGCCCCAGGTTGCCGTGCAAGCGCAAGCTGCCTTCGCGCAGCTGGCTGCGCTCGCCGAAGCCGATATCCATCGCTAATAATTGGCTTTGCGCTAACATCAATCGCGCGTTGACGTTCGATACGTCTATATCGAGATAGCTTTTATCCGATTGCCTCGGTGCTTGATAGTTAAGCGTTAAGGCTTGCGCAGTGCTTGCGGCCTTTTGATAAGGCGCGGGGAAGTCGAGTGAGACACCCTCGAGCTGCGAGCTCAGGGCCAGCTCGATGCCCTGCTCTGGGTGGTCAAAGGGGAGCTTTAGCCGTCCGCTGATATCCGTGCTGCCTTGCAAATAATTAAAGAGGGGCCGCGGCAGCCAGTTGCGCACCTCGTCCATGGCAGCACGCCCCTCAAACGTTAACGCCAGTGTTCGCCCCAGCTTATCGCGCGATGTCGACAAGCTGCCATTCACTGGCTGTTGCCACAAGGTCGCCGCTATGGACTTTGCAGTTAAGCCCTTTTCCGAGTGATAGTGAATATCCGTTTTAAGGTCATTAAACGTTAAATTTAGATTCGGTAATTCAAATACGCCGCCGTCTACTTGTGCGCGAATATCTTGCCAGCCGCCTTCTAAGCCACCTTCAAGCGGAATAAACAATTCCACGCTGCCGGTGTAATCGCCAGAGGCATTAAACTGCGAAAGGGCTTCGCCAGCGGCGGCGTTAACAGGGCTGGCACGCAGCAGTGCGAGCGCGTCTCGTGCATCGCCACTGGCGTCGCCGGTAATCGAAAGCGCCGGTTTATCATCTGCCGTTTTTACTAAATTCACTCGGCCGTTTCGAAGCCTATTGCCAAGTAATTCACCCTCGTCGATGGTTACGGCCAAATCTAAATCGTCAACGAGCAGGGCCGCTTCGGCATTTTTTAACACTGGCCAGGCGGGGTCAAAAGCGAGA
>DATBNJ010000099.1:0-6876 GCA_036554385.1 Marinagarivorans sp. | reverse complement strand
TTCTTTAGGGTTATTGTCCGCAGCAATCATGGCGGCGGTGATATCGTCGATGGAACAGCTGTAGTCCAAGCGCTCTTGCTCCGTTAACGCACCGAGATCCTCGTTGTTTTCATCGATCACGGCTTGCCCTGTCCCCATCGCAAAGCGGAAAAGGTTTTGCGCAAAACAATGCTTAGCTGTGTCCAGCTCAGCTAGCGAGTGCGAAAGCTCTTTGGCGCCAAAAAACGAGAGCTGGCCGCCGTCGCCCACGGTGCTTAAACCGATGAGTTCGCCGGTCGCGTCAACCATCAAGCCGTTGCGGTCGATGTGTTGGTGGCGACCAATGGTGTCGTAATCTTCCATGCCGAAGCCGAGCGGGTTGATGATTTCTTTGTGGCAGGACTGACACGAGCCTTCTTTGGTGAGCTCGTGGTAGCGCTCGCGGTTGCTTATTTCGCCGGCTTCCCAGCGGGTGGCAAGCTCTAATGCCGCCGCCTCGCGATCGACCACTACGCCCGGTGGGGGCGGCGGAATATCTTGGCATAACAAGCGTTCACGTACCGCCGCTGCGCGACGGATAGGCGAAGTTTCGTCATTGTTACCATAGGCGGTCATAAACGCGCCTGTTGTCAGTATGCCGCCCCGTGTGGCGCCGCCGTTGACTTTGGTAAAGCCGCTACCATTGACGCCGCTTAACCCGTAGTAGTCGGCCAGCGTGGCGTTGACAAAGGTATAATCGGCGGCAAAAAACTGCTCGATCGATTGGCTGTCATCTAGGGCTACGTGGGCAAAAAGCTCGCGAACTTCTTGCACCATGGCTTGGCGAATCTGTTCGGTTAATTCGGGGTATTTGGCAGGGTCTTTGGCTTCTGTTAAGGCGTCGTCGGTACCTAACCATTGCGCGGCAAAATCACCGAGGTGCGCCTTGGCGCGCGGTGATTCAAGCAGGCGGCCCACCTGTTCGGCGATTTGTTCGTCGCTTGAGAGCAAGTTATTTTCTGCCGCGGCCATTAATGTGGCGTCGGGTGTGCTGCCCGTATAGGTATAGGCCAAGTAGGTGGCGATCTCGTAGGGCGTTAAGGCGTAAGCGTCGAGATCAGGCGCATTGGCCAAAAGCGCCGCTTCGCCGTAATTGATGGTGTGTACCTCAATATAGGATTCGTCGTAATTCTGGCTGCGGATATCCAGTGCGATGCGCGTGCCGTGATGGCCAGTAATGCCGGGGAAGTAAACCTTAATCGTGCGGTATTCGTCCCAATCGACCAAAACTTCGTGCGAAAAGCTGTTTACCGCGACAGTCATTTTGGGCACGGTGCCACCGATGGTGGTGCCTTTAACGGTGATTTCCATTAGCGTGCCAGCGCCGGTGTAGCTGAGGTGTTTTTCCAGTTTGGCTTCTTGGCGATCGCGCGAGCGCACTTTCCAAGCGCCGTCGAGGTCGCCCGGTTCGCCAAAGTTGTGCTGTAAATCGGTGGCTTTTAGCTCGGTCACAGTGCCGGTAAATTCGTATTGGCTGCCATCGTATTCGCCTTGCGAAACCGCAACGCCTTGCTCGGAGCGATAGAGGAAAGCAGGCGCAGAAAGCACTGAGGTGAGCGCCATTTCGATACCGTTGTTAACGTCGCCATCGGTGAAGCCGTCGCCGAATAAGCTGGTAATCGCAGTAACCTCGTCTTTACTGAGGGGCCGGCGGAAGGCGTTTTTTGCGAACCCCGAGGTAAAGGCTTGTGCGCATTGCTCTGGGCTTAAGCCGTTGCAATCGACTACGCCTTCGAAGCCGCGCGCTTTTGACCAGCTTGCGATTTCCTCTGCTGAGGTCAGGTAACTATCGACGTGGACCTGCGTAACGCTGGCGCCAATATTGTTACTGAAACCGTGAATGTAGGTGTCGTCTGGCAAGTTTTTGCTGACTTCAAAATTAATGCCCACCAAATCTTCCATGGTGTTTTGGTATTCATTGCGGGTTAGCAGTTTCAGTTGGCGAGCACCGTAGGTAATGCGGTCATCACAGATATTGCCTTTGTAGACCAGCGACGGTGCCGAGCTGGAGCTTTGCGTTGTCCAGCTATTGATGTATGCGGCAATATCGGCGGCGCACTGCTCGTCGCAACGGCCTAGGTCTGCGGCATCTGGCATATAACGATAAATGTATTCGGCTAGGGGCATATCGCCGAGTTCGTCTTTACTGAAGTTATAACTGGCTTTGCCGGCGGTGATTTTAGCGACGGTGCCGTTACCATCTTCGCCATGGCATGTGGTGCAGTTCAAGGCGTCGTTTTTGTAGCTGTCGGTATAATAAATGCGCCCGCGACTGGCGTCGCCTGCAGGAAAGGTGAGCGCCGCGGATGAACTACTGGACCCCATGTTGGGTGCGCTTGAGCTGGATGCTGGGTTGGAGCTTTGTGTTGCCGCGCTTGAACTAGCTGTGGGTTCAGAGCTAGCCGCTGTTGACGAGCTGGAGCTTTCGTCATTAGGCGTTGCTACACAGGCGCTTAGCATCGTTGCGCTGAATGCGAGAAAGAGTGAACGGCGCATTAGGGACCCTCAAAAAATGAATGTAATCGTTATCATTGGTGATTTTAAACCGAAACTTATGCATTTTTGGCTGTTTGGCTCACGTATTGATACGTATGTTCGATTTTTAGTAAGAATTGCCAAGCACTTCACATGCTAGTGCATGCACAGGTAAGGCAATAAGGGGGGAATTATGGGTTGGATCAGATGCTGGCTGCGGCAAGCCTATCGTTTAACCCCTCCCATCACTACAGGCCCAAACATTGGCTTTGTCACTTTGCGTGCCTGCCGTGTTTTTTGTGGACGATAAAAAGTCCATCTTGACTAGGGCTTGGCAAAGCGCCGCGAAATACGCTTTCGCTTCGGCATAACAACGAGTTGGCGCTCGAATCTCTGTGGCGTCAAAGCGGGCACAGCATTCGCTTATTGCGTATAATCCGCAGCCTTTGTCGTTTATTCATCAAATTTAGTGATCGGCCGCCAAGCGCCGAGCAAGGTTGTTATTTATGTCGGGCAATACCATTGGAAAACTTTTCACGGTCACAACGTTTGGCGAAAGCCATGGCTTAGCTCTAGGCGCTATCGTTGACGGATGCCCTCCGGGTATTGCCCTTAGCGAGGCTGATTTGCAGGTGGATCTGGATCGCCGCAAGCCCGGTACGTCTCGCCATACCACTCAGCGGCGTGAAGCGGATGAGGTCGAAATACTGTCCGGCGTGTTTGAAGGAAAAACGACGGGCACCTCGATTGGTATGGTGATTCGCAATACTGACCAGCGCTCGAAAGATTACGGCAAAATCAAAGATCAGTTTCGGCCGGCGCACGCCGACTATACCTACCATCATAAATACGGTATCCGTGATTACCGCGGCGGTGGCCGTTCTTCGGCCCGAGAAACCGCGATGCGTGTTGCGGCCGGTGCACTGGCCAAAAAAGTATTAAAGGCCCAGTTTGGCGTTGAGGTGGCGGGCTACTTAAGCCAATTGGGGCCTATCGGTATCGATTCGGTCGATTGGCATGAAATTCATAACAACCCCTTCTTCTGCCCAGATGCCTCTAAGGTGCCAGCAATGGAAGCTTACATGGACGCACTGCGCAAAGAGGGCGATTCGATTGGTGCAAAAATTACCGTGGTAGCCAAAGGTGTGCCAGCGGGTTGGGGCGAGCCAGTATTCGATCGTTTAGATGCCGATATTGCTCATGCTTTAATGGGCATCAATGCCGTAAAAGGGGTTGAAATTGGCGACGGTTTTGACGCAGTAGCCCAGAAGGGCACGCAGCATCGCGATGAAATGACACCCGAAGGCTTTTTAAGTAACCATGCAGGTGGCGTGCTCGGCGGGATTTCTTCGGGACAGGATATTATTGCCCACATAGCGCTTAAGCCTACCTCCAGCCTCAGGCTACCAGGGCGCAGTGTCGACGTGAAGGGCGAGGCGGCGGAAATTATTACCACGGGCCGACACGACCCGTGTGTAGGGATTCGCGCAACGCCGATTGCCGAGGCTATGCTGGCGATAGTGCTCCTTGATCACGCCTTAAGGCAACGGGGGCAAAACGGCGCCAATCCTGCGGTAGCACCCGTTGTGCCCGGCGTTGTGGGTTGATTTCAGGTACACCTTACTGGCGTTTAAGTGCGGTTTATTTCGGTTATTTTGCCGTTATTGGCGGCTTATCGCCGTATTGGAGCGCCTACCTCGATAATATTGGCTTTGCGCCCCATGTTATTGGCTTCTTAGCCGCTATTCCCATGATTACCCGCTTGCTGGCGCCTTATGTGTGGGGTGCGCTTGCGGATGCTTCGGGGCAGCCTCTGCGGGTTGCTCGGTTGGGCGTTTTTGGTGCCTTAGTGAGTTTTGTTGCGTTGCTGTTTTCGCAAGACTTTTGGGTGCTGATGATCGCCTCTTTTGTGTTCAGCTTTTTCTGGAATGCCGTCCTGCCCCAATTTGAAGGCTTAACGCTCAGCCATTTAGGGGCCCAGCGCGAGTCGCTTTACAGTCGTATTCGACTGTGGGGCTCGGTCGGTTTTATTGTGATGGTGCTGGCTTTGGGGCTGTTATTTGATCGCGCGTCTATCGACTTGTTACCGTGGTGCTTGATGGTGGGGCTGGGCACTGTGGCGCTTGCCATTTGCCTGCTGCCGCCGGTTCCCAGGCCCACTCAGATCATTCGAGGAGGTGGTAACCTCTGGGCGGTGTTGCGTAAGCCAACGGTGGCGGGTTTTTTCGTCGCCGTATTTTTGCTGCAGATAAGCCACGGCGTTTACTACGGTTTTTTCACGCTACACCTCCAGGATAATGGCTATAGTCGAACGGTTATCAGCGCGCTTTGGAGTGTCGGCGTGGTCGCCGAAATTGTTCTGTTTATCTACGTGCCCCGTATTTTCGCTCGGTGGGGGCTAAAACATTGTCTCTTACTGTGTTTTGCGATCGCATCCATTCGTTGGTTGGTGATTGGCTTGGTGCCAAATAGCGTGTTACTGCTTGTATTGGTGCAGCTGGGACATGCATTTACCTTTGGTTTAGTGCACGCCGTTGCCATGACGTTGGTGAGAACCTATTTTGGCGAATCGCTGCAAGGGCGCGGGCAAGCGTTATACAGCGCCGTCGGATTTGGCGCCGGCGCTGCGGTAGGTACCTATATGGCAGGCTGGTTGTGGCATTGGGGTGGTAGCGTCACCTTTGTGGTCGCAGCTTTAATAGCCGCGCTTGCCTTTGCCGTCGCGTTAGTTAGCATGCCGTCCGTCCCTTGTCGCGCTGAGGCGCAGTGCAATGCCTGATCACGTTACGATCCATTTTTGGCGTATACTTTACCTTTTATCTAAAATACCTCTAAAAGCACAATTTATTGGCGCTTTTAGCGATTCCGCAGTGTTTAAATGACTCAAAAAGGTTTTCGTATGTGCACAAGTCACTCTCTTATGGCTCGTGTCGCTCAACATCTTAGGGCGTATAGGGTTAGGGTGGTCCTCGTCGCGGCTATAATAAGCCTCAATATACAGGCCCAAGAAGAGCAGCCGGATGATTCGACTCTTCGTTCAGGCTCAGCATCGCATGTGCAAACCGAGCCTGATAAGGAAGGTCATTGCCCTGCTGTCGATTGTGATTGCAAGGCGATATCGTCGGTGAGTTGGCAGCAAAAGTGTTTGGCGGCCGAGCGGGAAATCAAGGCGATTTGTGCTGACAACGATGGCAAGCCCACGCAATATTGCGGCTTGCAAGGGCCGGATGCGTCGCCCGTTGCGATACTGAGTCCGCGCCCTGAGGTACCCTCTATAACGCTGCAAACGCTTACCCAGCATAATCGACAAGTGGTTATGCTCCTTTGGTCGGTAAAAGATGATCTCGACAATGTGCGCTACCGTGAAGAGCGCGCATTCTACGGCGATGCTTTACAAGTCCATAAGCTTTTGGATAAAAACATTGAGCGCCTGTATTTGACCCAGTACAAAGCTGCAGAGGGCGAGCGACAGCGCAAGGGTGATGCCGAGGCGCAAGCACTATGGCGCGATTATCGACTCGAGCTTGCGGATGTGCTCAAAGAGTTCGAAGCTTACGGTGAAATGCTATGGGGTAAATTTAATAATGCCGATACCGACAAAGGGCAAAAGGCTTATCGATTATTAGCGATGCGCATTTTAAGGAGTGCGAGTCAGCTGAGTGAGCATGTGGCATCGGCCTACGCGGGAGAGGGGGATAACAAAGCGGCTGCACTAGCTTGGCAGCGATCCGCGCGCGTGGCACAAAATCTTGTCACAAAAGAGCAAGCGTCGGAGGATAACCCCAAGCACCTCGCCTATTATCGTTTTCAGACGGCAGCGCGCTGGAATCGCGCAAGTTATTATTGGCTGGAGAGCAAAGACGAGGCGCAAGCCGAGGCAACGGCAGAAGCCGCCGAAGCGGCTGTGTTAGCCCAAGAGGAGCAAGCTCAGTAGTGAGTAGTGTTTAAAAGTGCACTTTTAAACTGGTGTAGAAGCCGTCTAAAGTGGCGTCCGAGTATAAGCCTTCTAGGTCATCTGCTTTGAGGCTTGAACGTCGATAACCTAGCGCGAGCCCAATATCTAAGACCGTCATATCGAACATATAACCGCCCTCGATCGCTAAGTCAGTCACTTCGTTGCCATCGTAAGCAATCGCTTTCGCCGTGCCACCGACAAAAAAGCCTGACAGTGGCAAATCAAACCGAATATCGGTGTAAAGCATGGGAGCTATTAAATCAATATCGGTAGTTTGAGATTGCGGTGGAATTAGGCAAAAACCATTTGAAGCGGTTTCAAGGTTTGCGCCGCTACATGATCCTCCCAGTTCGCTGGGCGGAAGTCTTTCATAGAAAGTTGACTCAACAAACTCCCCTGTCATTTGGCGAAAAGTTAAACCGAAATCC
>DATBNJ010000094.1:0-28717 GCA_036554385.1 Marinagarivorans sp. | reverse complement strand
AATCCTAAGGCATTGAAAAACAAAAACTTTTTAGCTAACAACACAATTCTGTTATAACCGCATTAAAGAAATAACAGCGAACCTATAAATAACAATTCCTAATATTGGCGCTCATAACAACGAGGGTGGATTTTTAAGCCCCGCACCCCAATAATGTCGATAGCTAAACCTGTTAGCTCAGGTTTCTTTCACGATATCAAGCAAGCTAAGCACGCGCGTTTCCACAAGCTTAGCTTGCCCATCAAAAGGAGCATCAATGCCAACCAATGACACGCTGTGGCAAACCATTCTTGCTGAGACACGCGATCAAGCGGCGGCAGAGCCGGCGCTAGCCAGCTTCCTACACGCAACTGTGCTGAACCACGACACCCTCGAAGCCGCATTAAGCTACCATCTTGCGAATAAGCTAGGCAGCTCGGAAATCTCGGATTTGCAGGTGCGTGAGCTTATCGAGCAGGCCTTCAGCAGCGACCCCAGTATTGGCGCCGCCGTGCGCGCCGATTTACACGCCGTTTTTGATCGCGACTCCGCCTGCGACAGCTACTTATACCCTCTGCTGTACTTTAAAGGCTTTCAGGCCCTGCAAAGTTACCGCATCGCGCATTGGTTGTGGCGCCAAAACCGCAAGTGCCTTGCGCTCTTTCTTCAAAGCCGAATCGCCATCACTTACAGTGTCGATATTCACCCCGCAGCACAGCTGGGCAAAGGTATTATGCTCGACCATGCCACGGGCATCGTCATTGGCGAGACCACGGTTGTGGAAGATGACGTATCGATAATGCAAGAGGTTACGCTCGGCGGTACCGGCAAAGAGGTCGGCGATCGACACCCGAAAGTGCGCCACGGCGTGCTGATTAGCGCGGGCGCTAAAATTCTCGGCAATATCGAGATTGGCGCCAACGCGAAAATTGGCGCCGGCAGCGTGGTATTAAAAGCGGTGGAGCCTCAAACCACCGTGGCCGGTGTTCCGGCCGTCGTCGTCGGAAGAACCACTAGTGCATCGCCAGCGCTCGACATGAACCACCAAATCAGCTGCGATACCGCCGCTTGCCTAAGTAAAGCTGACAGCTAACGGTTTTTTAGGGCGACTTTCACTCGCTGGAGTCGCCCTGCCAATAAGTCGCCCAACCAATAGAGGGCGTCGCGGCGAAGCTACATGATCGCCGCCGATTTAACTTGCGCCCAAACGGGTTTTCCCACCTCAAGTCCCATATCGTGAACGGACTTTCGCGTAAGCCTCGCTAACAACTGACACGCCCCCGCTTTAACCTTTACCAAAGCCATTGCGCCATTGGGTTCTGCGACCAACTCGGTCACGATAGCTTGAAGCCGGTTGATAATGCTGGTGTCGCAGTGGTTGCTCAACGCGAGGCTGATATCCCGTGCGAGAATGCGCAGCCGCACCGGCTGACCGGTTGTGGTATCGCCACCGCTATCGCGCAACCACAAGGTGCCGCCATTAAACGCTACGCACATAAGGCCCCAGCGGTGATCTCGCTCGGTGATCACCCCGTGCAACACGGCGCCAGTTTCGTGTGCCAACAGCGCTGAAAAGTGAATATCCGAAAACACCTCGGTCACGGTGCCCTTCGCCACCACGGCCCCAGCTTTTAACGCCACGACAAAATCGGCAAGTTGCGCCACCTCATCCACCGAGTGGCTGACATAAATAATAGGGCTATCGCAGCTTTCGCGCAGCTGCAGCAAGTACGGCAAAATTTCCTGTTTGCGGGCAGTGTCCAGCGATGCCAAAGGCTCATCCATGAGTAGCAGGCGCGGCCGCGTGACCAAAGCACGTGCCATGGCAACCCGTTGCCGTTCTCCGCCTGATAACTGCTGAGGAAGCTGGTGCAACAAGGGCGCAAGCCCCATCAGGTCGACAATGCGATCGATTTCGCCAGCGGACACACGAGCCTGTGCTCGCTTAATGGCGTATTGAATATTGGCCAAGGCCGTCAGATGCGGTAACAGGCTGGACTCTTGGAACACGTAGCTCAACGGACGCTTGTGGGTGGGCATTACAACGTTATTGCGCTGCCAAAGCTCGCCTGCGACAACCAGCTCGCCCTGCTCGGCTGTTTCCAACCCGGCAAGGCAGCGCAATAACGTTGTTTTACCGGAGCCTGAAGGCCCAAAAAGCGCGGTAATCCCTTTGCCGGGCAAACTAAGGTCAACATCGAGCAAAAATGACGACTGCGCTGACGCCCCTGAATAACAATGTTTAAAGCGTGCCTGTATCGGCGTAAGCCAATCGCTGCTGGCACTCGTTTTTTCCAACGTCATAGCCATGACTGTACCTTTGCAAGTATTAACGCGCCCGCCCACTGCGACCGGCGATTAAGCCAATGCGCGAGTGCCGTTGAAACCCGTAAAGGCTCAACAACACCACAAAAGAAAATATCACCATCGCGCCGGCTAAATAGTGCGCCTGAGTGTATTCCAAGGCCTCAACATGGTCGTACATCTGTACGGAAACAACTCGGGTTTCATCGGGAATATTGCCACCGATCATCAAAACGACGCCAAATTCTCCGACCGTATGCGCAAAACCGAGCACCGCTGCGGTCACAAAACCCGGTTTCGCTAGTGGCAATACCACCGAGAAAAAGCGATCCCAAGGGCCCGCGCCGAGCGTTGCCGCCACTTCGAGCGGACGGTCGCCAATAGCTTCCATGGCATTTTGAATGGGCTGTACCACAAACGGTAGCGAATAAAACACCGACGCCACGACCAAGCCCCAAAAAGTAAAAGGCAACAAACCAAGCCCGAGCGCCTCGGTCATTTGACCGACCGGTCCGCTTGGCCCCATCACCAACAATAAATAAAAACCCAGCACTGTCGGCGGTAAAACTAAAGGCAAGGCAACCAAGGCTGCAATTGGGCCTTTTAGCCAAGATGATGTTCTTGCCAGCCACCAAGCCAGCGGCGTGCCTAACAGCAATAAAATAAGGGTTACCGTCGTCGCGAGACGCAGGGTTAACCAGATAGCGCCGATATCCGCCTCAGAAAATGGCATGCTGCGTTATTACCCTTTGCTATGCGTCGGCGTCATAACCGTACTTCTTTAAAATGGCCTTAACCGCATCGGAGCGCAGGTAACGCATTAGCTCGGATGCGGCAGGATTTGCCGCACCTCGTTGCAACAAAACCGCATCTTGGCGGATAGGCCCATAGAAGCTCTTCGGCACCGACCATGCGAAAGCGAGATCTTCCGGCGCAAGTTGCGCGCGCGCCACAAACCCTAAATCGGCATTGCCCGTGCGAACAAACTGATAGGTTTGCGCGATATTCTCGCCTTGCACCCACTTGGGCTGGGTCGCCGCTTGTAGGCTTAGGTGCTGAAGCACCTCGAGGGCGGCAGCGCCATAAGGTGCCAATTTTGGATTCGCAAATGCAAGCTTGTTAAACTGGCCCGCCTTTAGATCGGCTA
Source organism: Marinagarivorans sp. (assembly GCA_036554385.1). Taxonomy (GTDB): domain Bacteria; phylum Pseudomonadota; class Gammaproteobacteria; order Pseudomonadales; family Cellvibrionaceae; genus Marinagarivorans. The sequence goes on along the minus strand of DATBNJ010000094.1, from coordinate 25,287 downwards.
GCAGGTCCGCTCCGTCCTTGGGTGTCGCAGACCACAGCACGATAGCGCCCAAGGCATAGGTGAATTGTGAATCAGCTACAGCTAAGCCACTGGCGCTTAGCGCGCTGGGCTTGGCCTGATCCGCCGATAACAACACGTCGAAGGGTGCGCCGTGGTTAATTTGCGCATAAAACTTACCGGACGAGCCAAAAGCCAATACCACGCTGTGACGCGTGTCTCGCTCAAACTGAGTGGCAATTTCTTTCATCGGCTGCATAAAGTTGGATGCAACCGCCACTTTTACCTCGCCGGCATAACTTAGCAGTGGCCAGCTAAACAGTATGGCAATAGCAGTGGGCAGCCACCACAACAGCCTGGGGTCGCGACCTAACAGGCTTAACACGGCAACGCGACCTTATAACACCACATCGGCTAAATCGCCCTTGCTTTCTAGCCACACTTTGCGGTCTGCCGATCGTTTTTTCGCTAATAGCATATCCATCATTTGGCGCACCTCGTCTTCGTTGTCGATACTCAGTTGCACCAAGCGGCGAGTGTCGGCGCTCATGGTGGTTTCTCGCAACTGCAGCGGGTTCATTTCACCCAAACCTTTAAAGCGTTGCACATTGACCTTGCCCTTTTTCTTCTCCGCGACAATACGGTCCAAGATGCCCTGTTTTTCACTTTCGTCCAATGCGTAATACACGTCTTGGCCAATATCGATGCGATACAGCGGCGGCATAGCCACAAAAACATGACCTGCCCGCACCAGGGCAGGAAAGTGCTGGAAGAATAGCGCGCACAGCAAGGTTGCAATGTGCAAACCATCGGAGTCGGCATCGGCGAGAATGCAGATTTTATGGTATCGCAAGCCGTCAATATTGGGATTGCCCGGGTCGATACCTAGCGCCACAGAAATATCGTGTACCTCTTGAGAGGCGAGCACTTCTTGGCTGTCGACCTCCCAGGTGTTTAGGATTTTCCCGCGCAAGGGCATGATGGCTTGATTTTCGCGGTCGCGTGCTTGCTTAGCACTACCACCGGCCGAGTCCCCTTCCACTAAAAATAATTCACCTCGCACCGGGTCATCACTTGAGCAGTCCGCCAGTTTGCCGGGCAATGCTGGGCCTTGGGTGACTTTTTTACGGGCGACCTTTTTAGCTGAGCGCACGCGCTTTTGGGCATTATTAATGCAGAACTCGGCGAGCTGGTCGGCCTCCGCGGTGTGCTGATTTAGCCATAAGCTAAAGGCGTCTTTGGCAACCCCGGCGACAAACGCAGCGGCTTCCCGGGACGATAGGCGCTCTTTGGTTTGGCCCGAAAACTGAGGGTCAGCGAGCTTAGACGACAGCACGTAGGCACAGCCCGCCCAAATATCGTCGGGCGCAAGCTTAACGCCACGCGGTAGCAAATTGCGAATTTCGCAAAATTCACGCATCGCATCGAGCAAGCCCGTGCGTAGGCCATTGACGTGGGTACCGCCTTGGGCCGTTGGGATCAAGTTAACATAACTCTCTTGAACGCACTCGCCACCGTCGACTAACCATTGCACAGCCCAATCAACGGCTTCGGTTTTGCCGACAAACTGGCCGACAAAAGGCACTGCCGGCGCGCACTCGTAACCCTGAGTTGTCGCCGCTAGATAATCCTTTAAACCATCTTCGTAATACCATTCGTCTTTGTCACCACTGGTCTCATCAATAAAGATCACACGCAAGCCGGGGCACAAAACGGCTTTCGCGCGCAACACGTGGCGCATGCGCGAGACCGAAAACTTGGCCGAATCAAAATAGCTCGGGTTGGGTAAAAAGCTCACCTTGGTGCCCGTATTGCGCTTGCCGCAGGTGTCTATAACCCGCAACTCCGAGGTCTTTTCACCATTGCTAAAGGTGATTTGATGGACCTTGCCGTCGCGTTTAATTTCGACGACCAGTTGCTCGGTTAAGGCGTTGACAACAGAAATGCCCACGCCGTGAAGGCCGCCCGAAAACTGATAGTTTTTGTTAGAAAACTTCCCGCCAGCATGCAGCGTCGACAAAATAACTTCGACCCCAGGCTTGCCCTGCTCGGGGTGTATATCGACGGGCATGCCGCGGCCATCGTCCGATACAGTCAAGGAATGGTCCTTGTGCAAACACACTTCAATGCGCGAAGCGTGACCGGCCAAGGCTTCATCAACGCTGTTATCAATAACCTCTTGGGCCAAATGGTTCGGACGCTGGGTGTCGGTGTACATTCCAGGGCGTTTTTTTACGGGGTCGAGGCCCGTTAGGACTTCAATATCTTGAGCGTTATAGTCGGACATAAATTAGAACTGGGTCAACGTTATGATTGTAGTAATTGTTGCTGTCGTTTAGCGCTTTAGCCTGCGCGGGCGTTGATCAAAACAGCTATTCAAATGCGCTAACATCACCACATCCGCGGCGCTGTATTGCCGGTTCGTCCCCGGTCATATCGATAACGCTGGTTGCATCGAGCCCGCAGAAGCCGCCGTCAATCACTAGCTCTATTTGGTGGTTGAGTGAGTCTTTAATATCGTAGGGGTCGGTAAGTGGCGCATCATCGCCAGGCAAAATCAGTGAGCTCGACATAATCGGCTCGCCAAGGGTTTCCATAATGGCGAGCGCAATGGGGTTGTTGGGCACGCGCATGCCAATGGTTTTGCGCTTGGGGTGCATTAAACGGCGCGGCACTTCGGGCGTGGCATTTAAAATAAAGGTGTAGGCCCCCGGTGTGTGGCTTTTTAACAAACGAAAATCGCTGTTGGTCACCTTGGCGTAAGTGGCCAACTCGGATAAATCGCGGCACACCAAGGTAAAGTTTTTGTGCTTATCCAATTGCCGAATTGCGCGAATGCGATCCAGCGCCATTTTGTCGCCGATATGGCAACCCAGCGCATAGGCGGAGTCGGTTGGGTAAGCGATGAGCCCACCAGAGCGCACCACCTCGACAACTTGCTCGATTAATCGTTGTTGCGGATTTTCGGGGTGTATCGTAATAATTTTTGTCATATTCGCTTAGCCTTACACGCCGCGACTTGGCGGCGTGACTCTATTCAATACGCCCGTCTGGGCACTGGCGACCCTACCTAACACGCTATGATGCGATACGCCAATCGTGCCAAACTGGGGTTAATTCAGATGCTAGTTTGCCAAAGCCTCCTAGCGCTTGCCAGCCGAAGTTTGGACTGTGGAAGTCACTGCCGCAACTGGCCAGTAGCTCGAATTGTCGACACAGCAGGCCCATATCACGCGTAATATTAGGCGTCTGCAAGCCGCTAATTACTTCTAAAGCGTCACCACCACAGGCTTTAAAGTCCGCTAATAACTCACGCAACTTTGTTCGCGTCAACTTATATTTTACCGGGTGAGCCACCACGGCGCGGCCGCCGGCCGCATGAACCCAGGCTACCGCCTGTTCAATACTGGGCCAGTCTTGTTTGACATCGCCAAGCTTGCCGGCGCCCAAATAGCGTTTAAAGGCCTGCTCCGCCGAGCGAACGGCACCGGTAGCGAGCAAAAATTGCGCAAAGTGCGGGCGCCCTAATTCGGCTTCGCCGGCGATGGCTTTTGCGCCCTCGTAAGCGCCAGTGATACCCGCCTTTTCGAGGCGCTCGGCAATTATGCGGGCGCGTTTTTCACGTACGGCGCCTTGCTGCACGACGCCTGCATTGAGTGTTGGGCATGCTACATCGACATTCAAACCAACAATATGAATACCTCTGCCCTGCCATAGACACGATAGCTCTATTCCCGCCACCAAGGTGATGTCACTGGCGTTAGCAACCTCTTGGGCCAGCGGCAAGCCGGCAAGCGTATCGTGATCCGTAATTGCGAGCAAATCCACACCGTGCAACTTAGCCCTCGACACCAGCTCATCAGGCCTTAAAATACCGTCCGAAGCGGTAGTGTGGGTATGTAAATCTGCAATCACTTAATACTCCTCATGCCGTGCATGATTAATTCGTGCTAAAACAAACGCGTTAGATGCTATAGGCTAGCGGCCGCCAACATCGGATTAACTAACTCAACTGAGCAGGCAATGACTGACAATACCACGCCGGACACATCATCACGTAACAACAATGCGCCGCCCAAAAAAGAAAATATGTGGGCCAATATCATTATTAACGTTGTTATTCCAACGCTGATACTAATGAAGCTCAGTGGCGAAGCTAGGCTCGGGCCAACTCTTGCACTTCTTGTGGCACTTGCCTTCCCCATCGGCTATGGCGTGCTCGATTACCTAAAAACCCGCAAACTCAATTTTTTCTCGGCGCTTGGCGTTGTTAGCGTCATGTTAACCGGAGGCATGACACTATTAAAACTGCCCCCCGACTATATCGCCATCAAAGAAGCGGCCATTCCCGCGCTATTTGGCCTGGCGGTGCTCGGGTCGTTAAAAACGCGCTTTCCGTTAGTTAAAACCTTTATGCTGAATCCTACGCTAATGCAAGTTGATAAAATTCAGCGCGCCGTAGATGAACGGCAATGTCGCAGTGGTTTCGAGCGAACGCTAACCAATGCGTCGTTAATGCTGGCGGCATCGTTTTTTCTCTCGTCAGTGCTCAACTACGGGCTGGCTAAGTTTTTATTGGTCAGCGAACCCGGCAGCGAAGCGTTTAACGCCGAGCTCGGCAAAATGACCGCGATGAGCTTTCCGGTAATTACCATTCCCACCATGATTGTCTTTATTGGTGCGATGTTTTATCTCTTTCGGCAGCTTAAAATGCTGACCGGTTTATCGCTGGATGACATTTTGATTCATCCAGAAAACGACAACTAATACGGTTAAGGACTTGCCATGTACTACGCCATCTTAAGTGAAGATGTTGAAAATAGCTTGCCGCTGCGCCAGCAAGCACGCCCGCATCACCTCGAACGCCTAGAAAGCCTAAAGGCACAAGGTCGGCTACTTTTGGCTGGCCCTCATCCGGCCTCTGACGATGGCGACGCTAGCGCTGGCTTCACTGGCAGCTTGGTGATTGCCGAGTTTGCCGACTTAGCCGAGGCCCAAGCCTGGGCCAAGGCCGACCCCTACGTCGCCGCCGGTGTGTACGCCAGCGTCACCGTGAAACCCTTTAAAAAAGTGCTGCCTTAACGGAGAGCTAGACCTTGATTTCAAAACTATTTGCAGTGTGCGCACTCTGTTTGTGTAGCCTTGCCGCCAACAATACTTGGGCTCAAACCCGCTATATCACCGATAGTCTCATGGTGCCCATGCGCTCCGGTCCGGGCAATGAATACCGCATTATCAACTCCCGTGTTCGCAGCGGCACACGCCTACAGATCTTGGACGAGCCGCCCGGCGACTGGGCGCAAATAAAACTGGCCTCTGGCGCCGAAGGCTGGATTCGAAAGCAGTATCTGCAGGCCTCACCTATCGCCGAGGCTCAGCTAGAGGCGGCGCGGGCAAAACAAGCGCAAGCCGAAGCGACATTGGCGGCCAAAACGCAAGAGTTGGCAGCGCTGCAAAAAGCCCACGAGGAACTGCAAAAAATCAGTAGCCATGTGCAAAACGAGCACTCAAGCCTAAGCACCGAGTATCAAAACCTCAAAATTCTGTCCGAAGATGCGGTTAACCTCAGCACGCGCTATCGCGATTTGCTAGCCGAGCACGAAGTATTAATGACTCAGCACGATGCTCTAAAGGCTGAAAACGACAACTTGCGTAGCGATCAAACCATTAGTCATGGTTTGTACGCAATCGCTTTATTGCTCGCGGGCATGCTATTGGCCATTATTTTGCCGATGTTCCGCCCCCGTAAACGCTACAGCGATCAAATCCTTTAAACCAACAGGGAACCTCTATGAAATCCATTCACGTTTTATGGCACCGCGTATCCGCCGCGGCTTTATTGTGTACAGCGGCATTGCTGATGGTTACGGCTGCGGGTTGCAGCAAAGGTAAAACAGAGCCGGTGGTTGAATTCGAAACCACTCAAGGCACCCTCGTTATTCAGCTGCACCCCGACTACGCCCCCAAAACCGTCGACTTGTTTCTTAAGCATGTGGACGCGGGCTTTTACAACAATACCATTTTCCACCGAGTGATCCCCGACTTTATGGCGCAAGGCGGCGGTTTTAACGAAGGCTTTATCCGCAAAGATGCACTAGGTACCGTAGTGAACGAGTCGGTCGGCGGCCTACCCAATGTCGTCGGAACCATTGCGATGGCGCGCACCAGCGACCCCGACAGCGCCTCGTCACAGTTTTACATTAACGTGATCGACAACCCCAACCTAGACGCCCGCGATGGCCGTCCTGGCTATACGGTGTTTGGCACCGTTACCCAAGGAGTCGACGTCGCCAAAGCCATTACCGAAATCCCGCGCGGCAAACACAGTGCAACAGGGCACCGCAACGCCCCCAATGAGACAGTACTGATTACCGCCTCTAAGCGCTTAAAACCGGCGCCCGCCATGGCATTTGACCTACCCGCACCGGCGCCCAACCAGAGCGTTGGAGCCGAGTAATGACCATTGCGCTGTCAGTTAACCTGAATAAAATTGCCTTAATTCGCAACTCTCGCGAGGGCAACTACCCCGACGTGGTCGCCTTTGGCCAGCGCTGCCTTGATCTCGGCGCGCAAGGGCTAACGGTGCACCCAAGGCCCGACGGCCGGCATATTCGGCCCCGCGACGTTTACCACCTGCGCAAGCTTATCGACAGCTACCCAGGCACTGAGTTTAATATCGAGGGCAACCCTTTTGCACCGGCTTCCGGCGATTATCCAGGGCTGCTTAAGCTGGTCGAGGATACCCGCCCTCACCAGTGCACACTGGTGCCCGACAGCGATGATCAACTCACATCCGATCACGGCTTTGATCTCACCGTCAGTGGCGACACCGTGCAAGCGGTAGTGACTCAAGTGCGTAGTTTTGGCGTGCGCAGCAGCCTGTTTATGGACCCTGTTATCGAACAGGTTGCGCTTGCGGCACAGCTTGGAGCCGACCGCATCGAGCTTTATACAGGCCCCTTTGCCGAGGCCTTTTTGCGCCACCACGATCAGCCATTTAATGGCTTCGATGAATTGCTCGCGCGTTACATTGCCGCCGCGAAAAAAGCACATGCTTGTCAATTAGGCGTTAATGCTGGGCACGACTTAAACCTCAATAACATGCCGCTGTTCAAGCAGGTGCCGCACTTGGCGGAAGTGTCTATCGGGCACGCATTTACGGTCGATTCAATGCTCATGGGAATTGAACGGGCCATTAAAGCCTATCTGGAAGTTTGCCAATGAGTCACGGCAAACAAGATAGCCGAGCCTACCTAAAAAAGAAGGCGGCGTTTGCCAAGGTGCTGACGATCTACGGGCGCAAACCGGTTGCTGAGGCCTTGGAGCAAACGGATATCTCGCCATTTAGACTGCACCTAGCCGACAGCAACAAACCTGCAGGCATCATTAACGACATCATTAAACAGGCTAGCCACAAGGGCGCAGAGGTACTTTACCACTCGCGAGCGGCATTGAGCCGCATCTCCAAAAATAGCAAACAAGACCAAGGGGTGGCGCTCGATATACAGTGCCAAGGCTTCACGAGCCTTGACGAATTTACCAACAACCTGCCCAGTCAATACGACCTTATTGCCGTTGACGCCGTCACCAACCCTCAAAACCTGGGCATGATTATTCGCTCCGCGTGTGCATCACCCTGCACCGCGGTGCTGCTGCCCGAACATGGCTGCGCGCGCTTAGATGCACTGGTTATTAAAGCCAGCGCAGGCACATTGTTTAAGGCAAATATCATTCGGTGTGACGACCTAGCCGCTGCCATAACGCAACTGCGCGAACGCGGTGCACAAGCGTTTGCATTGGCCGGTGGCGGCAATTTGGAGCTGTGCAATCTACCGCTGTCGGGCCAAAACATTTATGTCGTCGGCAACGAAACCCACGGCATTAGCGCTGCGGTAATGAGTAGGTGCCAGCACAAGGTACGTATTGCTATGGCCCGCGGGGTCGAATCGTTGAATGTAGGTGTAGCGGCAAGCTTGGTGGCGTTTCACAGGCTGTATCGCTAACCCAACACCTATACGCCGCATAGCGCTTGCACAAAGTAAACGCTTAGACGATGGGCTTTTTAGGCTTGGGCACTTACGCGTCGAGGGCGACCTTAGGTGTGGTAACGACCATGCTGTCGCTTGGGCATTCGCGCACTTTTTCTTCCGGTAGGCTGGCAATGCCAATTAAGGTGTCTCGAACCTCTTTTTGACAACTAAATGCCAGCTTGCGCAGTTTGCTCAAACCGAGCGGCCCGCCGGGTATTGGGTTGGCCAATAGCTGCTCAGCACTCATATTAAAGGGCAGTACGCGGCGCACTAACAGGCGACTTTGTAGCGCCAGCAGCGATTTAAAGCCGGCCAAATCAATATTACCCCAGTGATAAAGGGGCACTTCTGGGGGTAGTTTATCGACCAGCTTCTCAAAAAACCCCAGCGTACGCGCCGTTGGAAAGTCGCCGATATACATCACCAAGCCGTTGTCTTGCACCGCTGCGATATAGCGCTGATAGAGGGTTAGGTCTTCGATCGTCAATACGTAAGCGGGCACTGACGTGCGCTCAAAACCGCGCACAAATTCGCCGCACAATGCGGCACCAGACCACCCGCCAACATCAATCAGCTTGTCGTCATCGCAGATAGCCTCAAACGGGCCACGCATATGCAATAGCGACGACGCGTGGATCAAACCAAGGCTCGCCAACTGGTCGACGTAGTCGAGTTCTTTAGCCGCTGGGTGAATTTGCGATTCGCAAAACAGGGTAATAACCTGCTTGTGCTCGTCGATGGTGTGCGCGGCACCAAACCAATCGAGGCTCAGCGCGCGAATATTGCGCCCGCGCAACGGCTCTGTGGCCAGTTTTTTCGCCACCGTCGCCGCAATAACCACCTGTGGAATATGTTCGGGGCCCAGCGATAAATACCTAGCGCCCAGACGCCAACGCTCACCGATTTCATTAACTTTGTGGTCAATCCAATCGACACCACACTTTAAGCCAGCCAAGGTTGTCGCGGCATTGGCTACCATATCGACCTGAGGCGAAATTCCTAAGTACTCGAGGAAGGCTTTACCGCGGGGCACTTGAATATGCTTGAGGGTTTCGAAGTCTTCGAGCACCTTAAGGTGCCAACCGCACTCGATAAGCCCCATATCCTCGAGCGGTTTTAAGGCTTCATGGCACACTCGTCGGCTATTCGGGGAGGCATACACGTAGCTTCCCGCAAATTGGGAGGACACCGGCAAGCGGGCGCCATTGACCACGCCGGTAGAACGGTTCACGAGATTCACCAAGGTCTGTATCAACTGCTGTGAAACGGGGTCAAATGCTTGCAGCATGGCGTTTACGCATCACCGAATCGTTGCTTGAGATAGTGGATAATATCGTTTGACTCATACAACCACTGCACTTGCCCAGCTTCTTCAATGCGCAGGCAAGGCACTTTGACTTTACCCCCGCCAGCGGCGAGCTCGCTTCTACGCTCGGCATCATTTTGCGCGTCACAAACCCGTATTGGCAAATTCAACGCGTGAATCTGCCGCCGCACTTTAATACAAAACGGGCAGGCATAAAACTGATACAACGCCAACTGAGCAGCGCTGCTTTCGACAGCCTCTTGGGCGTCTTCAGCGCGCTTAACGGGCTTGGGACGGGATAGCCAATCGAAAAATACAAATACCCGCCCTAAACCTTCACGCAGCAACTTCAATAACATCAAAAAACCTCAACACCAATACGCGGCAAAACCAAGGCGCTAGGCGCAATAAAGTTCGCGTCTAGCCCTCTCGTGTGAACGGCGCGGAGTTTAGCAAAAAAACCGCTACTGCCTGAACTATTAATCCGCAAACCCGGTTGCGCGAATCGACAGTCTTAGCTTATTGGCCGCTCTAAGCGTACTAGGCGGAAATAAGACCGTCCTATCACAGCCCACCCTATTCGACGACCTCCAAGCGGTCGACCCGCTGAAAGCCTCGCGGTAGCTTGTGGCCCCTGCGACCTCGCTCACCGATGTAGTGCTCCATGTCGGTATACTTCATTGCTAAATGCCGCTTGCCCGCCCAGACCTTTAGGCTTTGGCCAGGCACAAACGCGACCACATCCACCATGTACTCGTCACGCGATTGCGCGCGCGCCGAGGGAATGCTAATAATTTTATTGCCCTTGCCTCGTGCCAACACCGGCAACTCGGCAATCGGGAATACCAGCATGCGCCCTTCGTTGCTAATTGCAATCAGATAGGTTTGTTCGGTAATAGCAACAAAGCGCGGCGTCAACACCTTGGCTCCCGCCGGCAAGGTGATTAACGACTTGCCCGCTTTGTTTTTAGTCTGCAGGTCTGCTAACTTCGCAATAAAACCGTAGCCGGCATCGCTTCCGAGCAACACCGATTGCTCATCGGAGCCCATAATCAGTGCCTCAATAGTGGCTCCGCTGGGCGGATTGAGGCGGCCGGTTACCGGCTCGCCCTGCCCGCGCGCCGACGGTAGGGTATGGGCAGGCAATGCGTAGCTGCGGCCGGTCGAGTCAATCATCATTACCGACTGGTTACTTTTACCCTTAACAAAAAGTTTAAAGCTATCACCGGCCTTATAGCTCAACCCGTTCGGGTCTATATCGTGACCCTTGGCGGCGCGAATCCAACCTTTGTCAGACAGCACCACGGTCACGGGGTCGCTGCCAAGTAGGTCGGATTCACTAAACGCTTTGGCTTCGGCGCGCGACACGATCGGTGAACGACGATCGTCACCGTACTCTTTGGCGACAGCCTTAAGCTCCTTCTTAATCAGCGACTTAAGTTTGCGCTCAGAACCCAGCAAGCCTTCAAGCTTTTCTTTTTCCGCCGCCAGCGATTCCTGCTCGCCGCGTATTTTCATTTCTTCTAGGCGCGCCAACTGACGCAAGCGCGTATCGAGAATGTAATTCGCTTGTTCTTCGGATAACTCAAAGCGCGCCATCAGCACTTGCTTGGGCTTATCTTCCGTGCGGATGATGTGTATGACCTCATCCAAATTTAAATACGCTATTAGCGCGCCGTCTAACAAATGCAGCCGGCGGTTAACCCAATCCAAACGGTGCTGCAAGCGTTTGCGCACCGTTTCGGCGCGGTATTCAAGCCACTCGCCCAGCATGATATTTAAAGGTTTAACGGCGGGCCGACCGTCGATGCCAATCACATTCATATTGATGCGATAGTTGCGCTCTAGGTCGGTGGTGGCAAATAGGTGACTCATCACCTCGTCGGCATCAACGCGATTAGAGCGCGGCACTATAACCAACCGCGTGGGGGTTTCGTGGGCCGACTCATCGCGTAAATCGGCGACCATGGGCAGTTTTTTGGCCTGCATTTGCTGGGCGATTTGCTCAAGAATTTTGTTGCCGCTGACTTGATGCGGCAACGCTGTGACAACGATATCGCCCTCTTCGACCTCCCAGCGCGCGCGCATCTTAATGCTACCGCGGCCCGTCTTATACATAGCAACAATGTCGTCGCGCGAGGTGATTATCTCGGCATCGGTGGGCATATCTGGCCCATGGATAAATTCGCACAAATCTTCGACGGTTGCACTGGGCTTTTCTAGGAGTGCAATGGTTGCGTCGACCACCTCGCGCAAATTGTGCGGTGGGATATCCGTCGCCATGCCGACCGCAATACCGGTCGTTCCGTTAAGTAATACCGAAGGCGCCTGCGCCGGCAACACCACCGGCTCATCCATCGTGCCATCGAAATTTGGCTGCCAATCAACGGTACCTTGACCCAGCTCACCGAGCAGCACTTCGGAAAACTGCGTTAAGCGCGCCTCGGTGTAACGCATCGCGGCAAACGATTTGGGATCATCTTGCGAGCCCCAGTTGCCTTGACCGTCGACCAAGGGGTAACGGAACGAAAACGACTGCGCCATGAGCACCATGGCTTCATAGGCGGCCGAATCGCCGTGAGGGTGGTATTTACCGATGACATCACCGACTGTGCGCGCCGACTTTTTAAACTTGGCACTCGCCTTTAAGCCCAGTTCACTCATGGCGAACACAATGCGTCGCTGAACGGGCTTTAAGCCATCGCCGATGTGCGGGAGCGCGCGATCTAAGATGACATACATGGAGTAATCCAAGTAAGCCTTTTCAGTAAAGACATTGAGCGGGATGACTTCGTCAGCCCCAGGAATCAGAAGATCAGACATAAATAACGCTGTTTAGGTTAAAAAGATGCGAAGACTATAGGCTCAAGGCCTCGTTGTGCAATGGCTTATCCATTTTAATAAGCGATAGGGGCAAGTGAGTAGCACTGCCCCTGTTATGGCCGCTTTAAAGGCTGGGCTATTTAAGCTCGGCGGTTAAAAACGATGGGCCACCTTCGGATAACTGAATGGTGGGCTCGCAAATCTCGACGCGATTGCGATTGATGCCGGCATCGACAAGCGCTTTAGATAGGATCTTTGACCTCAGGGTCGACATATCCAATAGGTGCTGCTGCTCGACCGAAGGCACTTGCTCCCACGACTTCAGCGGCTTGCCTTGGCGATACAGCGCTGCCCACTCTCCACCGGTGGTCACGGGGCACAGGAATAAGGTTTTGCGCGGGTGTTCTTGCGCCACAATTAAAATGTCTCTAAACCGGATCGCCTGCGTACCGATCAGCTCGTTAGCATTGGGGTTATATTTTAGTGGCTCAAAGGTCATGCCTTGCGGCTCTTGAGGCCCGGTACTTCTCGGTGCGGGTTGCTCGCCGTTAGCTAGGCGGCTCAGCGTGCGCTTGACGTGACGCCCTAAGGCTTCACCTAGGGAGTCGACCTTCAGCAGATCCAAATTGAAAAACACATCAAAGTCGACCGCTTGGTTTTTATCTTTCAATCGTGTGAAAGCATTTTGCAGGCTCATTGTGCCACCTGAACCGGTTGCACCACCGGTGGCAATGTCACTCAACCGCATGGCGGCGTCTCCTTGAACATTAGAGGCCAAACCTTCTGCCCTAAACTTGGCATCTAGCCGTCCGCGCATGACTCTCTCGGCAAACAGCGTTTCGGTATAAGCGGAAACTTTTGCCAAATCGAGGCCTTTGACGTGCCCCTCAACAGAGAAGTTAGGGTATTCGGCAAATGGCGCGAGCTGGCCACGCAGATATATTTCACCGCCGTCACCGAGGCGCGCAAGAAAGGTCACGGGAGAGCGTTTTTCCGGCTGAGCGCTGCTAACTGGGCCGAGCTCTAGCGATAAGCCAGTTAATGACTCTTTGGCTGGCGGGGACACAGAGTCATCAAGCCATGCAATGCCTCCGTCGATAATGCGAGTTTTCATAACCTCTACAATCACGGTCGGTCCGTCGTCATCCTCTTTAGTGAGTGCCATCTCAAGTGACGGAAACACCTCGCGCAGGCGCTCAACGATAACAAATGCGGCGTTGCGGTCTTTGTGAAGCGTTTGCCGCAGCGCCGTTGCATCAACTAAGCCCAACTGCAAGCGGATTTGCTCTGGCGAACGAGTTTCAACAATATCATTAATTAATAAACTGTTGATTTGTGTTTGGTAGGGCGTATCGAGTCGCTGTGTTTCAATTTCACTGCGCTCCACCAAGTGAAAACTCTTTAACACCACCTGTCCGATTCGGCGCTCGCTTTGATCAGCAACAATATCGCGGATCTGGGCATCGCCAAGATAAAGTAACGAGGTGCCATTGAAGTGATCCTTAAAATACATGCGCTGTAAATGCGATGTTGAGCGCGTCGATAACTGCCAGCCTTTACTGGTGTTTTGAACCGTGGCATCTCGCAGCGCAAAGCTGCCGATACTAAAGCATTGAGATAACGCCTTGCCGTCAGCAGTGGTGCCCGTTCGGCATAGTTCTGCATGTTCGTTCAGCGAGTTGATAATTTCGAAGCGCCACGCAGGCATATGCTTGTTCACGAAACTTTCAATGGGGCCACTAAAGTCTTTAAAGTCCGTCTCAAGGGAGCCGATATCCAGCCGCAAACCCTGGGTACGCGCGCGGCGAATAACCAGCTCTTTGTCGAACAGCTCTTTTAGCTTGATATGGGCCTCGAGTAAATCAATGCGGAGACCTTGCGCTTTGCTTTTTCGGATATCTAAGCCGGCAATCGTCAAGGCGCCGGTAATAGGATTGAAGCTAACCGTGTCGATATCTGATTGATAGCCCCGCTGCTCAAACCAGTAAATGGCAAAGTGCTTGCCCGCAATCGGTGCAACAGCGATAAGTACCACCAAGGTAATGATGAGACCAAATGACCACTTGATTAAGCGCATAATGCAATTCCTGCCTGCTCTTAGATTTTTATTATTGATTTAGTGACGATACTTGCCGAGCCAGTTTACGGCCTGCTGCGGCGTCCCTCAATAGGGGCGCCAGCGCAGCTGTAACTTCGGGTAGCCTTCGCGTGTTGCTATGTACTGACCCGACGCGTTAAGCTTTTTTGCTCGACAGACTTTGACTAGCGGTAGTCCGAATTACCCCTCCAAGTTCGCGGTTCAATATAGCGATATCCCCTTCATTTTAGAAGTGTTTTAACGGATTAACCGGTTCTTGTGGCTTGATTTTTCTGGCCTATCCCCAAAATAGGTTCGACCCCTCTCACGAAGACAGACTTATGGCTGATAAATATACCACCCTTCCCATCCTCAAAGCGGCCCACCAAAACGTGCTGGTCCCCCTTGAACTCCCCGATGACGACGACATTCTGGAAGTTGAAGAAACGATTTTTGTACAGATTCGGGGCGACTTTCGCGAGTTTTTACTCACCGCGTCCGACCTTGTTCTCGGTTCTCTCGAGCCAGTCACCGTCAATGACCCCAACTCTCACACCTATTTACCGGAAGTCGCCAGCCATGCATGGGATAACGGCCTACCTCGAGAGCTGCTGCCCATTTGCCAGACCGACACCGGCTATTACTGCCTAGATTTAGAAGATCAGGTCGTTTATTGGGAAAACGGTAAACAACAACCGGGCGAATGGCCTTCGGTATGGTCTTGGGCTGAGTCAGAGTGGGCAAATAGCTAACGGGCTTTGCTAAAGCACCCACTCTTGGCGGGGTTTCCGCTTAAAAATACAGCCTACACGCTATATCTTTTATTGCATAGATGCACAGCCACCCCTTAAACGCCCAAAACGCACACTATTGGTGCGCGCATCGGATCTATAGCGCCTTATTTTAAAGCATAAGTGATTCAAAAGCGCAGTAATAATGGCCAACTCGATTGAAAGATCGGCAACCATCGCAAATACGCACTTTAGGCACCATTTGTGCAACGGGCTAGCTACGCCCATTTGGGTGCCCGGCAAGGCTCGGGCACGAAGGTAGCACCATGCCCCACAATAGCGACCAAGCGCAGCCCTACATCATCGTTTCGGATTTAGATGGCACCTTATTGGACCATCACGACTACAGCTGGCAAGACGCCAAGCCCGCTTTGGCTGAAGCCAAAAAACGGGAGATACCCGTTGTCCCTTGTACCAGTAAAACCTTTGCCGAAACCCAACGCCTCATCAATGACATTGGCTTAGACGGGCCGATAATCTGTGAGAACGGCTCTGGCATATTTATGCCTCAAGGCAACACCATAGACCTCGCACCGCGCTACCCGCTCGTCATTGAAAAGCTCAACCTGCTCAAACGCGATTCCCGCTTTCAATTTTGGGGTTTTAGCGACATGAGTGTGCACGAGGTGGCCCGCCAAACCGGGTTGCCACTGGCATCGGCTGCCAATGCAAAAGCTCGGCGCTATAGCGAACCGTTTTTATGGCAAGGCAAAGTCTCGGCTTTACGGGCATTCGAGCAGATGGCCAACAAGCTCAATATCGAAATTGTTAAGGGCGGGCGTTTTTACCACGCGTTGACTTTGGGGGTCAGTAAGCAACGCGCGATTGTTCACTTACTCAAAATTCTTGGCATGCCAAACGCTCACGTCATTGCTTTAGGCGACAGCAACAACGATGTGTCAATGCTCAGCCAGGCTGACACCGCCGTGGTGGTCAACAACCCCACCAAAGATTTCCCCGCCATCCCTTCAGACCACCAAAACATTCACTATACAAGCGCATACGGCCCCGCCGGTTGGAACAGCGCAATTATGACAATATTGGAGAATAAAAATGGGTGAATTCCATCAAAACGGTATCGTAACGACACTCCACAATTTAACGCGCCGCTCTACCGAAGAGCTCGAAGCGGAGCTTGTCGAGTTTAGCAAACAGCGCAAGCTTGGCTTGGTGCTACCGTGCTTATATTCCGAGCTCGAAGGCCCCGCAATGCAGCCTATCGTGGACGAGCTTGCAAAAGTGCCCTACCTGAGTGAGATAATTATCGGCCTCGATAAAGCGGACGAAAGCCAGTACCGCAAAGCACTTAAGTTTTTTTCCCAGTTGCCGCAAAACTATAAAGTACTTTGGAACGACGGCCCAAGGCTCAAAAAAACACACCGGCAACTGGTCGATGCCGGATTAACAACCGGAGAACCCGGCAAAGGTCGCAACGTGTGGTTTTGTTTTGGTTACGCCTTTGCTTCGCAGGGCAGCTCTGCATTGGCACTACACGATTGCGATATCGTCACCTACCAACGCGACCTATTGGCGCGGCTTATTTATCCTGTCGCTAACCCGCAATTTAATTACACCTTTTGCAAAGGCTACTATTCGCGCATCGCCGATGGCAAGATGAACGGCCGCGTAAGCCGTCTGTTAGTTACACCGCTGTTACGCGCCCTAACCAAAATATTTGGCCCGCAAGAATACCTCGAGTACCTCGACAGTTTTCGCTACCCGCTGGCGGGCGAGTTTGCAATGCGCACCGACTCGGTACAAGACATCCGCATCCCCAGCGACTGGGGCCTCGAAATTGGCGTACTTGCCGAAATGAAACGCAACTACTCGACCAACCGGATATGCCAAGCGGATATCGCCGATGTATATGATCACAAACACCAAAACCTATCAGCCGACAACGATCAAGCGGGCCTTTCAAAAATGTCGATTGATATTTCCAAGGCGATTTTTCGCAAGCTGGCTACCAATGGTGTTGTGTTTTCGAGCGAAACATTTCGTTCGATAAAAGCGACCTATTTCCGCATTGCCTTAGACCTGATCGAAACCTACGCCAACGACGCCACCATGAATGGCCTGACGATGGATATCCACAAAGAAGAAGAAGCTGTAGAGCTGTTTGCGGCTAATATCCTAAAGGCCGGCCTCGCGTTTTTAGACAATCCAATGGAACGGCCTTTTATTCCTAGTTGGAACCGCGTCAGTAGCGCCCTACCACAACTTCAGCGATCAATGTTAGACGCTGTAGCCCAAGATATGGAGGAGTTTTCGCCATGACTGCATTTGACTATTTAGCGTCGCGAGTCAAGGGGCATTTAGACGTCATATACCCGTCGCACGAAAATACTGAGTTCACGGACGAGATTCTGCGCTGCATGCGACTGGACCAATATATCGCAACGCCCGAGCCACACCACAACCCTTGGACACAACAAGATGCCATCGTTATTACCTACAGCGATAGCATAAAAACCGAAGGCGAAGCTCCGCTAAAAACATTGCGAACATTTTTACGCGCCAATCTCACCGGCTTTGTTAACGGTATTCACATTTTGCCCTTTTTCCCTTGGAGCTCTGACGATGGGTTTGCGGTAATCGATTACCTGCAAGTTAACGAGGGACACGGAACCTGGAATGATATTTCGGCGATTGCTGGCGACTTTAACTTAATGACCGACCTCGTGATTAACCACTGTTCCTCGCGAAGCCGGTGGTTCGACAATTTTAGAAAAGGTATAGAACCCGGCGCCAGTTATTTTGTAGAAGCGGACCCAGAGCAAGACCTCAGCCACATTACCCGCCCTCGCACCTCGCCACTGCTTCGCCCTACGGACACAGTCAATGGCGAAAAACACGTGTGGTGTACTTTTAGTCACGACCAAGTCGACTTAAATTTCGCCAACCCTCAAGTACTACTTGAGTTTGTCAAAATCATTCGTTTTTACCTTGATCGCGGCGCAAAAATATTCCGTTTGGACGCCGTCGCATTTTTATGGAAAGACGTGTCAACCAGCTGCATTAATTTGCCAGAAACCCACGAGGTAATTCGCCTTATACGCACACTGGTAGAACACTGTAATACCGAAGCCATTATTATTACCGAAACCAATATTCCCAACCGCGAAAACATCTCCTATTTCGGTAACGCCAATGAAGCCCACATGGTCTACAACTTTTCGCTGCCGCCACTATTGCTGTATTCCTTGGTCAGCGGCGATGCCACAGCTTTGAAAGGCTGGCTGATGTCGATGCCGCCAGCTCAAGCAGGCACGGCCTACCTGAACTTTATTGCCAGCCACGACGGCATTGGCTTGCGCCCAGCTGAGGGCTTATTGAGCGATGATCAAACGCGCTCCCTCGCAGAGCTCATGGAACGCAACGGCGGAAAAATCTCATGGCGTTCGGTAGATGCGAACCACATGAAACCCTACGAGTTGAATATTGCATTGTGGGATGCGTTTAAGGCTACCTTCGAAAACGCACAGGACGATTATCAATTCGCACGGTTTATGTGCGCACACACGATTATGTTCGCCATCGAAGGCATACCCGCCATTTACGTGCACAGCTTATTTGCCACCACAAATGACTACCAACGGGCAGAAAATACCGGGCACAACCGCGCCATCAATCGACATCAATGGGATTTAGCCCAGCTGCAAAGCGTGTTAGAAGATGAACACAGCCATCACTCACACGTTTTTGCCGCACTCAAGCAGTTACTCACGTTGCGCAAGGGGCAGCCGGCCTTCCACCCGAATGCCGTACAGTTCACCTTACACCTCGGCGATCAAATATTTGCATTTTGGCGCCAATGCGCCAATCGCCAGCAAAGCATTTTTTGCATCAACAATATTAGCGATAAAGCTCAGAGCGTAGCGCTTAGCGACATTAATTTAATCGAGCTCGATGCCTGGTGGGATTTGCTCACCGATACCCAACTACAATCAAACCAAAAGACGCTCGAACTGGCGCCTTATCAATGCGTATGGCTAAGCAACCAAAATTACCGTCAAATAGCGCCCAGCGGGGAATAACGCAGCCTAGCGGTATTTACAGCGCGTTTGCTAGCGCAAGCGCTATAAGCTCGCCGCTTTAGGCGCGTCACTCATCAACGATTGCCGCGCTGACTGCGTTTTTCGTCGTGTTCGATGTGTTTGAAGACGTATCGTGTTGCGTAGGCCATCCCCGCAATGATTGCCACAATGACCACCAAGCTCAAGCCAATTTCTAAGTCAATTTGCATAATCCACCCAGCCCTATCTATGTCAGAGTTCACTTAGAGTATAGAACCCAAACGGGCGAGGTTTTTGACGGTGATCAAATTTAACTCGGGTTTACAGAAGCCGCTGATGGCTAAGCACCGGCATTTTTTGCCTCAGTTCGCGCAACGCTTTCAGGTTCAACGTGGTACAAACAACGCCCTCGCCCTCGTCAAGCTGCTCTGCCAGCACCGTTCCCCAGCCATCAATAATGCAGCTATGGCCGTAAGTTCTGCGGCTTTCACTGTGGTACCCGCCTTGATTAGCGGCAATCATAAACGCTTGGTTTTCAATCGCGCGGCATCGCAGTAGTGGCGACCAGTGAGCGGTACCCGTTTGATAGGTAAATGCCGATGGCACTATGAAGAAGTCTACGCCCTGATGGGCGAGTGCACGATAGTACTCGGGAAAGCGCAGATCGTAACAGACGCTAACACCCGCTCGCCCCCACGGGGTTTCAACAATACCAATATGGTTGCCCGGTGCAAACGTTTTAGATTCGCAATACTGGCCGACACCATCGTCGACACCGGCGTCAAACAAGTGCACTTTATCGTAACGCGCGACTAAGCGACCCGTATCATCGTAGGTGTGCACAGCCGCATAGGTTTTTGATGGCGAGGCGTCGGATAGGGTCGTAAAGTTAAAAGACGGATGAGCGCCGAGAGATGGGCTAACCCGTGGAATCGTGCCTCCAAACAACCACACTTTGTGGTCACGTGCCTGCGCGCTTAAAAAACGCTGCAAAGGGGCTGTGTCAGTCTCTTCACGCTCGCCAAACTCGCGCATAGCGTCACTACCCATCAAGGCAAAGTTTTCGGGCAGCACAACCCATTGCGCGCCGGCGCGCGCGGCTTTTTCAATTAACCGCGCCGCCGCGGCTAAATTAGCATCGAGATTCGGGCCGCTCACCATTTGAATCGCGGCAACGTTCAGCTGAGTATTAATGCTGTCGGTCAAATGCTGGTCACCCATTGGGGCGGCATGCTTACTTACCATGATAAGCCTCTAAAAAATTTAGAGACTAAACCACACTAATGCACATTAGCAATCCACAAAATTTCGAGATTAGGGTGTATTTGTGGGAGCACAACGCGCTCCAACCGTTCCAAGCCTCGCTTTAACTTGTAAGCTTCGGAGGACTCGCACGGCGTAGTGAGAAAATATTCGATTTGATTTTTTAGTTTCCCGATGTGGTAAATGACCTCTTGCATCATTAAAAACACATCTTCAACTTCGCGATAGGCGTGGGCGAGGCCTTCAGCTTCAACCTGATCAAGCCAGCGCATATAAGCAATATTGATAATACCCGATTGGGTTATCGATATATTTATGTGAATAATCGTATTTTGCAAGGCAAAAACTCGTGCGTCGCCGTGACGAAAGCCTATATCCGCGGAAAGCTTATCCATAATATCAACGCAACTGGTGATATAGCCATTGCGATCGCGCACCGACTGAATTAAAAAAGGCATTAACACATTGGGAACAGCCCGCACTTTAGGCGCAGGCATACCTTTGAGCCACTCAATTAACTTTTTACCGAGTACGCCAAACCGGCTGTGACCGTTCATCTGGATCATCGGAATCAAATCGCGCATCGGTCGCTCGCCAGGCTTTATACGCTTATTGTAAATGGCATTGATCGCGTCAAGAAAATTTAAACACTGGCCAAATCGACTAATGGAGTTGCCGACTTTGCCGGCCGGGTATCCCGTGCCATCCAGGTTTTCATGATGTTCAGCGACTGACCGCAGAGTCGCTTCGGGAATGTTCGATATCGCTTTAAGTACCTCAAACCCTGCCAGGGTGTGCAGCTGCAGTACCTGTAGCTGCTTATAATTAAATTGCTTACGGCTTTTTACGTACTCTACGGGCACATGTAAAAGCCCAATATCGTGCACCAGCGCTAATAAAAAGACGTAAAAAACATCGTTGTCAGAGCGTTTTAACTGACGCATTAACAATGCGCCCAACCAAGCACAGAATAATGCCTGAGCATACACCATCGGCAATTGAATTTTCATCACCGACAACTGCACAATAATTGGCTGGCATTCATCAAGGCGATTCGCCAATGGCTTCAAATCGTCAAAATCAAAGTGCACTTTCGAAAAGTTTAATAAGGCCGGATCGGCCTCGATATAGGCTTTAATATCATCGACAAGCTGATTTGCCGTTAAGCCACCGGCAACACTGATGCGTGACAAAAAATCTGGCGCGTCGGGTTGCGCTATCAATAGTTGGCGCGCCTTGTCATCCATCGGCTGGCCCGCCGCGACCAAAGGTTCTCCGGTTGCGGATTCGACAGCATCGGTAAACACCACAGCGGCGAGCTGATTAACCTGCACCAAGTGCTCAGCAAAGTGCCTTATGTCATAACTTGGTTTGCAGAACTTTTCGCTCATTGACAGCCTTAACGTTAGATACCACACAGTATAAAGTTAAGTATAGACACCATACGCCAACACGATTGGCCGATTAGCGTACTAAGCGCACATTTACCCTACCGCAAGGCACCGCCAGCGCTTAGCAAATCGACCGAGCTTCGCTTGCCAGCGATGCAATAAAGTGCGCAACCTAGCCTCGGAAGACCTGCGTATCTGCCCAGATCAGGTCGAATTACCGCCTATTTGCTGCAATCTGCGCACTTTTTACGCTAAAAGCTTGGCTATCGAGCCAACTTAAGGCAGAATTGCGCGCTTCAATAAAACCGCCTCCTGCGGTTGAGGTAGCGGCGCTGCGCAAAGGCGCCAAATAGCGACTAAATGAGGACTTCGCCGAATGGCAAAAGAAGACAACTTTGAATTAGAAGGCGAAGTGGTAGATACACTTCCCAACACCATGTTCCGTGTAAAACTAGAGAATGGCCACGTGGTTACAGCCCACATTTCCGGTAAAATGCGCAAAAACTACATCCGCATTCTGACAGGTGACAAAGTTAAGGTTGAAATGACGCCTTACGACCTGAGCAAAGGCCGAATCACCTATCGCGCCCGCTAGCATTTTAGCGAGATACAAAAAAGGGATGGCCAAAGCCATCCCTTTTTTGTATCTACACGCATAACAAACTACGTTTTTGGCTATCTACGTTTTGCTTATCGCGAAACGCCGCGGATAGAATTTCGCGATAGGCACACTAACTCGCCTCTGCCTCCAGCAAAATTTTATCATCCTTAACGACAGCCTTAACCGTGCCGCCCTTCTCCGATAGCTTGCCAAACAATACAAGCTCAGCCAACGGCTTTTTAATCTGGTCTTGAATAATACGAGCCATAGGCCGTGCCCCCATTTTGGCATCGTAGCCATTCTCAGCAAGCCATTTGCGGGCCTCGGGGCTCACATCTAAGGTGATCTTCTTACCATCAAGCTGCCCCTGAAGCTCTACCAAGAACTTATCAACGACCGTTTCGATCACGTCTAGGCTCAAGCCGCCAAACTGAATAATGGCGTCTAAACGGTTGCGGAACTCCGGTGAGAAGCCTTTTTTGATAACTTCCATCGCGTCGGTCGTGTGATCTTGCAGGGTAAAGCCAATCGATGCGCGGCTAGATGCTTCAGCCCCAGCATTGGTGGTCATGATAAGAATCACGTTTCTAAAGTCAGCCGCCCTGCCGTTGTTATCCGTTAAGCGGCCGTGGTCCATCACCTGCAGTAGCAGGTTGAATACATCCGGGTGAGCTTTTTCAATTTCATCAAGCAATACCACACTGTGAGGGTGTTTAGTAACCGCATCGGTTAGTAAACCACCTTGATCAAACCCGACATAGCCTGGGGGCGCACCTATAAGGCGAGACACCGTATGGCGCTCCATATATTCCGACATATCAAAGCGCAGCAACTCAACGCCGAGCGCCGATGCCAACTGCTTACACAGCTCGGTTTTACCGACCCCTGTTGGGCCAGCAAACAAGAACGAGCCCACCGGCTTATCACCGGAGACCAAGCCCGCGCGAGACAATTTAATTGCGGAGGATACCGCATCGACCGCGTCGCTTTGGCCAAAAACGGTCATGCGAAGGGTGTCCTCAAGTTTGAGCAACAAGTCCTTATCGGACGACGATACCGTTTTGGGTGGAATGCGGGCAATCTTGGCGACAACGTCTTCGACATCTTTAACGCCAATTTGCTTTTTGCGTTTGCTGGGCGCCTGCAACTGCTGATAAGCCCCCGCTTCGTCGATCACGTCGATGGCTTTATCGGGCATAAACCGGTCGTTAATGTATTTACTGGCAAGCTCTGCAGCCACCCGTAAAGCACCGTCAGTGTATTTGAGCTTGTGGTGCTCTTCAAAGCGGCTCTTAAGACCTTTGAGGATTTTATACGTATCCTCGACGGAGGGCTCCTCGACATCAATTTTTTGAAAGCGTCGCGATAGCGCTCGGTCTTTGTCAAAAATTCCGCGATATTCCTGAAATGTGGTTGAACCAATGCAGCGCAAATCGCCATTGGTAAGCAATGGTTTTAGCAGGTTAGAGGCGTCCATAACACCGCCGGATGCAGCGCCAGCACCAATAATCGTATGAATTTCGTCGATAAATAGCACCGCCTGCTCGCGCTTTTTAAGCTCCGCTAACAGTGCCTTAAAGCGTTTTTCAAAGTCGCCGCGGTACTTGGTACCCGCTAATAATGCACCCAAATCTAACGAGTAGACGACGCTTTTACTGAGCACATCGGGCACCGTGCCATCGATAATTTTTTTCGCCAAGCCCTCGGCTATTGCTGTTTTACCAACACCACTTTCGCCCACCAATAACGGGTTGTTTTTGCGCCGACGAGCAAGGATTTGCACCACGCGCTCGACTTCCTGATCGCGCCCTACCAGCGGATCAATGCGCCCAGAGCGTGCCTGCTCGTTAAGGTTTGTCGCATAGGATTCTAGCGGATCACCAGAAGCGCCTTCACCGGGCGGTGCTATTGCGTCTTCGTCGTGCTGCTCTTGCGGCGAATCGGCACCGTGATCCGACTGGGTACCACCAGAGACTTTAGTAATGCCGTGAGTAATGTAATTGACGACATCAATCCGAGCGATACTTTGCTGTTTGAGGTAATAGACCGCTTGGCTTTCTTGCTCGCTAAAAATGGCGACCAGCACGTTGGCCCCAGTCACTTCGTTTTTGCCCGATGACTGGACGTGGAAAACGGCGCGCTGTAAAACGCGCTGAAAGCCCAGGGTTGGTTGTGTTTCACGCTGATCATCCGCCTCTGGGATGAGCGGCGTCGTCGAATCCACAAACTCCAGAAGTTCTTGGCGCAAGACATTCAAGTTGGCGCCGCATGAGCGCAAAACCGCTGCCGCCGACTCGTTATCGAGTAGCGCAAGCAATAAATGTTCGACAGTCATAAACTCGTGGCGTTTAGAGCGAGCGCCCTTAAAAGCCGTGTTTAGTGTCATTTCCAGTTCTTTGCTCAACATAGTCGCTCTACCTTATGTTCTAAGGATCTCCATCCTCTACAACGTCTATTTCGCACAGTAGCGGATGCTGATGCTCTCGCGCATACTTGTTGACCATCATGGCCTTGGTTTCGGCAACGTCTTTGGAATAAATTCCGCAAGTCGCTCGACCTTCAGTATGAACTATTAACATCGTGCGCGTCGCTTTCTCGGCATCCATTCCAAAAAAATGTTCGAGCACTTCCACTACAAAATCCATCGGTGTGTAATCGTCGTTTAACATTACGACCTTATACATCGGTGGACGTTTCAATTTTGGTTTGTCTATTTCAACCGCAACGTCGCCGTCCTGACCGTCATGCTCCAGCGAAGCGCTAATCACACACGTTCTACCTAATGGTAGTTGAAGTATTTCAAGATTACCCATGATCTACACACGTCACAAATTAAGAAAACTGACGTCAATATTACCGCAGATGACGCAAACTTGTGTAAACACTGGCGAAAATAGCAACAAAAACTTGACATGCCTGCTCAACTTGATTACAAATCGTTCAACTATTGCCCAGTCTCGGTTTTTCCAATAATTTTTTGCGATGGCCGACA
>DATBNJ010000088.1:0-4331 GCA_036554385.1 Marinagarivorans sp. | reverse complement strand
ACTCAGGTGGCCGACGGCCTGCGTTACCAGCCGGAGGCGGGCTTTTACGGGGCCGATCGTTTTACCTACACCATTCAAAATAGCGCCGGCGAGCAAGATACCGCACAGGTGCGAATTACCGTGCTTGCCGAAGAGGGCGTGGTAGAGGCGGCGAGTATTGCCCAAGCCGCACCGCGTGCTGCCAGCAATGTGGTGCGCAACCACCGCGAAGCAGTATCGCTATTTTTAGAAGGTGGCAGTTATGCCTCGCTTAACGAAAAAGAAGTGGCGCGCCGCAGCGGCCCGCTCGGCGGTGCGGCAGGTGATGGCGGCCTAACGTTTGGCGGTGCCTTTTTAAGCGTAAATAGCCGCAACGGCGAGCAAGATGCCGGCAGCGCCAACAATGGCGAGCTGCAAAAAGGCTACGACGATAATTTAACGGGTTTTACGGTAGGCGCCGATGCGCTGTGGGGCAACAACTGGGTGGCCGGTGCGGCACTGGGGCTATCGCAAAGCCGGGTGGAATTTGCCGATGGCGCGGGCGATTTTGAGATGGACGATGCCAGTGTGCTGGGGTTTGCGAGCTACCGCGACGATGCGTTGACCGTGCAGGCCCAACTCGGCTATTCCGAGCTCGACTACAGCTTTGAATTTGCCGATAGCGCCGGTAACAACCGGTTTGCGTTTGTTAAAGGGCAATACGCCTTTAATAAAGGCGGCTGGCAATTTATCCCCGGATTGTCTTTTAATTACCAAAGCCAATTTGTCGATGCTTATATCGAGCAGCAAACACCCGCCAACCCAACTCCCAGCAGCTTTAGCAGCCAAAAAACGCGCAGCTTGCGCGGCGGTTTAAGTTTGCATATCGATCGCGCCATTAATTTTAACTGGGGCGTCTTTTTACCGCGCTTTGCGGTCACCGCCGAACAGGTGATCAGCTCTGGCCAGCACGGCATTAATGGTTATTCCGGCGGCCAAGAATTTGAGCTGGCAGCCACAGAGGGCGATAACAGCCAAATGTTAGTCGACCTCGGCGCATCATTTGTAATGCCGCGCGGTTGGGCGGTGTTTTTTAACCTACAAAGTTTATTGCTGCTAGAAGACTACAGCAGTAATGCGGTGCAACTTGGCACACGGAAGGAGTTTTAACATGCGCTTATTTATTCAGAAATTATTACCCGCGATGTGTGCCGCGTTTTTATTAACGGGCTGTAATGACAACCAACCGGCCGAAAAGATTGCAGCACCTAATGAGCCCGTTGTGACTGTTGATTCGTCTCAGAGTGCCGATGCGAGCTCACGGGGGGCGTCTGAGGCTTGGCTCACTGTTAAGTCGCAGGAATATGGCGATAGCGGCGTTATCGTAAACTTACAAGCCTCTGTGGCGGATGGCGAAGTGCCTGCCGAGGTGAGTTGGGTGCAAGTCAGTGGCCCCGATGTGGTGCTGGTCAACCCCAATCAATTAGGCGCGGAAGTCGTACTGCCGTGGGTTACCGAGCCGACGAGGATGGCCTTTGAAATTACCGCAAGCCGCGGCGGCGAAACGCTTGTGGCACAGCAAACGGTCGTTGCGCTGCCACTTGTACCGCGTGCCGAGGTGGTCAACCCAGTATTAACGGGCGAAAATAATACCGTTGCGATTGATCTTGCCGAGCCGGTCGCGGCAAATACCGCTGTGAGTATAGTGGTCAGCGGCGGCAGCGCCGTTGAAGGCGTTGATTTTGCGGCTCTACCCACAACGGTAACCACTGTTGATGGCACGCGCATTGAAATACCTATTCAGGTCTTGCCATCAAACCGTAGCGAGGATGTGTATACCAAAATTGTGATGCGCGCAGGTGACGGTGGTGATCCTATTGTGGTAACCGTTGTGATTCCCGCCAATGTTGCTGAGGCAGTCGCCGCCGCAGCCTCAAGTAGCGCACTGGCCGCCAGCAGCGCGGCAGCGGCAAGCTCTGCAATTTCTACTGCGCCCGAATCGAGCTCTAGCGACACTGGCTTTAATATCCCCTCTTCAGTGGCATTTTCCAGTTCGAGTTTCGGCGATTTTATTATTCCCTCGTCAATCAGCCCTCCGAGTAGTGTCGCGGTGAGTAGCGAGGCCGTTAGCTCTAGTGAAACTGCCAGTTCAAATCAAGCAGTTAGTTCTAGTGAAGCAATAGTAGTCAGCAGCGAAGCTTCGATCTCGAGTGTCGGCTCATCAAGTGTTGTAGTAGCTAGTTCGTCGTCTAGTCAAGGCGGTTTGGATGATGAGATTGATTTTTCTTTATTTAGTGATCCTGCGCTGAGGGAGTGTGTTACCGGTACAGGACAAACAAGGATCTCTGAACTGACTTCCCTGCAATGTGGCCCTGCGGGGATTACGGACGCTTCCGGTATTGAACAGCTGACAGCTTTGACGGAGTTGTTTATTTACTCCAATGAGCTGACCACAATCGATGTGTCGGCCAATACGGCTCTAACGCATTTACGGCTTTCTAACAATCATTTGACCAGCATCGATGTATCCGCGAATACGGCGTTGACGGATTTATTTTTAGGTTTCAATCAGTTCACTGCTCTCGATGTGTCGACCAATACAGCTTTGGTGGCTTTAGGGTTTGAGGACAACGAATTAACGACAATCGACGTCTCAGCAAACATTGCATTAGAAACGTTGCGTATACAAAACAACTTAATTCCATGCTCTGAAATACAAGATCTAATCGCTAAGTTTTCGACAGTTAACGAAGAAGACTGCGTTAGCCCGAACGTGCCCGATAGCTTTACTTTTAACGCTCAAACAGATGTTGAATTCAACAGCTTTATAACCTCCAACACCATTATGGTTGCCGGCATTAGCTCAAGCGTACCTATTACCATTATGGATGGTGAATACAGCCTAGATGGCGGCGAAACCTTCACTGCTGAACCCGGCATGGTAGAACCTAATGCTGAAGTGCTCGTGCGTGTTTTATCTTCTGATTCGTTTAGCGAGTCCACTCAGGCTACTTTGGATATTGGCGGTATTACCGGAACATTTAGAGTAACAACTCGTACTCCTCGGGTTGTAACCGATGCATACTTAGCTATGGATGGGGATGTGGGGTCTTCCGATATTATTGCAGACGGCATTGACGTTGATATTGTTGGTAGCCCAGTTATATCTGATGTGTTAGTCGCGAGTGGTACAAGCTTATCGATAAACTCAACGAATTATTTGACTGTGCCTAGCGTTGTTTTGGGCGATGGCGATTGGACGGTTGAATTTTGGTTAAACGTAACGGAATACGCCGCTGGTGGCTATGCGATACCCCTAATGCAACTCGGTACTGCGGCTGAGGGCGCGGGTGGTTTTGGGCTTTCGCTATTTAGTAATCACTCCGGTGCAAAGCAGCTTTATTTACGACAATCATATTCGGGTCTTGTGGGTGCCACCTTACCGGTAGGGTTAAATACCCCAGTGCATATTGCTATCGTCATGCGCGACGGTGAAGCTCGCGTTGTCGCCGGTCAAACGCATTGGTCGGGTGCTATTGCGTTAACGGGGGATTTTACTCAGCCTCAGCGCTTGAGTGTTGGGTCTCTAAATGGCGCTTGGCTTCAAAGCCGCAGCATCTATATCGATGATGTGGCCATTACTTCGGGCGAAGCGCTTTATGAGCAGGTTGTGGTCAGCAGCAGTGCAGAGTCAAGCCGTTCTAGTGCGCAAGAAAGTAGCTCTTCGGTTGCTGTTACCAGCAGTTCTGTGGCCTCTAGTGAAAGTGTGTCTAGCGCGCTAGCTTCGCAATCGAGTTCTAGTGTTGTTATAAATTCCAGCGAAAGCTTCTCCAGTTTAGCGTCAAGTGTTGAAGCGAGCTCTTCAATTGTTGCGAGTAGCTCAGAGGGAAGCTCAAGCAGTTCTGTTGTTGAAAGCTCGTCATCCACGCAAGTCTCCGCCAGTTCGGCGTCTATTGTGAGCTCAGCTACAGCTGAAAGCTCACTTATAGCGATTAGCTCAAGTTCTTTGGCGAGCTCAAGTAGTGCTGAGTCGTCCAGCGAATTTTCGCAAAGCTCTAACTCCACTGGAGAGCCTATAGATTGGGGACCTATGGACCAAGGGCTCAATAGTGGAGCGCTTTCTTCCATACAGGATATTGCTACCGACGGGAATGGCGTTTGGATTGCCGTTTTTGAAGGTGGGTATGCAGCACGTTCGACGGACGATGGCGTTACTTGGTCGCCACTAGAGCGCGGGCTTAACAGCGGCTCAGCGACCGAAGCGATCTTCGGCGTAGCCACAGACGGTAACGGCGTTTGGGTTGCAGTGGCTGAGAGTGGCTACGCTGCTCGCTCAACCGATAATGGAATCACCTGGTCTCCCCTTGAAAGAG
>DATBNJ010000066.1:0-7819 GCA_036554385.1 Marinagarivorans sp. | reverse complement strand
TGGCTCGCGCCCAGCTAGCAAGTATTGCTCGGCGCGAGCCAATTTAATCGCCGAAAAAACGATTAATGCAGCACCTGTGCTAAACATTCCCCATGTGCTTGCCCACAATTTGCAGCAGTGGCTTAAACACTTTGGGGCCACCGCATACCACGTGGCCAAAATCCATATGGCTATTGCCGCCTTTAAAGTCGCTGACTAAGCCACCGGCTTCTTGAACCAGAAGTACGCCTGCGGCCATATCCCACGCTTTTAAGTTCATTTCCCAAAAGCCATCGAAACGGCCTGCGGCTACGTATGCTAAGTCTAATGCAGCTGAGCCTGCGCGGCGTATGCCGGCGGTTTGGCTGGCAACATCTTTTAGGCAGGCTACGTACTCGTTGATATGCTCGAGTGCAAAGCCGTTGAAAGGAATGCCGGTGCCAATTAGCGCGCCGTCTAAGCTGCGGCGATCGGTAACGCGAATGCGGCGCTCATTCAGTGTGGCGCCTTTGCCACGGCTGGCGGTAAACTCTTCGCGTTTGATCGGGTCGAGCACAACGGCGTGTTGCAGTTGACCTTTATAGGTACAAGCAATTGAAACGGCAAAGTGTGGAATGCCGTGTAAAAAGTTTGTGGTGCCATCGAGCGGGTCGATAATCCACGCGTAGTCGCTTTTGTTGTTGCCGCTAACGCCGCCTTCTTCGCCAATAAAGCTGTGGTCGGGGTAAGCTTTTTTGAGGTGGTACAGGATCTCGGCTTCGGCTTTGCGGTCAACCTCGCTAACAAAGTCGTTGCGCCCCTTAGTTTCAATGCGCACCAGATCGACGCGCTCAAGAGAATGCTCAATAATCTCGGCGGCTTTGCGGGCGGCGTTAAGGGCAATAGTTAACATCGGTTCCATAGGACATCTCAACCGTAATGCGCTTTGCGCAGTAAAAAGGAAAGTAAAAGGGGCGGCATTATAGCAGCTTGAGGCGGTGTCGTTAATGAAATACTGTGTGCGCTAGTGGCAGAGAAACCTGCGGTAAGTTTTAACTAGATCAATGGCGGCTAGCGAATCCTTTGTTAGTTTCCGCTATAATTGCGCCAATTTATCAAAGTCTGGGAGTTATTCTGTGAAATTAACCGTACTATCTCGCGGTGTTTTGGCCGCGCTCGCTGTATGTGCCTCTATTGGGGTGTTTGCGAATTCCGATCTCGAAGAAAGGCTCAAACCGGTCGGTGATTTATGCATGGCTGGGGATGAATGTGCCGCCGCCGTTGTGGAGGTTGCCGCCGGCCCGCGAGATGGTAAGCAAGTTTACGATACCAATTGCACGTTGTGTCATGCCGCGGGCCTTGCGGGTGCACCTAAGCCTGGTGATGCGGCTGAGTGGGGCGCGCGCATAGATGCACGCGGCATGGATGGTTTATTCGATAACGCGTGGAACGGCTATAATGCAATGCCGGCCAAGGGGACTTGTATCGATTGTAGTGAAGATGAAATTAAGGCAGCCATTGCCTATATGCTTGAAGGCTAAGTAACAGCGAGTGAAGTAACTCGCTGTTTTAGCGTTATTTTATAAGGGTGAGCCGCGTGCTCGCCCTTTTTTATGGGCGGTTTATGTGGTGGCTTGTTAGCACGTCGAATTCGGCGACAAATGGCCGAAAAAACCGCTTGCGTTTTGTTTTCAAATCATTAAGATATGCGCCTCTTTCGGGTCGTTAGCTCAGTCGGTAGAGCAGTTGGCTTTTAACCAATTGGTCACTGGTTCGAATCCAGTACGACCCACCATTATTAATAGAAAGATTAGCGCTGCAGCTTTCTAACTAAGGTGGATTTACTTTAGTTTATATTTTGCAGCGACTGGCAATTCGATTTGCCAGTATCGAGTTTGGGTCGTTAGCTCAGTTGGTAGAGCAGTTGGCTTTTAACCAATTGGTCACTGGTTCGAATCCAGTACGACCCACCATTCTTAAAAAAAGGGGAGCTTAGCTCCCCTTTTTTGTTGTTGTTTTTTGGGGTTTGGCGGCATTTATTGGTTTTGCGTCTTGGCTAGCGTGAGGCGTCGGAGGTGGCGCTTCAGGGTTTAGATGAGTCAGCGCCCTTAGTGGCGGCGAGAAGCCGTGAGTCTTTGTGAGGTTGTCCATGAGTACTTTAGAGTGTGAACCAACTAAGTTGTCTCCTCAGGAGGTTGTTAAGGCTCATTTGGCGCGTATTCCCAGCGCGGTAAAAGCAGACCCGGCAAAAGAAACGGAGCAGGTCGAGCGCATAAAGTCCTTGTTGAAGCAGCATGATGCGGCTTTGGTTGCCCATTATTATACTGACCCCGTGATTCAAGCGCTGGCAGAGGAAACGGGTGGCTGCGTTTCGGACTCGTTAGAGATGGCTCGCTTTGGTAAACACCACAGCGCATCAACTTTGATTGTTGCGGGGGTAAAGTTTATGGGGGAGACGGCCAAGATCTTAACGCCTGAAAAGCGCGTGTTAATGCCGACACTCGAGGCGACCTGCTCGCTGGATATCGGTTGTCCGGCTGATGAATTTAGTGCCTTTTGTGATCAGCACCCTGATCGTACCGTGGTCGTTTACGCCAATACCTCTGCTGCCGTTAAAGCGAGAGCCGATTGGGTTGTCACCTCTAGTATCGCTAAAGACGTTGTTGCCCACCTCGATAGTTTGGGGCAAAAAATACTGTGGGCGCCCGACAAGCATCTTGGCGCTTACGTGCAACGAGAAACAGGCGCTGATGTTTTGTGCTGGGATGGCGCTTGCATTGTGCACGAGGAGTTCAAAGCGCAAGGCTTGCTAGATCTCAAAGCGATTTACCCTGATGCGGCGATATTAGTCCATCCTGAATCGCCAGCATCTGTTGTTGAGTTGGCCGATGTCGTCGGTTCGACGTCGCAATTGATTCAGGCCGCTGCCACCTTACCTAACGCCGAGTTTATTGTGGCGACGGATCAAGGCATATTCTATAAGATGCAGCAAGCTTGCCCTGACAAAACCTTGATTATTGCGCCGACGGCGGGCAGTGGCGCAACTTGCCGCAGCTGCGCTAATTGCCCTTGGATGGCGATGAATACCTTAGATGCCATGATTGATGTGTTTGATCAATCAGAGAATGAAATCTTTGTTGATGCCGGCCTAGCCGAGCGCGCAATGAAGCCGCTTCAGCGCATGCTCGACTTTAAACGCTAAGGAAACGCTAAGGCGGGCCAATTGCCGCCATTCTGCGTTAGGACGAGATTGCAGAAGCTTGCGTGTTTTTAGGTAGTTATTTGCGGCTCAGCGTTGTTTTTTGTCGTTCGATGGTTATTTTGTCCTAAGTATTCAGCTTAATTAGGATGGTTGTTGATGTCGGCGCTGACGCTGGCTAGAATAAAGCCCTATTCATCGCCTTTTGTGGGTACACGCTGTGTATTTATTGAGCCATCAATACCTTCTTCGACTTACCCTCCCTGCAGCCTGATTCTGGGTTGTGGCTGCAGCGTATTGCCCGCACCGTCCTTACATTAAGATCCCAATTTTCCAAGATTGACTTTAAATGACCCCAGTTTGAGGGAGCTTTCATAATGAGCAAGCAAAATTTAATTGTAT
Source organism: Marinagarivorans sp. (assembly GCA_036554385.1). Lineage (GTDB taxonomy): Bacteria > Pseudomonadota > Gammaproteobacteria > Pseudomonadales > Cellvibrionaceae > Marinagarivorans. Next base: position 4,260 of record DATBNJ010000066.1, on the reverse strand, counting down.
TTGATACGACCTTGCGCGACGGCGAGCAGAGCCCCGGTGCGTCAATGACCAAAGATGAAAAAGTACGCATTGCAAAAATGCTTGAAAAAATGCGCGTGGATGTTATCGAAGCGGGCTTTGCAATCGCGAGCAATGGTGATTTTGAATCCGTAAGGGCTGTTGCCGATAATGTAAAAGATTCCACGGTATGTAGTTTGGCTCGTGCCGTTTATGCGGATATTGACCGCGCTGCAGAGGCCTTAAAAGGGGCGAATTCATCGCGCATTCACACTTTTATTGCAACTTCGCCTATTCATATGAAGTACAAACTTCAAATGGAGCCGGAAAAAGTGTTGGAGCAGGCGGTAAAAGCGGTGAAGCGTGCGCGCAATTACACCGATGACGTGGAATTTAGCTTGGAAGACGGTAGCCGCAGCGACTTTGAGTTTATGTGCCGAATTACCGAGGCCGCCATTGCTGCCGGTGCAACCACGATTAATGTGCCCGACACTGTGGGTTACGGCGAGCCTACCGAGTACGGTGCAATGTTTAAGCGCTTGATTGAAAACGTACCTAACAGCGACAAAGCCGTTTTTTCGACCCATTGCCACAATGATTTGGGCTTGGCCGTGGCTAACTCCTTGTCTGCAGTAATGAACGGTGTAAGGCAGGTTGAATGTACCATTAACGGCTTGGGTGAGCGTGCAGGTAATGCAGCGCTCGAGGAAATCGTGATGGCAGTGCGCACGCGCAAAGATATTTTCCCCGTAGAAACACGGATTGCGACGGAGCATATTGTGAGCACATCGCGTTTGGTGTCGGGTATTACGGGGTTTCCCGTTCAGCCCAACAAGGCTATCGTCGGGGCGAATGCTTTTGCGCATGAGTCGGGTATTCATCAGGACGGTGTATTAAAGCACCGCGAAACCTACGAAATCATGAGAGCCGAAGACGTCGGCTGGAATACCAACAAGATTGTATTGGGTAAGCACTCAGGCCGCGCTGCGGTAAAAGCCCGCTTTGAAGACTTGGGCATTAGCTTTGAAAGCCAAGACCAATTAAACGAAGTTTTCATTCGTTTTAAGGCGTTGGCCGATAAAAAACACGAAATATTCGACGAAGATTTACAGCGCTTAGTGTCGGAAGTTGTCGATAAAGTCGAAGACACCTACGCCTTGGTTAATTTGGAGGTGTGCAGTAAAACCGGCCAAACGCCGCAGGCGCAAATTCGCTTAATGGTCGGCGGTGGCGAAAAAGCTGCAGTTGCCGAGGGTAGCGGCCCCGTTGATGCCGCTTATAAAGCGATTGAGAAAATCGCCACCAGCGACACCGATTTGTTATTGTATTCGGTAAATGCCATTACCAAGGGAACCGAGGCTCAAGGTGAAGTTACGGTTCGGCTGGAGCGCCGTGGGCAAATCGTAAATGGTGTAGGCAGTGATACCGATATTGTGACCGCCTCTGTTAAAGCGTACTTGAATGCCTTAAATCTATTGGAATATGGCGCATTGCGCTCGCACCCGCAGCACGGGGTTTAATAAAGCGGCGCAACTAACGACATCAAACAGACGAGTGTGACAGCATGAATGAGTTGATTCGTATGCAGTACCTCGATGCTATGGGTATCGATAGCTTCGTGCCGCGCAAAATTTTGCCCGCCGCACCGACTTCAGTATTGTGCGAGCTTCCTGTTGCGGTGGAGTGCGAGGTGCTTAGCCCAGATCTTGATGTGGCTGTAAATGCTCATGCCGCACAGCCGCAGCAAGCCTCCGCTGCGACCGAAGCTATTATGCATGAGCTGCTCTCGCCCGCTGATGGCGAGCCGGTTACTGTCGCCAAGTCGAAGCGTGCCGGTACTGCAGGCGAAATGTCGCTGCAGCAACTGTTGGCCGCAAAGCCAGCGCCGCAGTTGCGCTTTTCACTTTCGCTTTGGCAGTTAAATAACGGCGTGGTTTTTGTTGACTCGAGGGAGCTAAAAGGCGCGCTACCAACGACCAAGCTGTTAGATAATATTGTGAAGGTGGTTTTCCCCGGTGAAATCTTGCCTCGCCCCGATGTGATTAACTGGCCCCTCGACGCTTCTACGGGTGTACGCGCAAATGGCAATGGCTTACACGACGCACGAGAAATGACTCAGGCATTTCTTGCTAGTCGTTTTGAGCAAAAAGCGCCGAAATTACTGGTAATTATGGGGGAATCCGCAGGGCGCGTTATATTGACCCCACCGAATGCCCTTGATTCTCAAAGTGAAAAGCATGAGGCGCCCCAGTGGGGTGTTGCTACACAGGCGGAACATTTGGGTTGTTCAATCGTTACGCTGCCCAGCTTGGCTGATTTATTGCGCCAACCGTTGCTCAAACGTCATATTTGGCCGGCCCTAATGGCGCGCTAAAGCTTGGCGCTCGCTGCTTTTTCTGAGCTTAAACTATGACTATCTCATTGACGTTGCTGCACCCCCTGCTGGGTGAACTGACCTCCCGCGCCCTCGCAATCGACGACTTGCCCGCCGTTTTGGCGGTGGAGCAGCGAACGCATTTTACGCCTTGGAGCGAGGCTAATTTGCGTAGCTCCATTAATTCTTCGCACCTGTGCCGAGGGCTTTTTACACAAGATGGCGCTATTGCGGGGTATGCTGTTTTCTCATTGGTGGCCGGCGAAGCGGAGTTGTTACTGTTTGTTATAGACGGTAAGCACCATGGCAAAGGCTTGGGTCGGCTGTTTCTCGAGAGTTTAATTGAGCAGCTGGCGGACGTTGCACAGGCTTTGTTTTTGGAGGTGCGTGCAGGCAACCAGCCGGCGATATCCCTGTATGAAAATATTGGCTTTAATCAGGTGGGGGAGCGAATGAACTATTACGCGACGCCCTGGGGGCGTGAAGACGCCTTGGTCTATGCGCTAGAGCTGGATTTGCTCGAAGACGGATGATTGCACAGCAGTGAATGAGCCGGAAAGTACGTAAATCGTTTTGTTGCAATGACTTTATGCGGCGAAAAAGTGTGCAATTGTGAACAGTTTCAGGTTGTATTCAGGCTTGATCAGGGTTTGATACCCGCAGCGGATTTAAGCTCATGTACAATGTCGATGAATACATAAAACTGCGCTATTCGCTATGAATAAAATAATTAAAGCGTTGATTTGCACCGCATTTCTGTGGACGACCTTAGCCTGCGAAGTAATGGCCCAAGATGGCTCGGTTGCTGGGCTACGCCAGCAGCTCGAGGATCGACAGCAAGAGGTGCAATACCTAGAGCAAGAAATCGGCTTCGCCAAACAGCGCCGCAAAGCCTCTCAAAACAAGCTTGAGCGCTACGAAAGCGACCTCGACGAAAAGCAAAGCGAGCTGAAAAAGGCTCAGTTGCGCTATTCCGGTGACCCCTCCTCTGAAAATGAGCAATTTTTGCGCAATGCAGAGCAGCGCGTTAAGCTGGCCGAGCTGAGCATTAAGTCGCGCGTTGCTTCTGTTGTTCGCTTGGAGACCAAGGAGCGCGAGCTCACTGAAAAGTTAGAGCAGTACCGCACTGAGATAGCCACCTTATCCGAAGAGCTGCACAAAAAACAGCTCGCTCAAAAAGTCGCGCAGAAAACCCAAAGCCTGCGCTCAGAGCTGGACAACCAAACAAGCCTATTGGAAAAGCGCTTGGCAACCTTACAGCGCGAAAATGAGCGACTGCGCCAAGTGGCCATCGCGGAAACCGAAAAGCGTGAAATAGCAGAGGAGCGTGCCAATGTAGCCGAGGAGCGCGCACGTTCTGCAGAACTGGCGTTAACCCAATACCACCAGTCTACGAGTGATGGCGAGCAAGATGTGGTTGCCGATGAAGGCACCCTCGGTGCCCGCGAAAGAGCACGCGCCGAAATGGCGCGTGTCCGTGAAAAGCTCGCCAAGGATACCAACACCGGCACTAGCGTGAACCTGTACCTGGAAGGTTTCGATGGCACCGATTACGGCATGTTTAAATATTTAGGTGCTCAGCAGTATCGCGCCGACGCCATTATCCACGATGCCAAATCCCGCTTTAAAGTAGCCGGTCGAACCTATCAAGTCACCGTATCTGAGGCCGGTATCGGAGAGGAATTTGTCTTCCTCTACGATATGACCGACCCAGATAAGCCCCGCTTTGTGACGTTTAAAAAGTCGCTTATTGATAGTGATGGGGTGGTGGCTAAGGAGTGACCTCAAGTCCTTGCTGATGCTACAGGTCACTGCTTGCGGAACTACAGTACTTAGCTATAAATTCGTCATGAGTTGGCAGTACGCTCGCGCACTTTTTTATGACGCTA
>DATBNJ010000063.1:0-8959 GCA_036554385.1 Marinagarivorans sp. | reverse complement strand
TGATTAAACTCGGCATAGATTTTTTCTTGATCGTGAAGCGGGATGCCAACACCATTGTCATATACCGTGAGCTCTAGGGTTGCAATTTTTTGCGTGCCCGAGCAGTCGCTTACATCAAAGGTGACATGCACTGTATCACCCGTTGTGTACTTAACCGCATTGGTCACTAGATTATGAAGAATCTGCACGACCTTACCTTGATCTAACATCACGCGAAGTTGCGCCTTTGGCGTTACCACAAACACCACCTTGGCGTGGTCGACAGTAGTCGCTAAAGCGTAGTAATCTTCTAGCTCTTTGCAGATATCGGGAATAAATACGGGCTCGCTACGGATATGAATTTTGCCGGACTCTAGCTGAGAATAGGACAGGATATCGCTGACCAACGTGGTCAGGCGGTCAATCGACTTTTGCGCCACCTCGCAAAGCTCGCGCTGCTCTGGGCTGAGCTGCGAGCTGAGCAGAAGATCATTAATCCCTCGTATACCATTTATCGGAGTTCGAATTTCGTGGCTCATATTGGCCAAAAAATCGCCCTTTACCTTGGCCAATTTTCGCGCATTCTCCATTTCGTGGATAAGGCGAGCATTCAATTGGTTGGTGTGGTACTTGCTGGTGATAATAGGCAGCAATAACGAAAATAAAATAGTGACGATCATCACCACACCAAAGCCGTAAACGGCCAACTCGGGCAAGGGCCGCAAGAAGGGGTAATCGAGAAAATGCAACCCATTTACCAATAGCGCGAAAGCAAAAAAATTGCTTAGTTCTGGGCCTGTTTTCCTGTATTTAATCAGCTTGGTTAGTGATGCATGCAGTTGTGGCGCTGCAATTGCCACTGCAATAGGTAGAGACACTAGCGTAAACGAAGAGCTGAACACGCCCAGCAGTGCCGCCAACACTAAGCTGGCAGCCCACGCCATTGAATACTTCTTCCAGGATAGGCCAATACCCGTAATGAGGTACAGCAAGTTAGAAAGGCAAAGCGCGGAAAAAAAGTAGGTCGAAAAACTTAAGATGCTGCCAACCATGGAATCAACAAAAGTGGCTTGCAGAATAAAATTGGCCAGCGTCATGGGCCATATTAGCATTAGCAATAAAAAAGGCTTGGTACGATAAATAAAATATAGCTTGCAGGCGACCACCGAGCTCAGCGCAAGCAGAGCCGCGTAACATACAATAATCGCTTTTAACACTTCCATTGCATTTCCACAAAGGCCATAGGCATTGGCTACAACTCACCTATTTAATCTTAGCAGCTCTGATCGTTACAGCCAGTTTCAAAGCGGCGCCATAGCTCGCAAATTACCTAGCAGCTATAGCACCCGCTCACCCCGCCACTTTGGCTTATACGGTGACGGCGCTAGCAGACGCAACTAGAAGGACGCTCAGGCTTGCTCGGGTTTGATGCCGTACACAAAGAAGTGACAACCACCTTGCCATTTGCACAGCTTGCTGACGGCTGAAGCGCAAGGATGCTCGGAGTGCGTTACACCACGCAAACTGTGGTTCTTGGCTTCGGCCTCCTCGACATTGTGCTCTTGCAATGTCTAATAAAGGACTTCCGGTCTCGATGCGTCGCTCTACCTCCTGAATCCGTTCAGTTAAATCACGAGTAGAAATCAATGTTCTGCGTTTTTACCGACGCCTCTAACATTTTTATGGTGCTGTAATTTTGCAGTTGTGCTTTATGCACGGCCAAGGCTTCCGGTGATTTAGGCACAGATAATTCAAAAGCATAGTTGTTTTTAGGAAGACTTAGATCGCGCTGGGTTTGGCTTTCGATGTTGCCGTTTACCACCGTTTTAAGCTTTTCGGTATGCTCGCTTTGCTTGGACTCCCCGTAATTTAGTAACTCACCATCTCGATCCACCGATAATTGACGCGACAGCGCGAGGGCCTGTTCGACAATACTGTATTGATACGTCTGACCGCCGGGCTGATCGACATCGCCTAAATTTGCAAAGCGCACATCACCACCATCTACCGCAAAATGCTGGCTAACGCGCGACGTAGAGCTATGCTGCTGAACATAGCTTTTAATGCCGCTGTATGAATTAAAGGAATAACTAGTGTGCTGGGCTAGCGACAAAGTCATTTGCGATACTTCACCGCGGTTAGAGGCATTCGGGGTAAAACGTGGCGTATTAAAGCTGGCGGTAAAATCGGGCAAGTCACTTAAAAAGCCTTGCGCCAAGGGGCTTTGCCGCGAGTGTTCAGAATCACTTACGGCACCGTGGTTTAGGCTTGCACGGCCTCGCTCACCAAGCTTTTCGCTGTCGACATTGTTGCTGTGAGTTACATTAAAAATTGCGGCTAAACCGTTCAGGAAAAAGTTAACAGCTTTAGCGCTACTCACCCCGCCCGCAAAATCCCCAGACTGGTACGAGCGTGTGGCATCCGTAATTAACTGTGCATACTGCTGATATAAAAGATTACCTTTCGCCGCGAAGCCTGTCGTTGCCATGATGCTGTCGCGGCTGAGCGAGTATTGGTAGCCATTTTGATTAACGGCCAAGCTATGTGAGCCATCGGGCATGGCTTGATAATCTACCGTTAGCGCGTTGTCATTATTGCCTTGTACACGTAGATCAATCTGCGCTATAACACGGCTATCAAAGGCATTTAAAAAATCAACTTGCGCCCAATCATCTTTTTGGTAGTCCTTAGCCACGTCACCTAAGCGCGCCATTAAGGCATCGGCCGCTTCACGCTCGTCGTCACTTAAGTTGCCCTCAACAGAAAACGAAAAGCGGGTGGCAAGCTCGGGCGGCCCCTGCGAGGCGTCTTCTTGCGCTAGGTATTCCGCACTAATACTCAAGGTAATCGTATCGCCCTCGCGGGTTTGCAAGGTAACTTGCAATAGCTCACCGGGTTTAGCCCGTTCGAACCCGCGATTGCCCGAGCCCGACACCTCGCCGGCAGGGGAACCGCGGGTTCGATAATGCTCGACCAGCGCTTGCACGGCAGCCATTTGCTCGTACTGGCTGGGGGCGGCGGGCGGCGGTGCATGGCTAGACTTACCGGTGTAACCGCTGGACGGCGATACGCCCGCATTGACATGAGCAGCCGTTTGATGCTCTGACGCGGTAGTTGAAGAGGTGTGCTCAAGCAATTTTGTAGTGCGGGTGGACATGGCGCGCTCCGGCGCTTGGATACGATTTAGCGCAGTCGCCATACTGGTCGTCAAATAGGCCATACCACAACCTCAAAAGCACAGATACCGTCAGGGTATCGGCCAGTTGCGCTAACACTTTAACGAAGAATTTGACCACTAAGGCGCGCCGTCGTAAGGCACCCGTGTTAGGTAATAAACCTGAAAACTTAGAATAGCTATTGCTATAACGATAAATAACACGCCCAAACCACGGCGCTTAACAAAGCGGTAATGATTGGCCTTGCGCAATTTAAAGAGTGCGGCCGACGACAGCGCATGGCACTTTTCACAGCCCACGCCTTTAGGGCTCGCGTAGTTGCCACAACGCTTGCAGTAGGGGCGCAAGGGCTTTTCGGGGCCCAGATCCATTCGCTGTACATCGGATAAGTCCATCGTCTCCCCCCTGTCGAATGAGAATCAAACACCAGCCTAAGCGAGAGAGCTTTACGAAACGACCGCGGCGCAATGATGAAGGCCCTGGGGCGAGTGCTCTCTGCTGCCCTACATCCAGCGCTAAGATACCGCCGACTTGCTTACCGACAACCGTAAAAATATACTTCCGCCACTCAGGCGACTTATAATATGCCTGTTCAAAGGTTGATTCAATTTACGGGCACCACTAAAGAAGGAGTATTGTTATGTCAGGATTGCAAAAAGATATCGTTCAGTTCAAAGGAAACAAGGTCACCATCAATCACAAAGACTACTGGATGGCCCCCAAAAGCACCAATAATAAACGCACAAGTGCGATGAGCGCCGCCGCTGCGGGTGCGCTCGGCTTTAATTCAAAGTCGGGCTGTGGCGGGGTGATGGATTGGCACAAAAACCCTTATGGCGGCCAATACATTGAAGTCTTCGCGATGACCGATGTCGATGCCCCCATGCAAGGGCCGCGTCGATGTTATGTGCTGTACGATAGAAATATTGATTCGTCTTCGAGCGATACAAAACACTTCGCATCTTCTGTTGTGGGCTTTATCTCAATAAAAAATGATAAAGGCTATAGCAGCCCACCCGAGCTAGACACCAGCCGCCCGAACATCTTCAGCGTTAAAGCCATTGATAATGGCGGCCTCAAAACGTTCACTTACAGCGCAAGAAACGCAGACTACGCGTAGATGTTAAAACGGCATGGTACTGTCAGCGCTCGGCCTTAAGGGCAAGGCGCTTCACTTCAAGCTGCGGGGCTTTCTATGCCCCGCCTCCTCCCCAAGCTGTTAGATTTTATAACCTGCTGCTCTTGTAAAGTCCGCTGTTTTTACCCTAAAAAGCGGCTACCCGCACCTGAGCAACGCGCATCCTTTCGGTGTTGTGCGTTCGCCATTTATGGTAACTTAGCTGCCTGTGGTTTAACTTCAAAAATGACTCTATCACAACATTGCTCGAGCTATTCCCATGCACATAGTAAGTTTTTTTGGCATAGCCAGCCGCGTAATTTTATGCGTGCTGTGCGTGGTATTCACCGCCTGCAAACGCGATAAGCCCTTTAGCTGGGTAAACCCACCGGCGGATTCGATAGCGGGTTTGCAGCACCATATTGTCCCTAGCCAGTTTGAAAAGGCCGATGTCGGCGTCTCGATTTTACTGCCCGCCAACTACGCGCAGAATCCGCAAAAACAGTACTCGGTTATTTATTATTTGCACGGCTCGGGCGGCAACGAAAGTAGCGAGATCGAGGCGATTCAACAATTTGTTAAGCGGTCGCTAAAAAACACCCATCAAATGCCCATTATTGTTTTCCCCAACGGTGGGCGCAGCGGCTATTTTGGCCCGACGGAAAATAGAATTATCCAAGAGCTAATCCCGTATATTGAAAGCAATTTTCGAACGAGTAATTTACGCGAGGGGCGATTGCTACTGGGGTTCTCGATGGGCGGCACCGCATCGATGCGTTTAGCTTTAAAATATCCAGATACGTTTACTGGAGCGGTCAGCCTTGGCGGACGGCTATGGAGCAAAGACGGTAGTTTATCGCTCGCCATAACTGAGAACGCCCAACAGCTTAAAGCCTTAGGCACTCGACTATTGTTTATTCAAGGGGAGAAAGACGGTCCAGATCAATTCCAAGGCATTGTTAGCCAAACCGCTAACGCGGGCATTTCCGTTAAGACGCACGTCCTACCCAATACATCACACAATTTAGACGCCTACCTCGAACAATCGGTGCCCTACCTCGCCAGCTACCTACAAGATTTTTAGAAGCGCCCAAGAGCACTCCGGCATCAGGATAGTTGGCGCCTCCAAAGGGCGCCCTAACGTCATAGGCTCTAGTGCGATAAATTCCGCCAAAGTAAAAGGGCGCGCTTTAATTGCGACTCCACGAAACGCTGCGGTTGAGGCTTCAGGATAAGCACGGGCTAATTGTCGCCGGGCTCTTCCGACGGAATCTCTATAGTCACCTTTAGCTGCTTCGCGGCCCCTGCGAACCACTTTTGAACATACAAGGAGCCAACAATCGGCGGCTTGCCTTCCTCTGGTACCTCTTTATAACGAATGCTATTTTTGGTTTCTTTTTCGATTTCAAAGTGTATTTTTTGTTTTTTCATTTTCGATCTCGAATAGTTACTCATTTTGTTGGCAATAAATCACAATTTTAGGTTACGCACCCAGCAGGCAAGTGATCGCCTGCAAGGGGTAAGCCGTTATGTATTTTATTGCACGCCCCAGCACATGTACATGCGATAAATTCAGGGGCCATAAAAAGGCACTCAACACGAGTAATGGAAAAAATAGCTACAGGGCAGCCCTAAAGTGCCGCTCCCTAAACTCGATTTATTTTAGAAACATCATCAATTGTTTTGCCGACGATATCATGCTGGCATCTAACGCATGGATATCATTGGCGGATTTAGCGATAAAGATGACATTCAGCCAATGCTCTAGATCAGCGGCCAGCGCATTAAATGTATCAACTACGAACGGCTCTAACTTTTTCGAATCATACCCAGCCATATGATTAGCCAACTGAGTAAGAACGGATGAAAGTTCAAAAAACTCATCTAAATAAAAGATATCGGTGGCGACATCTTTTAAAACTTGGGCGATATCGACAAGGTCTACTATCGGGTTCTTACTGTATATCAGTAAATCGGTGCCTTCCAATATTTCGGTAATTTTCTGACTTATCTCGGGGACATTTAGCGAGGCATTATATTTTTCGCTATATTGCTTTGCACTAATAGGTTCGTGCTCACGCGTTTCGACAAAAACGCCGCTCATATCGCCGGAGAAATCGAAAAATTCGCTTTGCTCAAATAATTCAACATTTGCCTGCGAACGCAGGGCCGGGTTATAAAAACGACTGTTTTCGAGCAGCTCCGCTGGAAGACGTTTATCTTCTGCTTTTTTAACGATATCCTGATGATTGTCGCGCGAAATATCGATCAAAAACTCTCTAAAGTGCTCATTGGTCTGCTTAAATAACGACATCATGTCTTTGAGATGCGATAAGTCTTTTTGAAGAGATAAGTAATGGGTAATTTGGTGATTATCATTACGAATCGCGGAGACCGTCCATTCGACCGGATAGGCGTCACCGTTCTTACGGTAGTTAATTGCCGAGCCATGGAACTGGGCTTCTTGCTCTATCGCCATCTTCAAACGGGCCAGCACATTGCGATTGGTCCTCTCTCCCTGAAGTATTCGAGGGCTTTCACCGACTAGCTCGGCCAATGTGTAACCACACATTTTACAGAACGCGGGGTTGGCGTACACAATCGGGTAACCGGGCTCTGCAGTAGTAATTAGCACCGCTTGAAACGACGTTTCGCAAAACTGCTGAAGCAACGCGCGCAACACAGTGTCCGATAGGTTAGATAGAGGCATGAGACTCAACGACTAGGCTTTAGGTATTCGAAAATGCTCTGACAGCGCACTTAAGCATAGACGAATTCTAAGCACTTGTAGCGCCTGAGCCATGAGTACTCTTCAGAGCTCGGCCCTGCCTACGCTGCGCAATAACGCTAATGTAAAGCCGGGTAATCCGTGTAACCCTGCGCCCCAGAACCATAAAACGTCTCGGGCACTGGCTCGTTAAGCGGTGTTTTTTGTTTAAAGCGCTCAACCAAATCGGGGTTGGCGATATAGCTTTTCCCAAACGCTACCGCATCGGCTTTGCCTTCGAGCAACCACTGGCTTGCCGAGTTTAGCGTAAAGCCTTCGTTGGCGATGTAGCAGCCACCAAATAATTGCTTTAACTTAGGCCCTAGGCTGTCTTCGGCGTCGTGTTCACGGGTACAAATAAACGCCAAATTGCGCTTGCCAAGTTGCTGCGCAATATAACCAAAAGTTTCAGGAAGGTTGTCGTCGCCCATATCGTGCGCATCGGCGCGGGGCGCCAAATGCATACCCACTCGGCCCGGCGCCCATACGCTAAGCACGGCATCGGTCACCTCCAGCATTAAACGCGCCCTATTTTCCAGCGAACCACCGTAGGCATCGGTGCGATGATTGGTGCCGCTTTGTAAAAACTGATCTAACAAATAACCATTGGCACCGTGAATCTCGACGCCATCAAAGCCGGCCCTTTTTGCATTCTCAGCGCCTTTGCGGTAAGCCTCAACCAGTGCCGGTATTTCATCGGTTTCCAACGCCCGAGGGGTTTGGTAGCCTTTTTGCGGCCGCACTAGGCTCACGGTACCCGCGGGCTTAATCGCGCTGGGTGCAACGGGGGGTTCACCATCCAGGTAAATAGGGTCTGAAATACGCCCCACATGCCAAAGCTGCAACAGTATTGTGCCGCCTTCGGCGTGCACGGCGTCGGTCACTTTTTGCCAGCCAGCGACTTGCTCGTCCGACCAAATACCCGGCGTGTTGGGATAGCCCACCCCCATGGGTGTAACCGAAGTGGCCTCGCTGATAATCATGCCGGCCGAAGCCCGCTGACGATAGTATTGCGCCATTAACGCGCCTGGCACTCGCCCAGACTCGGCCCGGCAGCGCGTAAGCGGTGCCATAATAATGCGGTTGCGAAGCTCGAGCTCACCCAGTGTGATGGGGTCAAATAATGTCGTCATATTGTCTGCTCCTGTAACGTTAAATGGTGCCTTGCCTGTTGGGCGGGCTAAATCTGGTTGCGAATATCGCTGAGTAAGGCCGTGATTGCCTGTTCGTTACGGCTAAAAAAGTGCCACTGGCCAACTTTTTTGCGATGCACCAAACCCGCTTTATGCAGCACCGCCAAATGTGCTGACGCGGTGGACCCTGATAACTCGGACTTTTGGTGAATTTGCCCAGCGCACACGCCGTCATCTAGCGAATGGTGCTGCTCGGGAAAGTTGGCTTGTGGGTCTTTAAGCCACTGCAGTATTTGCCGCCGCATGGGGTGGGCGAGCGCCTTTATGGCTTCGTCAAAATCATCGGGCATAGCACAATCAGTCTTCGTTAGTTTGTACCCCGAAACACCGTCGAGGGCGCTCCGTGGAACCGCTTATTTCGTTAAAACCAAAAATATAATTCGCCACAAAGCGAAATACAAGCATTCTTTATTAAAATACTTTTGAGCGCCCTTGTGCTATCGCGTAAAAAACCGTTACCTAGTTGATTAAAACCAAAGTGTTCGCGACAAGACGCCGAGCTTTGACAACATTGTGGCACCTAAAACTGCCGCTAACGTCAAACGCACTGCAAGCGCGCCGCTAATCAGAATAAGGGCGAAAGTCTTTCGTTTGGCACTTAAGCTAACGCTATACAGCAACAGGATTGTTACCCGTTGCGGTTCACGCGTAAGTACAGGTGTCACAGCAGTATGAAGAATTTAGCGGTGCTCAGCTTCTTGGTTTTAACATTACTCCTAGCTCTTCC
>DATBNJ010000353.1:0-16645 GCA_036554385.1 Marinagarivorans sp. | reverse complement strand
CCAGTGTTAAATTTTTCGCAACGAGGTGAAAGGCATTATGGATACAGATAACAGAGAAACCCGTGTTATGGAAAAGCGCTTGCTAGGCAAGAGCGGGCTAGTGACTTCGGCGATTGGCTTGGGTTGCTGGCAGCTCGGTGGTGACTTTGGACCCGTTGACAATGTTCGGGCCTTTTCGGTGCTAGCCGCAGCCGATAAAGCGGGTATTCACTTTTGGGATACTGCCGACGTTTACGGCTCGGGCTTAAGCGAGAGCCGTATTGGCGCTTGGCAGCGACAAAACCCCGCATCGCGAGTGATTGTGAGCAAAGTGGGCCGCAACAGTGAGCTGCACCCCAATGGCTACCAGTACGACCGAATGCGCCGCAGCATAGAAGGCTCGTTGGAGCGCCTACAAGTTAGTAGCTTGGATATGGTGCAGTTGCACTGCATTCCTTTTGAAGTACTAAAGGGTGATCAGGTTTGGCGTTGGCTTGAGGATTTTCGCTCAGAAGGCCTTATCAAGCATTATGGTGCGAGTGTCGAAACGGTCGAAGAGGGGCTGGATTGTCTCAAGCGCCCGGGCTTGACGTCGCTGCAAATTATCTTAAACATTTTTAGGCAAGACGCCGTCGAGGCGTTACTGCCAGCGGCAGCTGAGGCGGGCGTAGGCATTATCGCGCGCTTACCGCTTGCCAGTGGCTTGCTCAGTGGTAAATTTAATGCACAAACCAGCTTCGATCGCAGCGATCACCGCAATTTTAACGCCGATGGTCAAGCCTTTAACGTTGGCGAGACATTCTCGGGCCTAGGGTTAGAGAAGGGCGTAGCCTTAACCGAAAAACTCAAAACGCTATTGCCGGCGGATGTTCCCCTTGCACAGCTGGCGTTGCGGTGGATATTGGATTTCCCCGAGGTGAGCTCTGTGATTGCCGGTGCCAGTAGCGTTGAGCAGGTCAAGCAAAATGCCGCAGCCGCTGTGCTGCCACCGCTAACGAAAGAGCAACACCAACAGCTTCGCGACTTTTACTACAACGATGTTAGACCATTGATTCGCGGCAATATCTAGGGTGTAAAACGTGGACGCGGGCGGGCTTTGCGTGGCTAACGTATGTTGTGGGCCCAGCCCGTTCACTACAGCAATAACTGGAAAAGAGGATTGACACCGTATGACGGTAAAACTGCAAGGCAAGTGGGCATTGGTCACTGGCGCTAGCCGGGGTGTGGGACAGCAAATAGCGTTGGGCTTAGCGCGCAAAGGCGTTAACTTGGTATTGCAATCGCGCGATACGGCCAACCAGGTAAAGACCCTGTCGCTGTTGGGCGGCTACGATGTTCAGGTGCATCAGCTGGCTGCCGACTTAGAAGACCCCGCCAGTATTCAAGCGATGGCCGAGCAGGCGGAAGCCAATAGCGGCGGAATCGACTTTTTATACAATAACGCAGCGATAATGACCCAGTTTATTAATCTGTTTGAGGTGCCGGCAGAGGACTATCACCGCAGTTTTCAGGTGAACGTGTTTGCCGTTATACAGCTGTGCAACTACTTCGCGCCGAAAATGAAAGCGCGAGGGTTTGGGCGCATTATCAATACCACTTCTGGCATACAGGATAACCCCAATTTGGACGCCTATAGCATTACTAAAGCGGCGCTTGATAAGTACACCCGCGACCTTGCGGTGGAGCTGGCAAATACGGGTGTACTCGCCAATTTGCTCGACCCAGGCTGGTGCCGTACCGACCTTGGTGGTGATAAAGCCTGGAACGACGCCGCCTCGGTGATTCCCGGCGCGCTATTACCTGCAATGATCAGTAAAACCGGTGACGAAGAACCGCGCGCTATGTTATTTGCGGCGCAAGATTATGCGGGAATGGATATTTAGCTTGCGATAGATCGGCTATCGGCTTAAACCTCTTGCGCCTTCGGGCTGAAGAGGTTTTTTGTTTTGTTGGCAAGTAAAGCGCAATGCAAAAGCTCGCGTTGTTAGCACATGGGGCGGGCACAACAAAAAATCTGAACACACAAAAAAGCCCAGACCTTTCGGTCTGGGCTTTCGAATAATGGCGCGCTCGGGAGGATTCGAACCTCCGACCGCCTGGTTCGTAGCCAGGTACTCTATCCAGCTGAGCTACGAGCGCGTCTTGTCTCTGCAAGGCTGCTTGCCCTGTCGAGGTCGCGCATATTACGGATAAGTCTCTGATGGGTCAAGCGTTTATTTTGATTTTTTGTGGAGCATCTTGCGTGTAACGAATGCGCTGCTGTTCAGCTTGGCGAACATACCCCCAGGTAGGGCTCGATAGGGCCCGCTATATATCTTTACGGATGCTGAGCATCACGGTTTTGCTGGAAAATTCCACGTCGTAGTTTTTAAAGTGGGTAATGAGCGTGTCTTCGCTAAAGATGTCGAGCATGGAAAACAGCGGGTTATTGATTTCCGCTGGGGTGAGTGCGCGTCGATAGGAAAAATAACCCAGCGAGAGAATCTTGCCCAAGGCTTTTGCCCCTTCGTATTGTTTGCTCTGCTCCATGGTTAGCCACACATTGTTGAGAAGGCGTTGGCTGTGGCAGGTGGCGGTGTCGCGAATACTGCGAGCGGAGGCCAGTAGCTGTTCGGTGCTCATAAGGCGGGGAGAAATCAGCTGAAGGTCTGTTGCTCGCCGGTTTTTGTTCCAAAAGCGGCTTGGGAACTCTGGTGCGCCTTGGCTCAGGTTGAGCGGGATAAAACTATTGCCATAGCTTTCACTCGCAAAGCAGAGCGGCGCCTTGAGCAGTGAGAAAATACCGGCCACAACTAACAGTAGGAGTAAACTCGCTTTTTGCTGCCAGTGCTTGCTGCAAGCTATATCAATAGCTGTTGCCATGTGTTCTACCTCAAAGCCGTTTAATAGGCCGCGGTATCGTGGCCTGAATCAAGCATGCCCCTAAAGTTATCGGTTTTGAGCGGGGCTTTACGCTGTCAACTCAGCTTAATGGAATCTGGCTAAAGGCAGTTAGACCGTTATATTTGGACGCTGCGATTTTTATAACGGTTATCGCGGTTGCATTGCTGCTTTTTATTTGAATTCGCTATTTAAAGCTCGCAGGGTTTGTGAGCGCTTACTTTTTTATGTGGATTAATGGCTTTGATAGCCGAGTGTTGAGATACTCGGCTTTATTATGAAAATATTGTCTAAGTTAAGAGTCGGTCAGAAACTGGCTAAAGGCTTTGCTTCCAGAGTAGCGCTTTAGCAAGACCTCGTAGGTGTCGCCATCTTCGTCGGTGTGGCGAATTTTGGCGAGCACGTAATCCAGCTCGGGAATAAGCCATAGGCGCGTTTCTTTTTTGCTGTCGTCTGCGCGCACGACGACGATGGCGCTGTACTGTTTATCGCCCAGCGCGATGGTACCGTCGTCGGTGCGTTTGAAGTCGTAGGTCTTGGTTTGGTTACGACGAATAAAGGTGTAGTTGAAATCTTTTTGTTTGGGATTGGCCGCCAAATCGCGCTGCAATTGTAGTTGGTATAGCGTTGGGTCGAGCATGCCGGCTTTTAAGCGCTGCTGGCCTTCACGATCACCATTTTTGGTATAGGTTGCCGTGCGCGCCTTCCAGTCAAAGGCTAAATCTTCGCGTTTTTTAACACCAAAAATTTTGCGCTCGTAACCGTAGCTTTTCGGTCGTAAGTGGTCGCCTTCAAGGTTGAATTCGCTGCGCTCATCAATTTTTGCCATAAAGCTTTTGGCTTTTGAGTCGAGCGTATATTGCCCTTTCTCGCCGTTTAGCGTGCGCGTCATGGTAATGTTAAAGTTCGAGTATTCGCCCTCGTAAACGGCTTCGAACAGGGGCTGCGCTAAGCTGATCTGGGTTGAAAGTGCTGAAAGCAGTAACGATGCCATTAAACATTGAGTAAATCGCAAGATCATACGGAAGCTCCCTGAGTGATGAGTCGCGCTTAACATAGCGGGCTTAATGTAGTGGGCTTAAAACCGCACAAGAGGGCCAATATGGCCGGTGAATTGGCTTTAGCGGGTGCAAATGCCCGCTAAAGCCAGTGATGTAAAGGCTTAGGTGGGCATATTAACGCTTGGTTCCTGAAGTTGCGCTTAATGTTAGCCTTAAAGCGTTTTTAGGTATTCTACCAAGTCCCAGCGCTGCGCATCTGAAAGCGCGGGCAGCACTTCGCCGTTGAGCTGCGCGGTGCGACCGGCTGCGTACTCGTGGCCCGAATTCAAGTTACCGGCCACTGTAGTGTCGAAGACAAAACCGTCAAATCCCTCTGAGACAAAGCCCACTTTAATGGGGTCGAATTCGCGGGCGCCCACTTCGAAGCGCTCTGGGCGATAATTGCCTTCGTCCGGGTCGCCGGGGCGCTTTTTCGGCAGCAATAATTCGTACAAGGTGGGTACCGAGCCGTTGTGAAGGTAGGGCGCTGTGGCCCATATACCGTTCAGCGAGCGAGCTTTATACGCCAGTAATGAGCGCAGCGGCTCGGCCGTTGTATCGGGCGGATAATTGCCGCTTTTGACGGTTTCTTCGATTTCGTTTTCTGAAACAGATGACGCCATCATATACAGCCAGTCTAACCACCGGCGTATCCACCACTTGTCGGGGTCGGGAGTCGCCACAGTACCACGTGTTACGGAGGTTAGTATCATGGCAACCGGCGCCTCTTCGGGAATGTACAGGCCGCCGACAGCTTGTTGCTGCACGGTGTGTTTAAAATTACCCGATTTGCCCTTGTAGTTAACGCTATTGAGTGCCATTTGCGGGTCGGTGCCGACTTTGTCGAGGCCGGACATCTTCGCGATGACTACCCGGTCCCAATTGTTGCGGTCTATGACTTCATGGCAGCTCAAACAATAGCGCTCGTAGATCAGCTCGCCACGTGCGGCTTTTTCTCGGTCAATTTTACCGAGAACAGCCTCTGGCCATTCAGGGGATTTGAGTCGTTGTAAGTGGTTCTCGAAGCGGCGCAAATTAATCAAGTTGATAGACGACTTAAAGTCCACTCGCTTGTGCTTTTTACTTTGGCCAGAAATTTTGGCGGATAGACTAAAGCCCGGCTCTTGCGCGCTCCAATCGAGCGTACCAAATACGCCGATGACTTGCCCAGCGTTGCGCCCGAGTGGTCCCACGCCCGCGTTGTTGGCAATACCATTCCACTGCACGTAGTCGGAGTGGGTGATATCCCATAAAAATGGATAGCTGACCGGCGCGTTGGGCTCGTTAAAAATGAGGTCGCGCAAGCGAAAAAGCTGTGCGCGCGACAACTTGGGATGGCCGGCGTCGCCCGAGCGCAGGCGGTCAAAAATTACCGCAAAATTTTTATTGCCGATAATGGTTTCATCGACGCCCTCGAGCGCGATATCAACTTGTGGCGCTGTCAGCATACGGGTGCCATCGGCATTGGTGGCCAGCAGTAGCAAACTGCGCACTTGCTTTTTGTTGATCACATGCTTGAGCACGCGGTTGTAAATGCGCCCAAACGCATCCAAGCGCGCGTAGCCGTAATCGACTTGAGAGTGGTTTACCCCGTTGTAGAGCATCAGCGTATTTTCCCACTCTTTCAACCCGGCAATAACTTGGGCCTTGTTGTCGTAGTCGCCGTCGCGCTCGAGCACCCGCGCCACAAAGCGCTCCAATTTTGCGGGTGTGGTCAGCGTTTTCTGCATGCTGTTTTGCAAATCCGTTAAAAAGCCCACCATATCGGCCATGGCGGGGCCCCCGTCGATGCGTATTGCTTGGCCGCGATAGTTAATTTGGCCCGTATGGCATGCTGCGCAGGTGTAGCCAATATAGGATTTTCCTTGATAGGTGTCCTTAACGATGCCTACCGGTAAACCGTCGGGGTTAAAAAAGGTGGGTTTTTGTGGCAGGTAGCGATACTTATCAATTAATGCGCGGCTGCGAAAAAGCGCATCGCTATCGCTTTGTTCCAAGGCCATAAACAAATCGTAGGGCATCACGTTAGAGCCTTGGGTGGTATTGTAAAACCACAGGCTGTCGGCATTATCCCAGCCCTGATCGAGATAAATGGGTGTGTCGTAGCTTTCCCCCATGGCGCCCTGATCTATGGCAACGGCGCCTCGGTCTGGGTCGTTGTCCCAGTTCTGGTAAAGCTTGCCGATAGACAGGGTGATCAGCATAACGCTGGCGACGCCCAGCGCCGCGACCAAAATCTTGCGTTGGTGACTTTTTACGAGCTCGAAGAGTGTTAGTAATAGGTGAATCATAGCTCTCCTTGGCGGCTTACTTGGGTTGGCAAAACCGCGCTTTTGATAGTCGCATTTATTATTGGCTTGCGTTTATTCGCGAGTCGCCTCGAATGGTAGCGGCAGCTTTAAGGGTTATAGCCCCTCGGGCAGTGCTGTTAACACAAGGGTTTTGAACAAAAGTGGGTGATAAGCCCCATTCGTGAAAGCTTAACGCAGAAACGCAAAAGTATCTTCGCTGGAATGAAAATGTGGCGCGCAAAACAACTCTTTCCGAGGCTAAAACACGGGTCTTTTCCCTTCTTATAAGCGCTACCCGCCAAATCAACCCATCGCGCTACGCCGTTGGACGCTTTAAAAGCACCGCTTGGGCTAAAAGTGGATCAAACAATAGACACCGCTAAGAACCCACCCTACTGTGTAAAAAGTAGACATCATCTAAGCGGTTGGAGGTATAGAGGATGACATTGCCGAAGTTGCGCTTCTCGTTTTCGTTAGCTGGTCACACAGAAGTAGCGCTCAGTCCGCTCGCGCAGCTTGGCGTTGAGGTGGGGCAGTGCGAAAACTTTGACCATTTAGCCGATTGTTTAAAGTCGGGGTTAGAAGATGCCGGCCTTCAGGGCTGCTTTTTGATGAGTTGCTTTGGCTTTAATCGCGAGACGCGTTTTGGTCGCTGGAAAAGCCGTTATGTGTTTCCGTTGCGTGCTGATTTGTCCGAGATTAAGCCGACCGCCACCGTACGCGATGACCTAATTATCGTTAGCAGTGGCTATTTCACTCTGGTTGTCGGGCGCGCCGCTCACTGGCTCACAGAGGACCCGCTTATTGTTGATCGCTTGCTGATGTTGAGCGAAACTAGCCGCATCTGGGTTAAAGCTTACACCGCTCAGGTCGATCAGCAGTTTGACGCCTTAAACCACCGCAAGGCCGGTTGTCAGCAATTGCTCGAGGTTGTGCATCAACTCGACCAATCCGGTAAAGATATTTCCAGCAGTCACCATCGAATGCTAACGGCCATTAATGCGGGCGTGCCGCAAGGCATCGCCGAGCTGGGGTTGAGTGAGCACGAGCTTGCCGTGGTGCTGGATGAGCTCGATGAAATTGGCCGCGCCTACACGATTTTTACCAAGCAACAAATGGAGCTAAACCGCCAGCTCAAAGAGCAGGTGCGCTCGGTGGCGGGGTTCTTGTTGCCCAGGGGGTCGCACTAGAGTGCTCGCAGGCACAATCACCTGCGCCTTCGGTGATGGCGATAGGCTCCACTACCGCATTATTGACTAACCCCGCTATTACTTCGTACTCGCACCGAATTTGCTTGCCTAGCGCTTTCTAAAGCACCGTGCTCTCGGCGCGTGGGGTCCTTTGCGCTTAAAATCGTCTTAAGTAAATGACATTGGCAAGGATGTAAGGGGTGCAGAGGGTTGCCCGAGGTAATCTCTGCCCTTCCGCAGCGTTAGTGCCCATCCAAACCTGTCGCTTCTGAATGGGCATTAACGGGTGGCCCCGGTCGCCTCGAGCCCGCATGAGACGGGTCCCACAATATTGTGAGCTCACAGGCTCTTTTGTTCGTAAAATACTTCGATGGTCCGAACTTGCCTGTTAGACTGATGCCAAATATTGGCCTAAATTGATTAGTAGCCACCTGAAAACGACAGTTCTAGGTGGCTACTAAACTAACGCGGAAAATGGGTATACCACCGCGAAACGCCACAGGCGTTTCAGGGTAAAGGCTAGTTAGCCAGTATATAGGTTAGAGATATTGGTTAGAGTTTTCGTAAATCGTTAGTATTTAGCGAATGCTACTATTTCAACGAGATAAGACTATGACAAAGCGTACTATCTGCGTTGTTGCCTTGGCTTCAGCGGCACTATTGTTACAAGGCTGCGCCGACGTGCCCGTCTACAAACGCGGTAATTTGGCGAAACCTGAAATGGGCTGGTCTCCAGACCCTATGGAGGCGGCACTAAAAAAACACATTTATCATGCAAAAGAGGCATCCTCTGGTGGGGCCGAAGCAGCTGGCGGAGGTTGTGGCTGCAACTAAGCCAATAAAAAACTATGACAAAACACTCAAAGACAACAAAACCTGCTTCGCGCTTAATGGCTTTGTCAGCGGCAGCGGTAGCACTGCCCGGTGTAAGCGGCAATGTGCAAGCGGCGATGCCGACAGAAACTACCATCGGTTACAGGTATACGTCGTACAGCGAAAGCTCGCTCGGTGCGGGTGATGTCGCCAGTGGCGATAGGGGCCGCTACGATATTAAAGTCAACCAGTGGAGCTTGCTCACTCCAGTGGGAGCCAACTGGTCATTTGCATTGACGCTGCAGGACGAGACTTTGTCTGGCGCCTCGCCTTGGTATGTGCAGCCCAAAAGCCTCGAAGGCAATGTCAACGACTACAATACGCCTCAGGTGGTGATGTCGGGTGCCTCGCCCGGTAGCGAAGATGGCAACCTAATTGGCATCGACGAGCATCGCACCGACGGTAGCGTGGCCAGTACCTATTACTACAATGGAGGCTCTATTTCGGGCAATCTCGCCTTTTCGACCGAGGACGATTACGAATCCGTAAGCTTTGGCTTATCGACCGAGCGCGAATTTGATAACAAACAGACGGTTGTGGCAGCGGGCTTTAGTTACTCGGATGACAGCATCTTTTATGAAGATATCAATCGTACCTACCGCTTGAATACCAGCGACCCGTTGCCGGATGACGCCGGCAAAACCAATACCTCATTTTTTGTCAGTGCTTCGCGTATTTTGGGTCCCAACAGCGTTGTTTTGGGGGGCTTTAGTTTTGCCTCCATAGAGGGCCATTTAAGCGATGCCTACAAAAAGTTTGATAAACGCCCCAACGAAAAAGAAGCCTACACCATCAATTTATCTTATCGCCACTATGTGAAGTCGATTAAAGGCTCGTGGCACTTTGATTACCGCTATTACGACGATACTTGGGGGGTGACCTCCAATACGTTGAGTGTTGCCCTGTATAAAAACTGGGAAAAGCTGCAAATCGTGCCGTCGATGCGATACTACGGTCAAACTGCGGCGTCTTTCTACGATGTCTATTCGCTATACCGTAAAGACGGTATTCCCGCCGCTGAAAATAACGGCGTTGATTATGCGAAGTGGAATTACTTTTCCGATGATGCACGCTTGTCCGATTACGCCGCATTTGCCTTTGGCTTTAAAGTGGTTTTTAAACAAAAGCCGGTCGACTGGATACTAGGCGTTGAGTACTACACCGCAGACGAAGAGTTTTTACCGGGCAATTCCGATTACCTAGCGCACCCCGCGATGTTGCAGTACACGCGCTTTACTTTTGGTGTTGACCACCGGTTTTAATGGACTTTTATCGTGTGCCTTTTAAGGCCATGGGAACCGCATGCCAGATTCGAATTCTGGCCGGTTCCCAGCAGCAGGCTGAGACGCTCGCTCAGCCTGCTATTGCCCAAATAACTCTCCTCGAGCAACGCTATTCCCGTTACCTCCCCGACAGCTTGGTGTCCCAAATCAATTCCAATGCGGGCCTGCGCGCAACGCCGCTAGACACCGAGGCTAAATCGCTATTTGCCTATGCCGCAAGTGCTTATGAGCAAAGCGACGGCTTATTCGATATTACATCCGGTGTATTAAGGCGGGCGTGGAATTTTCGAAAAGTGGCGCCGGCGGACGCGCTGAATAAACCGCAAGCTCCCGAGCTGCCAACAAACGATATGCTTAACAAGCTGCTTGCGTGCTCCGGTTGGCCGGCTGTGGGTTGGCGCGGTGAGAACTCCATTACGCTGCCGAGTGGTTTTGAAATTGATTTTGGCGGTTTTGTTAAAGAGTATGCGGCCGATAGTGCATTGTCACGATTAACGGCTGCTGGAGTGGCGGCGGCAATGGTCGACCTCGGTGGCGATATCGCCGTGCACGGTGCCGATTGGCCTATTGCCATTAAAAACCCCCGGCAGCCTAATACTAAGTTGGCGCATATAAAATTGCAGTCGGGCGGCCTAGCAACAAGCGGCAACTACGAACGCTTTTTTATGTTGGAAGGGCGCCGCTATAGCCATATCCTAAACCCGAAAACCGGCTGGCCCGTGGTGACGCCGGCGAGCATTAGCGTTGTTGCCGATAGTTGTTTGGTCGCTGGTACGGTGAGTACCGTAGCCATGCTGGCGGGCGAGGATCGTTGTTTGGAGTATTTAGAGGCGTTCGAGTTGCCGTTCTGTTGTGTTTTTAACGACGGGCGAGTTATTAACCGGTTTTAGCTCTCATGTGTTTGCAGCCTGCAACGCCATGCCGGCTGTTTCGCCACGTCGAATTAAAATGCGGTTTTTAATTTTTGGCAACAAATTTATGATTTGTGTTGTGAATCGTACGACTTCTCGCATCAGCGTTTTAACGGTTTGTGCAAAAGCACCACCTTAAACCTTTTGTTGTTCACTAAGGTTTTTTGTTGCTGAAAATAACGAGCCGCCTTTTTTTCAATGGCAATAAAACTATTGACCACAAAAAACGCATACCCGCTTGAAGTGAGTTTATGGCTGGCATTTTGCAAAAACTTATCGGTTAAATCGCCGCTTACGCTAAAGCCTTGGTGAAAGGGCGGGTTGCAGACTACGCAGTCAAAATAATGGTCTATGTCGGCGCCGGCATCGGCGGGAATAATATCGACAGTGCAGTCGTTCGCATCGGCATTGGCTTGCATGGCAATCAGTGCGGCCGCGTTGTTATCGGTTGCCGCAAAATAGCGCGCCCCCCAATTTTGGCAGCCTAAGGTCAGCAGCCCATAACCACAGCCTAAGTCTAAAATTGCCTCTGGGGTTATATGCTGACTTTGCAGGTATTGGTGTGCGCTATCTAAAAGTAAAACACTGCCATCGTCTATTTTTTCGAAGCCGAATACGCCGGGCTTGCTGAATAACCGAAAGCCCTCAAAGTCTCCTATTTGTCGAACGCCAGTATAATCCTGTGTTTCCAGCAGGGCGGGGCTGTTCAAGGGTTCAGAAAATGAGCCACTATAAGCGTCGCCATTTTTTAGCGAACCGGTATTTTTGGCAAAGAGACTGGCCGCTTTTTTAATCGTCGTTTTAATGCCTTCGCCTTTTAAGCCTGCGAGGTGCAGGTGCGCCATTGCTCCGAATTTGCTGGCGGCCTGGTTAATGACGTGGTGTGTTAAGGGCTTTTCCTTGCTGACACGCGCCAATACATGCTGTTGCGCCGTTGGTGGGGTTTGTTTTGGGTTTAGCTCGGCATCATTAAACGTACTTTTAATACCCAGCGCCAGCGCCCGTTGGTGAATATCGTAGCGATTGGTGCAAAGGCTTAGCTGAGGGTGGCTTTGCACCAAGTGGGGCAGTGCCGCCAAGCTATTTTCATCGGCAAACCACAAGCAGTGCTGGTCTGCGGGGATTTTTTTAAGCGTTGCGATTAGCGCATTAATGGCGGGGTCTTGGGTCATGTTTGCGGTACGGGTTATGAGTGGCGGCTGGGTTTGGCGCTGAGTTTAGGGCTAATCGGCGGCAACTTCCTGTGCTGTTAGCGGCCGGTACTGGCCAGGTTCCAAGGTGGGGTCTAGGCAGATATTGGCGATTGATTCGCGGTGCAGGGCGATTACCTTGTTTCCCGTGGCGGCAAACATGCGCTTAACTTGGTGGTATTTGCCCTCGCAGATTTCCAGCAGGCATTCGGTGATCGGTGGCATTGCCGCATTGCCGCTAGCTGCATAACTGCCTTCCCCTGCCAATGCCACTCTGCTTAGCGTGTCACTTTTGAGCGCTTCACCTTTAAATAGGGGAATAACCTTTGCGGGTTTCGTGGTTTTGGCTTCATTGCGCAGTGCGATGCCCGCTTCAAGCTGGGCAATGGCTTGGCGTGTAATGGGCGCTTCGGTGGTGACGCGGTAACGCTTGCCGATCGCCTTGTTAGGCGAGGTGATGTTGTGGTTCCACTGGCCATCCGAGGTAATAAGTACCAGCCCGGTGGTGTCAATATCGAGCCGCCCCGCAATCTGCAAGTTGTGCCGTTGGCTGGGGTGTACGGTGTTTAAGTCAAGTAGGTCAAACACGGTGGGGTGGTTGGCGTCGCTATTGGCACACACAACGCCCAGTGGCTTGTTGAGCATCCAGTAGAGCGCAGTGGGCTCGGTAAGGCGTTGTTGCCCTAGGGCAACGCATTGTGCTGCGGTAATGGCTAAGCTTGCACTCCGGCAGGGTTTGCCATCGACAGTGACGCGGCCGGCGCGGATAGCCGCGGTCGCGTCTTTGCGAGAGAGGCCGCTATTATTCGCCACAAAGCGATCGAGGCGCATTCGCCGCTAACCTAAGCTCTTTTCACCCGCTTCTACCGTTTGGTAAATAAGCGTATTGATGGTCATTGGGCCGACGCCGCCGGGTACGGGGGTGTAAGCACTAACGCGCTCGGTCAGTGGTGCCAGCTCTATATCACCGACGCCACCAGGGTGGTAGCCAGCATCGACCACAACGGCACCGTCTTTAATCCACTGCGCTTTAATAAACTCGGGTTTACCAACAGCACCGACAACAATATCGGCTTGCTTGATATGCGCCTCGAGGTTTTGCGTACGCGAGTGGCAAATAGTGACCGTTGCATTCGCGTTTAGCAGCATTAATGCCATTGGTTTACCCAGAATTGGGCTGCGGCCGACCACCACCGCGTGCTTACCTGCTAGCGGAATATCAAAGCCTTCCAAAAGGCGCATAATGCCCTTGGGGGTGGCCGAGCCATAGGCTGCTTCGCCCATGCTCATGCGACCAAAACCTAGGCAGGTTACACCGTCAACGTCTTTTTCCAGCGCAATGGCGTCAAAGCAGGCGCGTTCGTCGATTTGCTCGGGCACAGGGTGCTGAAGCAGGATGCCGTGCACATCTGGGTTATTGTTTAGCTCGTCGATTTTGGCGAGCAACTCTTGGGTGGTGGTGCTAGAGGGCATTTCTACGCGGATAGAGCCCATGCCTATGCGCTCGCAGGCGTTGCCTTTCATTTTCACGTAGGTCGCAGAGGCTGGGTCTTCACCGACTAAAATGGTCGCCAGTATCGGTGTGCTGCCACCTTTTTCCTTAAGTGCCTGTACGCGTTGACTCAGTTCTTCTTCGGTTTTTTTGGCGAGGGCTTTGCCGTCGAGTATCAGCGCTGTCATAGAGGTATCCTGCAATACAAAGAGGTAAAATTTTGCGCGCTATTGTCACATAGACCTCCCCATTCGCCAACGCTTTCCCCGCGAGCTCGCGTGAAAAGTGCCAACGAGGGAAATGCTAAAAAATGTGAAAAATACCGTTGACGTGTTTAAGAGGCGTGAGTATGATGCGCACCTCTCGAAACGCAGTCTTTTTTGTGTTTCTTTGTCGGAGTGTAGCGCAGCCTGGTAGCGCGTCTGCTTTGGGAGCAGAATGTCGGGGGTTCGAATCCCTCCACTCCGACCATCTTCTTTACCTGCGGTTATGATTCATAATTGACATAAGCGCCCGTAGCTCAGCTGGATAGAGCAACGGCCTTCTAAGCCGTGGGTCGCAGGTTCGAGTCCTGCCGGGCGCGCCAATCGCTTACCCGCAGTACAATGGTGACTGTAGCTCAGTTGGTAGAGCCCCGGATTGTGATTCCGGTGGTCGCGGGTTCGAGCCCCGTCAGTCACCCCAACTTTCCTTT
Organism: Marinagarivorans sp.; assembly: GCA_036554385.1. Classification (GTDB taxonomy): domain Bacteria; phylum Pseudomonadota; class Gammaproteobacteria; order Pseudomonadales; family Cellvibrionaceae; genus Marinagarivorans. The sequence goes on along the minus strand of DATBNJ010000353.1, from coordinate 2,822 downwards.
TAAATCTCCTTTTGTTAAGCCTGTTGCCGTGCACTCTGTTGCGCTAACTCTGCCTGTTTTTTCTGTAACTAACTGTTATTTGACGATATTTCTCTGCGAGTTCAGATGCTATTCAGCTTTGGCATTTATACTTCGCCGCTCAGTTTGTCTAACGTGAACGAAGAGTCTATTGGAGTAATAATGAACAAGGTGACATTGGCAGTTGTATTAGGTTTTTTGGCGACACCGGCTTTGGCCGATCACTGGGTTGAGCTGAAGGCGGGTTATGCTTTTGGTGATGAGTCGGGTCAAGATTATTGGGCGGAGTATAAGGCTGAGTATTCAATCCCAAGCTTTTCTGCTCAGGTTTACATCCCGTCTGTTAGCGTTGACGACGGCCCCTATCGGGAAGCTGGCTTTTTGGCCAAATCTTCTACGCTGTATTTTAATAACCAAGTTGAGTCGGTTGATTATACCTTCGATGTTGGCAGTAGTGCCGAGTACCGGTTCCACACTAGGGAAACGACATTGGGTGGTTACGGGGTTATCGGGGATTGGCTTGTGGGTGGCGAGGCGGCGCACTACACTCTGGGTGGCGAGTCCTATGCCGAAACCTATCTGTTGAAAGGCGGTTATTACCTTGGTGAAGCCGCGCTACTAACGGTAGGGTTGGGCGATGCGCAGGTTGATTGCGAGGGCTGCGATGGGACTATTTATCAAGTGAATTATCATCAGGTTTTTGCTGCATCGAGATCCGTATCTTATGGGCTTGATGTGAACTGGACTAAATATCCTGGTACGCACGACTATGGCGTGGAAGGTACGGTGTATATCACCCCCCAATCTGGTTTGTCACTCGCAGCAAATAAGCAAACGGCCTACGAGTTTTCCGCGACGGACCTCTCTATTGAGTATCATCATTTTATTGGCGAGCGCGTGGGCTTAAGTGTCTCCTACACCGATGCCGAGTCATACTCGATCGAAGACGAGGGTAGCGTTGGTATTGTGGCGCTTGGTGTGCAGGTTAATATTTAGAGAAGATCCCTAGAGGGAGGCTTGCAAAGCGGTAGCTCTAGCCTCCTGATTCTGATGTAAAACCCTTATGTAAAGCCCTAATGTAGCGGCAGCTCGACGGTAAAAGTCGAGCCTTCGCCTTTTTTGCTCTCAACCAAAACCTTGCCTTCGTGCTGTTCCACGATGTTTTTCACGATGGAAAGCCCTAGTCCGTGGCTATCGACGTTTTTACGGGGCTTGTGGGCTATGTGGTTGAACGGCTTAAAAATGTCTTCTAGATTGCTGTGATCGATGCCGATGCCAGTATCTTGAAAGCTGATTTTAACCACAGTCTGCCCGTCTTGCTGGGCTTGCGTCATGACTATGTTAATTTCGCCTTGGTCGGTGTATTTAATCGCATTGCTCAATAGGTTGTTAAAGACCTGAGTCAGTTTTTCTTTATTGCCTTGAATAAGATAATCTTGGCTGCCAAGGTCGGTATTCAGTGCCAATTGCGCTTCTATCGCTTTGGGGGCAAAGTTTTGAATGCAGGTGCGCAGTAGTGCGGTGGCGTTGACCGATTGTTTTGAGAAGTTTTGCTGCTGCGCCTGAGACTTGCTGATTTCGAGAATCTCTTCGACAAGGTGTTGCAGTAGTTGGCAGTTTTTTTCGATGGTGTCGAAGCAGATATCAAAGCGCTCCGCGTCCGCTATGCCTTGGGTGGGCATGTTTTTGTCGGCCATGCGCTTGGCGATTTTGTTATAGCTTTCGATAGTAGCAATCGGATTTTTTAGATCGTGAATGACGCTCGCCAAGGATTCGCCTTGCAGCAGTTGTGCATGGTAGCGATTCTGGGAAAGCTGGTGGCGGTTAAGTGCAAAGCGAACCGAATGCTCGAGCGATGCAGGGTTGAGTAGGTTTTTATCCCAAAAGTCGTAGATGCCGTACTTAAGTAACTGATTTTCTTTTCGTTTAGTGGCAAAGCTAGTGGCGACAATTACTGGAATGTCGCGTTTGTAACGCTGCATTAATAACAGAACGTCTTCAGCCGTTTTATCGATAAGCTGGTAATCCAGAAAGGCAATGTCGATAAGGTTTTTGGGCTCAGCTAGATACACTTCCGCTTCGTCGACCGTGCATACCGCTGTAACGTGGTACTCCGCATCTTTGCCGAGCGACAGCATGTGACAAATAGTCGCGCGGTCTATTTCATTATCGTCGACAACTAATATGTTGTAGCTTTCGCGTAAATGGATTTTACTGTGTTGCGAGGCTGATTCCATAAAATGTTTCGCCTATTAGCTAAGATGTCGCGAAATGCTTGACTATTCAATCAGGCTTAGTTCACGCCAATTTGAGCTTAATTTTTAATCGAAAAGAAGTGGGGTGCAAGTAAAACCGGCCCCTTGGAGCAAAACAGTATAGTAGTGCTATTTAGCTTATTAATTTGCTATTTACGCGTCACAAATTTGAAATGCGTTCCATTTTTAAACAATTATGACAAGGTTATGGGGTTACGGCCTGATGGGCGGGTAATCGGATGTGAAAACTGGTGCCACCTAGGTCTGAGGGCTCGACATGAATGGTGCCGCCCATCTGCTTAAATATTCGGTGTACCAAGCTTAAACCAAGGCCGCTGCCGGAGCGCTTTAGCCCATTTTCAAGCCGTTGAAACGGTATAAAAATATACGGAATTTTATCTTCCGGGATGCCAATTCCATTATCGTCAATTTGAATAATAATACGGTCTTTATTCTCTTCGATTTTATAGTGAAAACGCATTTTCGCGGGGTTTTCATTATATTTGATCGCGTTATCAATAAGGTTTTTTAGAGCCAATTGTAGTTGCG
>DATBNJ010000079.1:0-7321 GCA_036554385.1 Marinagarivorans sp. | reverse complement strand
TGCTCCTCGACATTATTTCCTGCAATGTCCAATAAAGAGCATCAGTGCCCCGATGCATTTTAGAACACCTTGCAATCCCTGCATGAGCCGGCGCTTCAATGCCTAGAAAACAATCAACCAGCACTCTTTCAAGCAGTTAATTTTTATTTAGCTGAATAGTTACCTGTTTAATAGCGTCTTCGCCAGCACACTTTCCAGCGAAAACATTAGCGATTGCTCATCAACAAGGTCGGCGTGTTGCTTCAGGGCTGGCTGATCACCTTGTAGCATCGCATTAAAACCTGCATAAAAATGCAATTGCGCGACATTGCAGCGAGTATTTTGAAGATTACTGGCCACCGCATCGACACTCACCTCGCCCCAGGTGAGGTCAAGTAAGGTTTCCGGCCATGGGGATCGAAGCGTGACTTGACGCGGTGGCAGCCAAACGTTTTCAAAAGCAATCTCATCGTTTTCGCTATAAGCTACGGTGGCAATCATACTGGCGAGCAACAAATCGTAACTATCCAACGCCGTTTTGGAGCGCAGATAATCCGGGTAATACTCAGCCGCTTTATCCCATTGATTGGTCACCATCAGATAATCGATATAAGTGCGCCCTTGCGGCTGCCGCTTTAAACTGGCTAATTTATCGGCGGCATTAAAAGCGTGCCCAGCCTTGTCAATATTGCCACCGTAAAGATAAAGGTAACCCGCCTGCCAAAGACTCTTTAAATCGCCTTGACGCACCAACGCTGCTGCCTCGTTGACCATCAGTGGCTGCAAACCCAACAAACCGTAAATGACCCCCAGATCGCTATGGACTCGGGCGTCGGGATTTAGACTCAACGCCTCGCGGTAGTATGCCAGTGCGGGCCTAAGTGTTTGTGCATCGTCCTGAACACAGGGGTTATCAAGGGCTCGCTGGTACAATAAATTAGCCATAGCATGCGGAAAGATATCTTCGTTGGGTTGGCTGCGCATGGCTTCAACTAAAACGGCTTGACTAATTACACCAAACCCCATTTGATCAATATGCTCCGCGAAAATCGTCCTAATCATCGCGTTTCTAGGTTCATCTTTAAGTGCAGCCAATAATGCCGCCAACGCTTGTGTTTGGCTCATCGGTGCCCTTCCCAGACTTGTTCGAACGCTATCGCGCTGATAATCCGCAAAGCTTGGCGGGTAGTGTTCGCGGCGAACAAGCGGCGGTAGGCGGCGGTAAAGCGCCTCTAGGGTCGCTAGGCTTTTGTCTCTTTCTTGCCAAAAGGGCTCGACTTTTTGCGCATCAAAATAATAAAAGCTGTATAGCCCACGCAGCGCCGGTACATAATTTGGCGTTTGCTCGAGTATTTTTTGGTATCCATTAATAATTTGTTTAGCTAAATCGCGCTCAGGCGATTGCGCGAATTGCTCAAACTTCCCGTTTAATAGCGCGACTTTTTGTGCCGGGATATAGAGAGCGGTTTCACTGTCATTAACCGCTTTGTGCGATGTACTTGCGCAGCCTGTGCAGGCGGCCGCCACGAATAATACGATACCAATTGCCGGCGTTAGGTGAATGTTCACGGCTGCTCATACCCCAAACGTTTGGCTAAGTCGAACGACATCAAGGCTTCATCTAAGAGCTCGTTATAGCCTTGCGCCAAACCGAGCAGGTATTGAGCTTCGCCACTTTCGGGATTGAGCTTGGCTGCCGCGCGTGCTGCCGTCAACGCCGAAGCAAATTGCCCATCCGCAATGTGCCGACGTATCTCGACAAACAAGCTATCGGCTGCGCTGTCAGACTTGCCGACACTCGCGCGCGCACCATTGTCGGCAATGTTGTAGGCGACTAAAAAGCCTTGTTCGTCGAGCAGGCCATTAATCGCTCGGTAAAACGCGGCGTAGCCATCGCCATCGAGCGTTAGCGTGGGAATGCTTAGCTGCGCATTCACCTCAATCCCTTGGTCAGTTTTGGTACTGCCCTGGCGCAAATTGAACCAAGGCGTTGAGACATTGGGACCGACACTGATTAATTCCTGATAGTCGCTGCCGAGCTTGCCAAAAAGCACCGACGCTTCGAGTACAAAACCCGGGTCGACTTGAAAAGGCTGGAGGCGCTCGTCAGGCTTATGCCATTGATAAACGCCCGCAAAGACACCGAGCAACTGACTCACATTAAAAGCGATACTTTCAGGCTCGCGGGCGCTCCATGGCGCCTTAAAAACCCACACGCCGCTCACTTCGAACGGCTGCCACACGTTGTCTGCGTTATTAATCGCCAGTTGCGTTAACTCTGCGTTACCAAATAAATTAGCGAGGCTATCGACAATCGCCTTTTCTTTTTCCGCCTGATACATCCACGTCGAACGCAAACTTTGCTCGTAGATTCCGGTAAGCCGTAGGGTAAAATCTGCTGTCAGCGACCCGCCTTGCCCCCCCGTTTTGGAGGGCGGCTGGAAAGCCAACTGCAAATGAGCCTTATGCTGGTCAGCACCTTTATTGGGAATTTCAGTAAGTGCAGTGGTCGATGGGCGAATAATTAATGCAGGCTGGCCTTCTAGGCCAACACCGCCGCCGGGATAAAGCTGGTTATCGCCGGAGGTATCTAACCAAATGGCATCACTTCCGGCTTGCGCGGGAATGTAGGTAATCATGTGGTCAAAATGCACGCTCGGCAACGGCATGTCTGGCCGCCCCATACTGCGCGTCGCAACAAGCGCCGGGTAGGCTTTTACCCCCAGTGCGCGCAAAATGGCAACGGCGAGCACCGTTTGATCTTTACAATCCCCGTAACCATTTTTATACACCGCATCGGCCGAATGCGGCTCGTAGCCGCCCCGCCCGACATGGGCAAAGACATAGCGAATCTGGTCATTGATAAGTCCATAAACCGCTTTGACTTTGTCATCGTGGCCGGTAGCGTTTTTTTCGATGCCGGCAATTTGCTGACGCAATGCATCGTCTAGCACTATGTGGGGCTCGAATAGCGCATCGGCCCAATGGGCGACAGCTTGCCACCCCGCCGCCGTCGATACCGAGACATAAGGCACAATACCGTCCTCTCTCGGCATATAAGCCTGCAGAGCAATGGCACCCAGTTTTTTCGCGGACCAGTGCCACCGCTTGTGCGTCTTACTTTGTGTTACCGATTGGGCAATGAGGGATGGCTCCGAGACATGAACATTCAGGGTCATGTTACGCGGCGTTTCGAGGGTAACCTCACGACGAATAACCGGATCTAGCCGAGAACTTTGGCCGCCCGCTTTACCCTGCCACCAATGTAACCAAAAGCGTGCAAAGTAAGCGCCTGGCATTATCGCCGCAGTATCTCGCCGGGTATACTGAAACTCAATAATGCTGCCGGCGCGCACATTCGGCAGCGAAAAAGTCAGTTCTTTACGGTCTTGGTAGAAATTATCTTGCGCCGGGCTCTGTATTTGTATCGCATCGGGCTTTATGGTTTCTAGCCCCCCGCGCTCGCTTAATACGCGAGCAAAATCCAAGGTGAGCGTTTCGTAGTATTCGTTGTAGGGGATCGTGATTTGACTGTAGTCCCGCGCCGCTTCGCCATCGTTGATCGCCACCGACAAATACACCTGTGCAGTCGGCAAGAAATCGTCATCGACAACGATATGGGATCTACGCAACAACACCTCCGCACCCGTTAAGCCACGCACATGCGATGCCTTTTGCTGCTTGAGCGGCTTGGCCAAGCTGTCGACTACGGGTTCCGCATGGGTAAAAACACTCCCTTCCAGACCCACCAAAAACCAAACACCTGCGCTTGCGCAAAGCACGACAAGCCACGCTCTAACTACCGCTTTGAGTACCGCAGGCTCTTTACTCGCGCAAGCTTCACGGACAATTCCTAAACGCATACCACAACATCCTCACAACTCATACCACATCCTTACAAGCCCATTAACAAATAATAGCTCGCAATATTAAAAAACTCTGCATTTAACCCCCATACAGGCGGCGTGCATTTTTTAAGCGCATTGATTATGCTAAGCACTTTTGCCTACTCTGCCCGTGAGATCTAGTGCTCAGGCAGACTTACTCGACGAGAAACACGCCATAGAGAGCCCGCGATGATACCCTTTTTTAGCCGCCTGTTTAAAAAAGCCCCGAGTGCGACCCCTCACTCAAAGCCTAGCAGCAATAATGCACAAAACCGGACAAGTGAGGCTGCCAAACCCGCAGCTGATCGCATTCCCACGCACTACGGCCCAGAACTACTGAGTTTGGCTCGCGCTGCCACGGCCAACAAGCAGCGCACTGCAGCGCGACAACGCATTGCTACGCTACTCGAGGCGGGGCAGCTTACTCTGGCCCAAGTCACCGCAGATGCGCGCGACACCGATGAACTCTTGGCTTTGTGTAGCTTTGATGCCACGGCAGCATCCGAGATTTTAAGCACTATCGACGATCAGCACGCGCTGGCTTCCATGGCCAATGAGGCGGCAACGGCGCCCGTGCGCAAAGCCGCAGCAGACCGAGTCACGCAACGCGACGCGCTAGAAGCCATGCTAAAGGGCGCCAAAGGCAAAGATAAAAACGTTTATAAAATCGCTAAAAATCAGCTTGCTGTGTATAAGGCCGAGGACGATGCCCTCGCGCAGCGCCAAGAGCACTTGGCGAGCATTTGCACCGATGCTGAGCGGCACGCCAAAAAATCCTTTGACCACCTGTACTCTCATAAATTTGTCAGCCTTGAGCAGCAGTGGCAGGCGCACGAAGCGGACGCCACACCGGAACTACAAGCGCGCTTTGATGCAGCCATCGCGCAGTGTCAAAAAATTATTGACGCCGAAGTCGCCAAAAGCAAAGCCGCCGCACTCGCCGAACAAATCGCCAATAGCGCCGTGCAAGGCATTGAAAGCGCAACCGAAGCCACAACCGCCCTAGCGGGGCAACTTTATGCGTGCAACGCGCCATCAGAAGACGATTTCGCGCAATACCGCGCCAAGCTTAGCGAACAGACCGCTCGTGTTCAAAGGCAAATTGCCGATGCTCAGGCCAGCACCAACAAAAGCCACGACCAGCAAATGCTTCAGCAGCAAGCACAACAAACGTTTTATCAAGTCGCCGAAGCTGTTAATGCGCTTATTAAATTGATGGAGCAAGACGGTAGCCTAAGTCAGCTGGTGGCCTCCCTCGCCGATCAAGATGCCCAAGCCGCTGAGCAAACCTGCAGTGCCATTTCGGCTCAGCTAAATATGCGCGCTAATCTGCCCAATTTCAGCAGCGACCTTGCAGACCGCGCCGAGACGTCTATTGCCGACTGGCAGCGCGAACAGAAAGAAAAAACTGCCAAACGCAAAGCACTTATCGGAAACCTGAGCGACTTAATCCGCCGCGCCAATATTGCCGCCAATAGCGGTCAAGTTCGGCGCGCAAGGGGGATTGCCAAAGAGATTGACGAAAAGCGGCAACACCTAGCGAACATGCCCGTAGGCCTTGCCAATAAGCTTGAGCAACTCGATCAAACCATTGCCAAGCTTGGCGATTGGCACGACTTTGCTGTTACGCCCAAAAAGCAAGCCTTGGTTGAAAAAATGACCGCGCTGCAAAACTCCGAATTGGCACCGGACGACTTAGCCGACAAAATTCACGAACTCCAAGATGAGTGGAAACTGTTGTGCAAAGGCGGACAGAACCAAGACGAAGAGCTTTGGCAAGCGTTTCAAAATAGCGCGGATATAGCCTTTGAACCCTGTAAAAAACACTTCGCTGAACAAGCCGAAATGCGCGAAAAAAAGGCTACTGAACGCCGTGAGTTAATTGCACAACTCGAGCAATATCACGACGCTTACGATTGGGACAAAGCCATTTGGAAAGACGTAGAGCAGACCCTCAGGGTCGCCAAAGACACCTGGAAAACCCTCTGGCCCGTTCCACGTCAACAACAAAAAGATTTACAAGGCGCATTTGATGCGACCTTAGACAAAATTTATGCACACATGAACGAGGCCTACGAGCTCGGCAAACAAAAGAAAGAACAACTCATTGCACTCGCTGAAAAAGCGGCTCAGCATAACGACCCCAAACAGGCGGCAGAAGAAATAAAACAGCTTCAAACCCAGTGGAAAGACGCCGGCCGAACCTTCCGCAAAGCGGAACAACAGCTATGGACGCAATTTCGTAGCATTTGTGATGAGGTGTTTAACAAGCGACAAGCCGTATTTGATGAAGCTAATGCCGAGCGCGATCAACTCGCTGCCCAGGCAAGCGCGTTGATTGCAAAATTGCGGGCCATCGCAGAGCAAACTGGCGAGCAATTGCAGTCACAACACGCCGAGATCGCAGAACTCAAAGCAGCTTTTGATGCACTTGGCGAGCTGCCCAAAAACGAGCACAGTCTGTTTTCAAAACAATTAAAAACCATTGATGAAAAAATCGCCGCCCACCGCACCGCTGCTCACCAACAAGCTTGGGAAAATTTACTGAGCGCCAGTGCTGAGCTAAACGCTATCGAAAACACCATCGCCAGCGGCAACAACGCCACGCAGGCGCTGGCCGCCTTCAAAGAATCCGCCGGTGCGCTCAAGCTTCCTAGTGGTTGCGGCGATATTTTGTTGCCACGAATTAACGCCGCCGAGGCTGGTGATATTGCGCAAGACCAGCACAGCGAAAAAGCGTTGCGTTTGTTATGCATCAGAGCCGAAATTGCCAAAGGCATTGAGAGCCCCGAGCAAGACAAAACGCTTCGCATGAACTACCAAGTGGAAGCGCTTAAAGAAAACTTCGGCAGCTCGCAAGTCGATAGTACCGAAAGCCTCACTAAAGCGTGGGTAGGCATTGGCAACTGCCCCGCCGATACATTGCAAAGCTTGCAAGCTCGTTTTGTCGCATCGGCCTTTGACAATGCTAAAATCAGCGAAAAAGCCGTTGTCGAACCAGCCTGAACAGGCCAACGCGGCACTTGCACAGGCTTCTTCATGCTTAAGTTAATGACATTGCCAAGGACCGAGGGAATGCCGCAGATTGCTGGGGTCAACCTGAGTAAAAAATAAGTGTGGTTTTAACGACGCAGCCATACGCGGCATTAATGCCCGCCAAAAATACGCTATTTCACCAACCCTAAAAGCACTACTCAGGCAGTGCTTTTTTACTTTCGTTTCTTCTGAGCGAGCTTCGCGACACGGCGCTTTTTATCGACGGGGCGTTGCTTTGCCAACTTATTTTTACGGCCTTCAAAAGGGTTTTCACTCGATTTGTATTGAATGCGCATAGGCGTACCGTGTAGCTCGAGCGCTTTGCGGAAAGTTTTTTCTAAATAGCGCGTGTAGTGCGCTGGCACCGAATCGGTTTGGTTACCGTGAATCACAATAATCGGCGGATTATTGCCACCTGG
>DATBNJ010000348.1:0-14882 GCA_036554385.1 Marinagarivorans sp. | reverse complement strand
ATGGGGCTATAGCCTAGTGCGGTGTATCAAAAGCCTAGTGCGGTGTATCAAAAGCCTAGTGCGGTGTATCAAAAGCCTAGTGCGGTGTATCAAACAAATTGCACACATAGGATCAGGCGCCTATTTGAGTTCTAACCCGTGTTCAAAGCTGAACTTTGCGGCGCCCCATCCTTCGGGAGGCCCCTCAAGGTTATTGCAGACGTGATTGGCTATTATTATAGGCTGCGTTCTATGACAATTGTGCGATGGCTTTTGTTGCCTATTGCGACTTTTTGTGGCGCGCCTTGGTTGCTGGCTCGGCAGTAGCCGTTACCGATTCAAGGCTGTGTCGAAGCGATTAAGCAGAGAATTAAGATGGCGAAACCCTAGTGGGCTGGCTTTTAGGGTGTCATTAAACTCAAGTAGCTCTTCGCGCTGCAGCTGCTCAAGCGTCGCCAATATAGACTCAATGGGAATCTGTGTGCGCTGTTCAAATAAGGCGGTCGGAACCCCTTGAGGTAGGCGCAGTGCATTCATCATAAATTCGAGTGGGCGGCGCTCGGGCGTTACTCGGCTACGACCGGCCGTCATTTTCTTCGCCGGGTTTAAATAGTCGCTCGGCAGGCGCGTTTTTCGGTAGCGTTCGATATGGCCGTCTGGGTAGGTAAGCTTGCCGTGAGCGCCGGCACCAATGCCCAAATAGTCGCCATACTGCCAGTAATTCAGGTTGTGCTGCGCGGCTTTGCCAGCGCGTGCAAAGGCCGAGACTTCGTACTGCCTGTAACCCATTTGCGCCAGTAGCGCCTCACCCTTATCTTGAATATCGCTGAGCGTGTCTTCGTTGGGCAGAGTTGGGGGCGAGGTGTAAAAAACGGTGTTAGGCTCAATCGTGAGTTGGTACCAAGAGAGGTGTTCTGGGCCGAGTCCCACTGCGGTTTGTAAGTCACTTAGCGCTTGTGCTGGCGTTTGTTTCGCTAGACCGTGCATTAAGTCGAGGTTGATGTTGCCAAAACCCCCGAGGCGGGCTTTGTGAAATGCGTCGCTGGCATCTTGAGCGTTATGTATTCTGCCCAGGTTGGTAAGATGCTGGTCATTGAATGTTTGTACACCAATCGATAATCGGTTAACGCCCGCTCGCCGAAGCTCGCCAAAATCCGTGTATTCCGCGGTGCCGGGGTTTGCCTCTAAGGTGATCTCGATATCGGCTGTAAAGCCAATCTCAGCGCGAGCAGCGTCGATGATTTGGCCAATTGCGTTGGCGCTAAACAAACTAGGCGTGCCGCCGCCAAAGAAAATCGATGTTAACGGTCTAAGGGGTGAGTAATGCTGTAGGTCGCCCCGCAGGTCGGCGATTAAGCGCTCGGTATACGCTTGCTCTGGAATTGCCTCGGTTGTGGTATGGGAGTTAAAGTCACAATAGGGGCATTTGCGGACACACCAAGGAATATGAACGTACAAACTCAGGGGAATAGAGTCAGTGATAGGCTGGGGCATAATTGAGCTACTTAAACGGTCGATACGTGCAACGGCTGGGTGTGGTGGCGAGGTCGCGTAGCCACGAGTTGTCGCTATGCGATAGGCGAGCCATCATAAAGCGCGCTTAGCCTTTTGCAACACTTGTTGTCACGCCAGCCGCGGATTTATTGCGCCGGCACTATATTCGCCAGCGCTATATTCACCAGCCCTATAGGCACAGCCGCAGAGGCAGCCACCGCTGTGGCAGCCCTTTATGCAGCTTAGTCTCCAAATTTCAGCAGCAATGCCTGTTCGAGTCGCTCGATCAAGTCGCGAGCCTCTGGAGATAGTTCGGTGATTTCAAAGCCGGCTTCGTTAAAACTGGGGTTTATGCTTTTATCGGCGCGGCGAACTTTGGCTCGGCAGCAAGCAAATTTATCGGGCTCAAATTCTGCAGGCAGTTCGATTTTTACGCTAAACTCCGTCTGCGGTATGAGAGCCTCTTTGGTTAATAATAAAAAGCCGCACACGTTGATATCAATAATATTGCCGAGCTGTGAGTTGTCTTCGGCGTTAATGACCTTAAGGTATAGCGCTAAATTTGTGCGTTGCAGCAATCGGCGCTCTTGAATGTCACCCATGGCGGTTTCCTCTGAATCATAAGCGTGATTAAACACTAGTTGCTTTTTTATGCCGTTGCACGATTTGGCGGGTATTTTCGGATGGGCAGCGCCTGGGTCTACAGCGGATGACGTGATTGTTCCGGTAATTCGACCCCAGCAATACGCAGTGATGATCCTGCGGTGAAGCACTGAAGGCTTCGAGCTCAGTGGCGAGTTGTCGACGTTGGTTTGGTTTGGTTTGGTTTGGTTAAGGTTACTGGCGTTAAGGTTTATTTAAAGGGGTATTTAGAATTTTTATGTTGCAATGGTTTAACCGCTCGGCGGTTTCAGACGAGACAGCCGATTGGCTCGCAGAGTGTTTTAGTTGGGCAATGCAGAACTTTGACGTAACCCACTTTGCCAACACGACGGCGTTGGTGTTACCGACGAATGCATTTTTCCCCCACCCTGTTGCGAGTTCTGATGGCATGGCGCAGTACGTGTTCGACCGGGTTATTGCTTTTAGTGGTTTAAAAACGTGGCCCTGGCGACTTGACCCACCCGAGTGTTTTGTAGCGCAGGCGCCACCGCTGCTCGGACTCAACCCTGAGGTGCGCGGTGAAGATACGGTGAATATACTGCCGGTAGAGGGCGCTGAATATTTGTCAATGACCTATGCGCGTGACCAAGTGGCGAAGCCGCAAGATTTGGTTGCGACGCTTGCCCACGGCGTCGCCCAACATATGCTTTGGCAAAGCCAGCTCACGCCCCCCGGCGGTACTAGCTACTTCTTGCAGGCTGCAGAAGTGCTGGCCGTCTACATGGGTTTTGGTGTCATGATTGCCAACTCAGCCTATAGCTTCCGGGGCAGTTGCGCACGCTGTTACAATCCGCGAGCTAATCGGCAGGCGAGCCTGTCGGAAAGCGAGTGTGTTTACGCGTTGGCACTGTTTTGTGATTTGCAGAAAATTGACCGCCGAGATGTCGCTAAGCACCTGAAAAAATATTTGAATCCAGCGCTAAAAAGCGCCTTCCGACAAGTTGATCGGCACCCGGGTACACCGCATTTACGGGCGCTGTGCAAGTGAGTTTCGGCTTTGCCGTGGGTGGCGTACAATAACGGGTTTTTACTGAGTGGCGAGCATGTTTGAGCCCGTATTGGTCATCGACAACTATGACTCTTTCACGTACAACGTTGTGCGCTACTTAGACGAGCTCGGCACACACCTTTTGGTTGTAAAGAATGATGAGCTGACGCTAGACCAGTTAATCGCACTGCGACCGCGCGCGCTGGTGGTGTCCCCGGGGCCCTGTTCCCCCGATCAAGCGGGGGTATCTTTGGCGGCGATTCGGCATTTTTCGTCGTGCATTCCGATTCTCGGCGTTTGCTTGGGACACCAAGCCATCGGTCAGGTGTTTGGCGCCAAGGTTGTTCGCGCCGGCAGTGTGATGCACGGTAAAACATCGTTACTTCGGCAAGATGGCGGCGTACTATTCAAAGGTTTGCCGCAACGTTTTACGGTGACGCGCTATCACTCGCTGCTTTTAGAGGCGACATCGCTACCGAACTGCTTAACGGTTAACGCTTGGGTTGATGAGGCCGAGTCGGCCAGTAGCGAGCGTCCCGCTGCTGAAAATACCACGATCATGGCGATTTCTCATGTGAGCTTGCCGGTCTACGGTGTACAGTTTCACCCAGAATCGATCTTGAGTGAGCAAGGGCACTCACTGATTAACAATTTTTTAACCTATCACAAATTGGTTTAGACCCTTATGGATATTAAACGTGCAATCACTCAGCTTATGGCTGGGCAATCTCTAAGTCGTGAGGCCATGAGCACGGTGATGACGCAAATCATGACCGGCGAAGCGAGCCAAGCCCAAATCGGCGGTTTTTTGGTGGCGCTCACGATGAAGGGCGAAACGGTGGAAGAAATTACCGGTGCGGCTCAAGTCATGCGCAAACTGGCGGCACCGGTTGACGTTAAGGTTCCCGTGTTAGTCGATACATGCGGTACCGGAGGTGATGGCGCTGGCTTGTTCAATGTTTCGACGGCGGCGGCGTTTGTTGTTGCCGCCGCCGGTGGCCACGTCGCCAAGCATGGCAATCGCTCGATTACCAGCTCCACAGGTAGTGCCGATTTATTGGAGGCGGCTGGCGTCAACCTTAATATCTCCGCGGAGCAAGTTGCCAAATGTGTTGAAAACCTAGGCGTGGGCTTTATGTTTGCACCGGCGCATCACAGCGCCATGAAGCATGCCATTGGCCCGCGCAAAGAATTGGGCTTGCGTACAATTTTTAATGTGCTTGGCCCTTTGACCAACCCCGCAGGCGCCAAGCGCCAGGTGCTGGGAGTATTCGACAAGACCTTATGCCGACCCTTAGCCAAGGTGCTGCAGGCATTGGGAAGCGAGCATGTCATGGTCGTCAGCGCCGATGATGGTCTTGATGAGATTTCTTTGGCGGTCAACACTCATGTGGCTGAGCTGAAGGAGGGTGTGGTGAGCGAGTATGAAATTTATCCTGGCACATGCGGTATCGCGATACAGAGCCTCGATGGCTTGGCGGTTAAAAATGCCCAAGAGTCGCTTGCGCTGGTACGCGATGTTTTGAGTAACAGCGGCGACGAACGCGCCCGTAAGGCCAGCGATATGGTGGCGATTAATGCCGGCGCTGCACTCTATGTTGCGGGCGTGGCGGATTCCTACTCAGAGGGCGTAAGCATGGCGCAAGATACCTTGGCAACAGGCCTGGCTGGCGAAAAATTAAAAGAGCTTGTCGAAATGACAGCGTGTTTTGAAGAGGCCTAAATCGCGTGAGTGATACACCCACTATTTTAAAAAAAATCATTGCCCGTAAACGCGAAGAGGTCGCCGAAGCTCGGCGCACGGCGCCGGAAAGCGCCTTGTTGGCCACGGTCGCTGAACTGCCCGCATCGCGAGGCTTTGCAAAAGCGCTTGTTGAGCGCATAGAGGCTCGGCAAAATGCCGTTATTGCCGAAATAAAAAAAGCGTCTCCGAGCAAAGGCGTGATTCGCCCAGATTTCGACCCAGAAAGCTTGGCCATCAGCTATGAAAAAGGTGGTGCGAGCTGCTTGTCAGTGCTGACTGATCGAGATTTTTTTCAAGGCGCTGATCTTTATATGCAGCAAGCGAGAGGTGCTGTGAGTCTTCCGGTGATTCGCAAAGATTTTATGATAGATAGCTATCAAATCACCGAGTCACGGGCACTTGGTGCCGACTGTGTTCTACTGATTGTGGCCGCTCTAGAGCCTGCGCAGCTGGCCGATTTGCATCAGCAGGCGAGGGAGCTAGGGCTTGATGTACTTATCGAAGTACATAACGCTGCGGAGATGTCACTGGCGTTAGAGCTCGACAACCCTCTCGTGGGTATCAACAACCGCGACCTGCATAGCTTTGATGTGTCATTGCAGACTACCTACGAGCTGATGTCTATGGTGCCTGCGGGGCGTCACGTGATTACCGAAAGTGGCATCTTCACCGCTGACGATGTGGCCGCCATGCATGCCAAAGGCATCTATGGCTTTTTGGTGGGCGAGTCTTTTATGCGCGCCCCTGAGCCGGGCACGAAACTGGCGGAGCTATTCGGATAGTTTCTAAGTGATAGTTTCTAAGTGATAGTTTCTAAGTATTAGCACTCAGCCAGAAACGGCGTTGTTTGTTGCCACCGCCCGATAGGCTACGGATGGTGTTTCAGGATGGCGGCTCGTCAATACGTGCTAAACAAAAAAAGCCGGTAAGTTTCCTTGCCGGCTTTTTTTGTGGGTAAGGTTTGGTTTGAGCTTTAGCGGGTTCCGTACACCACCATGGTTTTGCCTTTAACCGAGACAAGGCCTTGTAACTCTAACGTTTTAAGGACCCTGCCTACCATTTCTCGCGAGCAGCCCACGATGCGGCCAATTTCTTGGCGGGTGATTTTAATTTGCATGCCGTCGGGATGGGTCATGGCGTCTGGTTCTTTGCACAAATCGAGCAAGGTACGAGCGACGCGGCCAGTGACGTCTAAAAAGGCGAGGTCGCCAACTTTCCGTGTTGTGGCGCGCAACCGGTGAGCCATTTGAGCGCTCAGGGAAAACAGGTATTCTGGGCTGGTTTGGCTAAGTTCCATAAACTTTGCATAGCTAATTTCGGCGATTTCGCACTCCGTCTTGGCGCGAACCCAGGCGCTGCGGGGGTCTTTTTCATCAAACAGACCCATTTCGCCGAAGAAATCGCCATCGTTGAGGTAAGCGACGATCATTTCGCGCCCTTCGTCGTCTTCGATCAGGACGGTAACGGAGCCTTTGATGATGTAATACAGTGAATCGCTATTGTCGCCGGCGTAGATGAGCGTGCTTTTAGCTGGGTAGCGGCGGCGGTGACAATGCGCGAGAAACCCCTCGAGGTTATTGATATGTGGCGTATGTGGGATGGCAACCAAAACGACTTTCCTCATTAAGTAATCGGTGTCTGTGAATGTCTTACCAGACAGAGCTATCGTGTCGCTATAATTGTGTAGCTACACAAGGTGGACACCACCGTGTCCTCTAAGCTACAGCGTAGCATAGAAAGAAATCTAACCGGATAAGTAACCCTACTCGTAAAACACCTTTGCGTAAACCGAAATGCAGCGTAATTAAAATTATAGACCTTAAATTTCAAAGGTCGATTTACTGCGCGCCGTATTATGCTGTTTAGAGTATAGGTTGGCTATCGCATCACTGCTGGTTTTGTTATAGCCGACACAGTTTTTACGCAATTTTTGAAGGTGCTGTGGTAGTCTTGCACGCTTTTCGCCGACGGGCGGTTGAATAGTGAGCATTTGGAGTTTTTTCTATGCAGGCAACAGTTAAGTGGGTAGACGGCGCCATGTTTCTCGCCGAGTCAGGTAGTGGCCACACGGTGCTAATGGACGGCCCGCCAGATCACGGTGGTCGCAATTTGGCGGCTCGCCCCATGGAGATGATTTTAATGGGGCTGGGTGGTTGTGCATCCTTTGATATTGTCTCGATCCTGAAAAAGTCGCGCCAAAAGGTCACCGATTGTCGCGTCGAGCTAAGTGCTGAACGGGCTGAGGGTACCCCGTCGCCATTTACCAAAATTCACTTGCACTTTGTTGTAACAGGTCAGGCCTTAAAGCCTAATCAGGTGGAGCGTGCGGTGACCTTGTCTGCCACCAAATATTGCTCCGCATCGATTATGCTTGAGGCTGCAGGTGTGGCGTTAAGCCACGATTACGAGGTTGTCGAATTCGGCGCCTAACGCGGTTGCGCGATAAGGCGTTATAGGCGATAAGATAGCGACGTCATGACTTTGGCCACTTGGCTCATAACAAAGGTCACCGGTTTGGGAAATTGAACCCCGCCGGCGGCCAAGGCAGTTTGCGCGTGTTCGGCTTCGTCTTGGCGCATTTGCGATACAATAGCGCGCGACTTGCCGTCTTGCTCGGGAAGTGCCGTTAGGTGTTTATCCAAGTGCTTGCAGACCTGTTGTTCGGTGGCGGCGACAAACCCGAGGCTAAGCTTATCGCTAACCAAGCCAGCGCTTGCGCCAATCCCGAACGATAGCCCATACCATATGGGGTTAAAAACACTGGCTCGGCTGTTGAGCTCATTGAGGCGCTGCTGGCACCAGGCGAGGTGGTCTTCCTCTTCGGTCGCGGCGTTTGTCATGTCTCGGCGCACACTCGGTAATTTTGCCGTGAGTGACTGCCCTTGATACAAGGCTTGTGCGCAAACTTCACCGGCGTGATTCACGCGCATTAGGCCGGCGCTGTGTTTTTGTTGCTGGGCATCAAGTGACGGCGGCGATTGTTCATCCGCGGGGTTGCGGCGCATGCTCGTTGTGCGGCCTGCCACTAGCGTTTTTAAGGCCAAGTCACAGTGCCCGATGGCCATGTCGATAAGCGATAACTTGCGCATTGGCAGTAGGCTCTTCGCATTTTGGCCGTGACCTTCGCTCGGCAATGTATTAGACATGCAGATAATTCCTTAGACAACTGAGAGTTTAGTTTAACCGATGGAAAGCCAAGATTTACAGCTCCTTTTGCAGGGCCCCGCATCGCTGTTGGTGATAGAAACCTTTGACGAGCCTCGGGCCCTCGATTTGCTTGCCAAATTTTTAAAGTCCGACCCTGCCGTGCTTTATAAGTGGACGCTAACAGACGGTGTTCAGCGAATGGGGTTAAGCCTTGTTAATGAGGCTAGCGATAAGGTTTTTGAGTTGGCAGATGCCTTGAGCCATATCAAAAAGCAAGCGGAGCAAGGTATCTATGTGTTGTGCGATGCACATAGCTTTCTTGATGAACCTAAAATTATCCGCTTGATTAAGGATATTGTTTTTAATCAAACCATGGCGCATAAATTAATTCTACTCAGTCACGAAGTGAATTTGCCGACAGAAATCTCTCGGTTGGCCGTCAAAATACCCGTATCCCTGCCCAATGAAGACGAAATACTCAGTTTAATTCGCGAAGAGGCCGAGCTTTGGTCGAGGCACAATGGGCGCAACCGCATTAAGGCCGATGCGCCTGCGCTGGACGCGTTGGTTAACACCTTGCGCGGCTTGCCCCATATGGATGTACGCCGTTTGGCGCGAGGCGCAATTGCCGATGATGGCGCTATCACAGCCAGCGATTTACCCACGGTGAATAAAGCCAAGTTTGAACTCATGAATATGGAGGGAGTGCTGCACTTTGAATACAATACGGCACAACTCAGTGAGGTCGCCGGTTTAAATGCCTTTAAAAAATGGCTGAACGAGCGCAAATCGGCATTTTTTGAAGTGCAAGACGATATTCCCAAGGGGGTGCTTTTACTCGGTGTGCAAGGCGGTGGCAAAAGTCTGGCGGCCAAAGCGGTAGCGGGCGTTTGGGGTATTCCATTGTTGCGCTTGGATATGGCGCAATTATTTAACAAATATATCGGTGAAACCGAAAAAAACCTGCGCAATGCCTTGGCATTAGCAGACACCTTATCGCCATGCGTTTTATGGATCGACGAGCTGGAAAAAGGCCTAGCCCAGAGCGACGGTGAAGGCGGCTTAAGTAAACGTATTTTGGGCACCTTATTGACGTGGATGAGTGAGCGAAAAAGCCGAGTGTTTATTGTGGCAACAAGCAATAATATTCAACAGTTACCGGCAGAACTGTTGCGCAAAGGGCGCTTTGACGAAATATTTTTTGTAGACTTGCCCGTCAAATCAACGCGTATTCAAATATTTAAAATCCACTTACAAAAACGCAATTTAAAAGTGGCTAGTTTCGACTTGCCGCGTTTGGCGGTATTAACCGACGGCTTTACCGGCGCAGAGATCGAACAGGCGGTGGTGTCCTCTGTTTATAATGCCCGAGCGCGCAAGCGCGAAGTGGACACCGATACTATTGCGGCAGCCATAGCGCGCACCCGTCCGCTTTCGATTGTGATGGCCGAAGCCATGCAGAGTTTACGCGCTTGGGCGCATGAACGAGCCGTTAGCGCCGATTAATATGAATGCATTTCGGCGGCTTTATAAACAGCGAATGGCAGCGGCTTCAAAGCCTTTTTTGGCGAGAGGTATCACGGTTGAGCGGTGCGATCAGTGTTTACTGGCGCGCAGGTGCTGCCTGTGTGCCTTTTTAGCACCATTGCCGAACGGGCTTGAGCTGGATATCATTTTACTCATGCACCGCGATGAGATTCTTAAACCCACGAATACTGGACGCCTTTTGGCCGAAGCGTTTCCCGAGCAGTGCTTTGTATTTGAGTGGTCTCGTCTAGAGCCTGATCCAGCTCTTTTAGCGATGATTCAAGACCCTGCGCGTCAGTGTGCCATTGTGTATCCCGCCAAGCAGGCGAGGGCGACTATTAATATTGAAGCATTTGATGAGCTCCCGGTTCGGAATGACTGTAGCGAGCAACTAGTATGCAACGGTTTGATTGCACAACATTTTCAGCCAAGGCGCGCGACACTCATCTTACTCGATGGTACTTGGCGGCAAGCCGCGCGAATGTTTAACCACAGCCGCTGGCTTTCTCATCTGCCGTCGTTAGCGCTGCCGGATGCGCGCCAAGCGACTTACGCGGTTCGAAAAGCCAGTGAAGACTCTCGCTTATCAACAGCTGAAGCGGCGGTTGCGCTGTTGGCATACTGTGGGCAACAGGCGGCGGCCAACCATCTATGGCATGTTTTTTCGGTCTTTAACCAGCATTACCAGGCGACGCGAATGTGTATTAATATCGAACCGAGTAGCTCGCACCAATACTTGCAGCGAATGCCCAAGGCTGCGATAAATAGGCGCGGTGAGGGAGGGCAGCGCGGATGATATATCGCAAAAGCCTGCGAAAACTACAAGGTCGAAAACAACAGCGTGCGAGCAACCCTCTAATTGGCCAAACCTTTACGGGCACCGTCAATGATATCGCTGCCAGTGGCGCGGCCATTATTGAGCACAGCTCTGGCGCTAGCGTATTTGTGCGTGGTGCTTGGTTGGGCGAAAAGGTGCGTGTGCAAATCGAGCAGTTTAAAAAACGCCACGGGACGGGTCGCCTAATTGAGGTGATAGAGCCCAGCGCCGATCGCATCGAGCCACCGTGCAAATATTTTTTGCAAACGCCTAGCTGTGGCGGCTGTGTGTGGCAGCACGTCAATTACCCTGCGCAAACAAAGCTTAAGCAACATTGGGTGCAAAGGTACTTTAAAAGCATTACCGCTTGCCCCGTTAACACGATTAAGGCCAGTGATGCCGTGTGGCAATATCGCAATCGGGCGGAGTTTAAAAGTGATGGTCAGTCGCTTGGGTTTATTGCGGCACAAACCCATAAACTGATTGATGTCTCTGAATGCTTGGTACTGACGCCCGCTTTGAATCAAACATTGCAGCAATTGCGCGGGCGGCTACCCGAGCCAAACTGGAAGCCCAATAAGGCAGCAAAGACGAAGGCTGAGCCCCGTAGTAGCGCATTAACGTTGTTAGCGATAGATGATGATATGGAGGCTGATAGCCTGCAAGCTAATTATCGCAGGCCCTTTAAGCAAGCCAACGAGGCTCAAAACGTTTATTTGCAACAATGGTTGTTATCGGCCCTTGCGGATGCGAAAAAAGATGCGTTGGTGCTAGAGCTATTTTGCGGCTCAGGTAATTTTACGCGCGCGCTGGTGGCGGCAGGTTTTCAGCGTATTGTTGCTTCGGAAGTAGCGGAGCTTGCCGTGTCAGATTTAAATAAGGAGCGGCTTGACGGTGTTAGTGTTGTGCAAGCCAATTTATTTGACGACGCTGAATTGGCTCGCTTGTGTTGTCACTGCGCCGATGCCAAAACCCTCGTGCTCGATCCGCCGCGAGATGGCTTAGTGTGCATTGCGCCCTTATTACAGCACACAGGATTTGACACCATTGCTTATATTTCGTGTGATCTAAGAAGCTGCGCTAGAGATGTTGAGCAGTTTGTGGCGGCCGGCTATCGCGTTGCGAGTATTCAGCCTGTCGATATGTTTCCTCAAACACAGCACGTTGAACTGTGTGTCTTGTTAAAACGCGAGGGCTAGCAGTGATTGCTAAGCAGCAGTTATGTAATACGCTTTGGCATTTGCCCTTACAGTTTAAGGAGTCTAAGCGGCGCAAAACATTGGGGCTAAAGGTTTCGCCGGGTAGTATTGTAGTCTCATATCCGCCGGCAGCGCGGCAGCAAGAAGTGGTCGCTTGGGTGAATGAAAAATCGAACTGGATTTTAAAACACTACCGTCAGACGGCGCCAATTGAGACCCAACCGAAGCGTTTTTCTCGTCGCGACACTTTGCTTTTTGATGGCGTGGATCAACCGCTGTCAGACTGGGTTGCTCAGCATATGGATGTGCGTTGCGATTTTTTTGCCCATTCGTTTACTGAGCAGCGGCGCCGGCTGCTTGAGTACTTTGCGCATTGCGCCGAGCGTGACTTTGCTTCGCGTGTCGAGCATTGGCAGCGACAACTTAGCCTTTATGGTACGAGTATTAAGTGCCGGCCTTATAAAAGCCGCTGGGGTAGCTGCACGCATACTGGAGCGCTCGCGTTCAACACTTTATTAATGATGGCTCCGCCTTGGGTTCGTGACTATGTGGTTATCCATGAGCTCTGTCACCTCAAACATTTAAATCACTCTAAGTTCTTTTGGGCTGAAGTTTATCGAGCGCGCTCACCGATGCAGGTGACGCAAGCAAAAGCTTGGTTGCGCTCGAATGGAGACTTGTTGTTATCGCTTTATCGGTGAGCAAAATTATGATCGTAAAACCTGAATTTAAAGATAAATCCATCCGCAGTTTTGTTATCCGCGGGGGGCGAATGACCGAGGGTCAGCAGGCGGCATTTGACCAGTGGTGGCCAGTCTATGGGCGCTCGCTTCACGATGGTTTATCTGCAACGGCTGATATTTTTGCCGAGCAAAAGCCCGTTGTCGTTGAGGTGGGCTTCGGTATGGGGGACTCGCTCCTCGACATGGCCACAAAAGATCCTGACACGCACTTTATTGGGATTGAGGTTCATCCGCCGGGGGTTGGGCGATTGATAAACGAAGCTGGCCGATTAGGGCTGAAGAATCTGTGGGTCTTTATGGCCGATGCGACAGATGTGCTTACCGATTGCTTTGCTGATGCAAGTATTGCTAGGCTGCAGTTATTCTTCCCCGACCCATGGCACAAAAAGAAGCACAACAAACGGCGCATTGTGCAGTCGGCTTTTGTCGAAACAATCGCGGTTAAGCTAAAACCCGACGGCGTTTTTCACATGGCGACCGACTGGGAGCCCTATGCGGAATATATGGTGGACGTTATGACTGAAAGTGCCAGCTACTCGAATATGGCTGGAGACTCGGTTTTTTCGGCGCCACCGGAGTATCGCCCGAAGACAAAATTTGAA
Organism: Marinagarivorans sp.; assembly: GCA_036554385.1. Classification (GTDB taxonomy): domain Bacteria; phylum Pseudomonadota; class Gammaproteobacteria; order Pseudomonadales; family Cellvibrionaceae; genus Marinagarivorans. The sequence continues at coordinate 1,979 of DATBNJ010000348.1, read as the reverse complement.
AAGCGGGGCGAATTGCTGGGGCATGGGGTCTGGGATTTGCTGTATAAAAAGGTGTAAGGCGCCGAAATAGGGTCTGTTTATTGAGAAATAAATGTGACAATGTTAAATAGTTGCAGCGGTTAAGGATCTATTCAGGAGATCGGGCCGTATAATGGTGCGATTCTGTAGGTCAAAACGACCATTACTGGGCAACTCTACTACATTAGGATCTAGGAGAAACGACGTGAAAAAGTTAAATTTATTGAAGGCGAGCATCGCCGCAATTTCGTTGAGTGCTATCGGGGGATTAGCTTCGGCAAGTGATTTTGAGATTGGTATTGGCGCGCCTTACTATGGCTTTGACAATGAACTTGAGGTTGAGGATAAAGTTGGTATCAACCTAAACGCGGGTTACCGCTTTGACAGCCCATTTGGGGTTGAGCTGTCGTACTCGCAGGTGGCTACCAAGCTTGAGGCCACCGGCCAAGACTTTGATGTACAAGATCTGCGCTTAGACGGCTTGTGGTATTTGGTGAACGAAGGCAACATTCTGCCCTATGCTGCTTTGGGGGTAGGTTTACTGAAAGGCGAGCTTGATGATGCCAACGCTGATAGCGATGAAGAAGAAACCGTGAACTTTGGCTTGGGTGTAAAAACGCACCTCAGCAAGCGTGTTCGTGCACGTATCGATGGCCGTTGGTTACATGGGTTGGACTCCCATACAGACCACAGCGTTGTGACTTTAGGATTGGGTTATGTGTTCGGTGCATCGGATAGTTCACCTAAAGTGGTGGAGCCCGCATTCGTTGACGCTGATAAAGATGGTGTTGAAGACAGCATAGACCAGTGTTTGGGCACGCCTGCAGGCGTGAACGTTGATGCCAAAGGGTGTGCACTGGACACCGACCGCGACGGCGTTGCAGACCATTTGGATAAATGTCCTGATACCGACCCCAAGCATAAGGTTGATGCTAGTGGTTGTGCCGTTGTGTTAACGGAAGATGTATCGATTGATCTGCGCGTTAAATTTGCTAGCGGTAGCGATGTTGTTGATCCGCAATACTTTAGCGAAATTCGTGGCGTCGCCCGTTTTATGGAGCAATACTCGAACAGTGAAGTTGAAATTGAAGGCCACACTGATACCAGCGGTTCTGCGGCATTTAACAAAAAGTTGTCTCAAAAGCGCGCCGATGCCGTCGCTAATCTGTTGATTCAGCAGTATGGTATTTCTGCCGATCGTGTAAAAGCGGTAGGTTATGGTGAAGAGCAGCCTCTGGTCGAAGAGAAAACCGCCGAAGATCACGCTAAGAACCGTCGCGTTGTTGCACGAGTTTCAGCCAAAAAAGAAGTGATTGAAACTAAAGAGTAATTGCACAGTCAAGGCTGGCAAGTTCGCAACATGAGTGTCTGAAACTGTTGTTGGCGAGCCTTTGCTAGTTTATCGCAAAGCGATTGCACAAGGCGCCTCTACCATTGTAGGCGCCTTTTTTGTTTGGCAAATTAGATAAATCTAACCTTAAGAGGTAATCGTGCGTATCTGGCCGTTTTGTGAAGTGTTTTACGGGCGCCCGCCGGTTGCCAACCTGTGTTTAAAGTTACAGGACGAGTATCAGCTGCATGTTGGCCTTATTATATGGCTGTGCTGGCACTGTGCACACCAACGCTTTGTTAGCCGCGATCTTTTTCAGGTGGCAAGCTTAAAAGCGAAAGCAACCTATGAACCCTTTATTTTGCCGCTGCGCTCTATCCGAAAGCAGCTTAAACACGAGGTATCGACGGATGCGCAAGGTGCTTATCAGCATGTGCTATCAGCAGAAATTCTGATGGAAAAGGTCTTGCTGACATCCCTTGAAAGCGAGTTAAATGATCACGCGCAGAGCATCCAATGTGCTGAAACCTACGGGCTACAGGACTATTTTTTGGCTAATCGTGTGGATGATTCGGCGCAACATGCTCAGTTTTTATACGCCAGTGCACTGTCATGCGTTGCTGACTAGACC
>DATBNJ010000346.1:0-2969 GCA_036554385.1 Marinagarivorans sp. | reverse complement strand
CCGCGGGCCTAACGCTTGACGAGGCGGCAATGACCCTAGAAACCATTGCCGCTGAGCTGGGGATGGATTTCACCATCGAGGAAGCTTAACTAAAAGGTTGTATTATCGCCGCTTTTGGAAATGTCTGACGCGTCTGTTGGTGCTTCTGAGCCGGCAGATTCTGATGTATCAGTGCTGTCGTCGGGTTTGTCGGCGCTAGGCTCCACATCGCCTTCGTGCCGAACGTATTTATCGTCCTCAAAAAACACGGTAAATTGTTTTTTTGCCGTGTTGCCGTCACCATCTCGACGGCTGTAATAGTAGTCCCAGCGGTTTTGGTTGAAAGTGTCGATTAGCAAGGGCGAGCCCATTACAAACTGTACTTGGCGTTTAGTCATGCCGATTTCGAGCTTGTCCACTTCCTCTTGGTCAATAATGTTGCCTTGCTGCACACTGATGCGGTAAACCCACGGAAACTCGAGGGATGAGCAGCCCGAAAGGGCGATGCTTAAAATGGATACGGATATAAAGCGCAAAAGCATGGAGTGTCTCGTTGATCTAAAAAGTGCTGTGGATAATACCGGATATTGGGGTGCATTCAAGTCAACAAGTTCCACTAGCGGTCATAAATATTGCGCAAAGGCTGGTGACTTGGGGCGCCTGCCGTTAGAATCAGCGTCGAAATTTAAAAGGCCTAATATTGGTAACGCTGAAAAAGCGAAAAAATTACCAATGGTAGGAACCGCATAAATGAAGGGGTTACCATGTCGTCTGAAAATCAAGAATTACGTAAGGTTGGGTTAAAGGTAACCTTGCCGCGAGTCAAGATACTTAACTTGCTCGATCAGTCTGAAGAGCGCCATATGAGCGCTGAAGATGTTTATAAGGCGCTGCTCGAAGCCGGTGAAGAAGTTGGTCTGGCAACGGTATATCGAGTGCTAACGCAGTTTGAGCAAGCCGGTTTAGTGGAGCGTCACAATTTTGATGGCGGTCACTCTGTGTTTGAGCTCGATAGCGGAGAGCACCACGATCACATGGTATGCACGGAAAGTGGTCAGGTGCTCGAATTTCACAATGATGAAATCGAATCCCTGCAGAAAAAAGTTGCGGAGGAACTCGGTTTTGAATTAACGGGCCATAACCTAGTGCTGTACGGAAAACCCAAGGAGAAGTAGGCGCACTCGTCCGTTTTAACGTTGTGAATCTAGCGCGGCGCCACCGACTTAGGAGAGGTGACGCGTATTAATCGGTTTGGCATTTCATTCATTAAAGATGCCAAGCTCATCCCATAAATCGTCAACTCTTGCTTTGACCTCCTGCGACATGACGATGGGCTTGCCCCATTCGCGCGTGGTTTCCCCTGGCCATTTATTGGTTGCGTCCATTCCCATTTTTGAACCTAGCCCAGCGACTGGCGAGGCAAAGTCGAGGTAGTCTATGGGGGTGTTTTCGATTACCGTGGTATCACGCGCTGGGTCCATGCGTGTTGTCATTGCCCAAATAACATCCTGCCAGTTTCGCGCATCGACATCGTCATCGGTTACCACAACAAATTTGGTGTACATAAATTGCCGTAAAAACGACCAAACTCCAAGCATTACGCGTTTGGCGTGCCCCGGGTATTGTTTTTTGATGGTCACTATCGCCATGCGATAGGAGCAGCCCTCTGGCGGTAAATAGAAGTCAACAATTTCCGGAAATTGTTTTTTTAATATGGGGACAAATACTTCGTTAAGCGCCACCCCGAGCACCGCGGGCTCATCCGGCGGTCTGCCGGTGTAGGTGCTGTGATAGATCGGCTTTGTGCGGTGGGTAATCGCGGTGACGGTAAATACGGGGAATGATTCGACCTCGTTATAGTAGCCAGTGTGATCACCAAATGGTCCCTCGGGTGCCATTTCGCCGGGCGCAATGTGACCCTCTAAAATAATCTCGGCACCGGCGGGCACCTGCAGGTCATTGCTAATACTTTTACTGACTTTAGTTTTGCTGCCCCGAAGTAGCCCTGCGAAGGCGTACTCGCTGAGTGTGTCGGGCACAGGTGTCACGGCGCCCAATATCGTTGCGGGGTCTGCCCCTAAGGCAATGCTGACGGGGAAGTTCTCGCCGGGGTGCTTCAGCTGCCATTCGCGAAAATCCAAAGCGCCTCCGCGGTGACTGAGCCAGCGCATAATCAGTTTGTTTTTAGCGATCAGTTGCATGCGATAAATGCCGAGGTTTTGCCGGTCTTTATCGGGGCCGCGGGTTATCACCAGCGGCCAGGTCACCAGCGGGGCAGCATCTTCTGGCCAGCAGGTTTGGATTGGGATTTTGTAAAGGTCGATATCCTCTCGGTTGACAACCTCTTGGCAGGGCGGTTTGCTGACTATTTTAGGCCCCATATTGAGTGCTTGTTTAAATAGGGGGATTTTTTGCCAAGCATCTTTCAGGCCCTTGGGTGGCTCTGGTTCTTTTAAAAAGGCGAGTAATTCGCCAACCTCTTTAAGGGCAGCGACATTGTCTTGCCCCATGCCAAGGGCTACTCGCTCAGGGGTGCCGAATAAATTTGCTAATACCGGTGTTGTAAAGCCCTTAGGGTTTTCGAACAATAGGGCGGGGCCTCCTGCACGCAGGGTTCGGTCGCAAATTTCCGTCATTTCTAGGTTGGGGTCAATGGGCTGTGAAATGCGTTTTAGAAGCTTTTTTTTCTCCAGCAGGGCAATAAAGTCGCGCAGGTCGTGACAGGTCATAATAAGGCTCTGAATCTAACATGAAAAAAGGGCCGCTTAGGGCCCTTTGATTGTAAGGTGCTTAGTGTACAACGAATGTGCTTGCGATAACTGCGCAGCAAGCAATGATTCATTATAGTCATTTAGCTGAGTGGGAATGTCCGCTAAATAAAAATGAACCATTTTGAATGGGCACTGGCTGATGGTTTTCTAGCCATCGAAGCGCCCAATCTTGCGGGGGTTGTAGGATACCCCAAAAGCAGAAGTAAGATTTACCAGAGC
>DATBNJ010000322.1:0-5134 GCA_036554385.1 Marinagarivorans sp. | reverse complement strand
ACCGGAGTGCGCGAGCAATGAAAGCTGCTTTACCCGCCTATCAAGCTGACGCGAGTTGGATTTAGCCCTGCTTTAAGGCCGAAGGCCGCCGCCTCAGCAAAGTGAGCGCGATGAGTTTTATCAGGCACGCTGTGGATACCTCCCTGTACGCTTCGCGTCGACCTCCTGTCTCCGAGAGCCTGATAAAACCAATCGCACTCACACACCGTTAAACTTCATTTATCTATCGTAGCTATTCAGCGGCTAGTTTCACGGCCTAACGGCCTTGAACCGCTGACTGAAAACTGAAAGGGGCGCTCTACTAAACCAGCTTCAAAGGGTCTATTCGTGGACCCTCTTTTTCCCGACGTTGAATGTAGTTTCGTATCACCAAGGATATAAGCTGGACAATCATTGTATAAAAGATTGCAACCGCACCAAGCAAAGTGAGCGCGATGAGTTTTATCAGGCACGCTGTGGATACTCCCTGTACGCTTCGCGTCGACCTCCTGTCTCCGAGAGCCTGATAAAACCAATCGCACTCACACGCCGTTATCAGCAGCTCACTAGAGTGAGCACCGGCTAATTATTTTTTAGGCCGCTCGATCCTTCCCAACATCTCGCTCCATGCAATGTACACCATTGGCTATTGTTCATGCCCACAAACGGGACACTTACGATAGCAGCTGTTTGTGCGCTAGACAGCCTAGAATCGGTAAATAAAGCCGATACCTATTTCGGCCTCGTAGTTACTACGAGCGATTGGGCTATCTCGAACCTCGCTACCAAAATATTCAAAAAGTGCTTCGCCGTAAATCTGCCAATTCTCATTGATGTATTGGCGATAATTGTAATCAATGCCAATCGAGCGCAATCCGCCGCTCAGTGTGGTCTCATCTAAGCCGGAGGCAGCCGCTTGGCCTGCATTTATGCCGAAACCTTTGTTGGCGTATTCGCTGTCGTGAACAACCACCACCCAATTAAGTTCAGAACCGGTTCCGTCAATTTGGTCGCCAAAGCGGCGGCCCAGCCCAAATAGACCAAGGTTTCCGTCACCACCAGTTACCACACGACTAACCAACCAATAGCGCCAATCGGCGTCGAAAGCGCGACGCGCTTGCAGCACGAGTTCAGCGCCCTCATCCTGATCACCGAGCCCATCCAACCGACCATCATCGGAATCACCTTCTTGGCGACCTTCATCGAAGCCTACGAGCGCCTCGAACAACCAAGTATCAGCACGAACACCACGCCAGCCGAGTGCTTCACCGGCAAAAAAGAAAATATTGTCACCTCTACGCCATTGCAATGCGCCAGCAGGCTGGATTTCCCATCCAAATTCGTCTGATCCTTCGTAGGCGGTTTCATATTCAACACCCAAGCCTAATCCTAGGCTCCAGCCGTCCTCGCCTCTGGAGAAGTCGTCAACTGAGGGCAAAGGGACCAGCGCTGTATTGTTGTCCTGCGCTAGTGCTGTTGGCATAGAAAGGCCATTGATAGAAAAGCCATAGATGGCAAAGATCAACGATAGGTAGCTAAGGTGTTTCATAGAGATCCCATTTACGTTTTACGTGACACGGCTTACTCAGCCATGCTAGCTAAAAACAAGCTAAGCCAGTTATACGCGAGATTCCATTAAATAGACCAGAACAGCACAACTACGGCGCCAACTGCCCACTCCTTTTGCCGCCCTCCGGCACCTAGCATTAGCACTCCAAGTTACCCGCGAAAAGTAGACACCTCACTGCTACCGTGAAAACACCGCTGATGAGGGAATCATGATAATCAGAATACCTCGGCAACTAGACTTTAGTGATTGAGCCGCTATTGAATCAACGCTATTATCACGCCACGCCGCCATAGAGACCATCCAAGCTATGGGGCTATACAATTGCAGCCGCTCAATCGTCATTTTTTGAATGAGCACTAAGCTGGCTGCATTATTCTTGGTGTCAATGGAAATCATGGAGAAAAAATGAATAAGGTACTTGGTATATCTAGCTTGATGGCGATAGCACTGATGGCTGCCGGTTGCGCTACAACGAAGGGCACTGTATATAAGCAGAGCGATGGCAACTATAAAGCGGCGTACGCTTCGAGCTCGGAGCGTGATGTCATGAAGGTATTACACTCAGATGCACAATTGACGTGTAAAAAGAAAGAGAAAACTAAAGAATTTAGGGTTGTTGAAGAAAACGTCGAAGAGATTGAAAAAGAGAAAAACACTGAAGGCTTCTCCGCAGTCGCCGGCAGCGCCGTATCCCTAGCAGGGAAATACTTTGGCGCCGAGAGCGTTCGTGGATCTCTCATTTTTACTTGTGACCCGAGTTAATACGCCAACGGTGCTTGCGTAGTGCCAACTGAAAATTGGAATCCCGATTAATAGTTTTCAATTGCACCCGTCCACTGAAGTCTGAGCTGTTCTACAGCTCAGACTTAATCAATACATCATCAACTCCGCTTTAGTCATCCGCCAGAAAGGGGAAGCGCACACGGAAGCAATATCAGCGTGCCGGATAAAACGAATCGCGCTCACACACCGCTAAACGACGGCACCACCACTCTTGCTGTCAGCCCCCTCGTCATTCAAAAACGTCACACACCAAACAATGCACGAACCAACCCTCATATTTTTTAAGGCGTAGCGCATCGACTCTAAAGGCAATAAAGTGAGTGCGATTCGTTTTATCGGGCTCTCGGAGACAGGATGTCGACGCGAAGCGTACAAGGAGGTATTCACAGCGTGCCCGATAAAACCCATCGGGCTCACACACCGCCAAACGAGGGCACAAGCCCAAACGTAACCGCCCCAAAACTCACCACCTCAAAAATCCCGCACTAACGAAAAAGAGCGCCGATCAAGCCTTGAATATTAACCGCTGGCTTAGCCAATATCGCATAAATATCCTCAAGCGTAGAACTGACGAACCGAGCCGTCGGAAAGAGTAATCGCTGGCATGAGACTATGGTTCCTAATATCAGTAGTGGTCCCTACGACCCCACTATAAAGGTCACGTGAAAATTACAGCAAGCGATTAATTTTTAATCGAATGATAAGATATCCAGAAATAAAACGCGCCCTTCAAGCCTAGTACACTCGCATAACAGGTGGCAAGGTCTGCTCTCCCAAGGGTTTGTCGTTCAATTTTAGTGAAAAGATCCAATTTATGGCCTGCTTAGCAGGCTTAACTTGCTGATTGATACAACCTGTTACAGACTGGTACACGATTGTTACGGTTTAATAAAGCCATTAAGCGCTTAATAGGGACACCAATCCTAACTATCATGGAGACTGTAATGAAGACGCGTATAACCCTTTTAACCCTACTCACCGTTGGTTGCCCCTCATTAACTTTGGCGAGCGATATAGCGCGTGAGGTGCGCAGCGGAGCCAGCGGTAATTTTCTTGAAGCTATCGGCGGCGGCGGATGTGGGCAATCAGCTAGAATCGGAAAAACAGAGAATGCCGAGTCCGAGGGTTGCGGCTATGGCTTAGGTCTAGGGTGGGAGTTTCACTGGAAAGGCTTTTTTACAGAGGCCATTCAAAATTCATACAGTGGCTTAAACCTTGGGTACAACCTTTATCAAAACGCCCAATGGACCGTTGACTTTATTGCTCTGAATCTGAGCGGCACAACCAGCAGTAAAGACGGCCTTGAGCCAAATATGACCGAAGCGCAGCGCAATTACCATTTGCGAAACCGCGATACCCTGACACTCGATGGTGGGCTTCGAGCCAGCCACTATTGGGATAACAATATTTTACAAGTTCGACTAGAAGCAGACTATTCACAAAAGCATGCTGGAGCACAAGCGTCCGTGTTATACGGTAAGGCCTGGCAAGTCAAAAACTGGAACTTCCATGCTCTCGGGGGCGCTTATTGGCAATCGCGCACCCGCAACGAATATTATTGGGGAGTTTCAGCCGAAGAGTCCACTAGTCAATTTTCAGCATACAATGCTAAGTCAACCCTCGATTTTTCGCTCGAATTCGGTGCCACCTACCCACTCAGTGAGCATTGGATATCGAGAACGCAAATCACCGTTTTTCGAAACGATGATGCAATCGCCGATAGCCCACTATCGGCAAACCAAGTCTATGGCGGCGTTGGCTCGTCGCTCTCCTATGTTTTTTAGGAGAGCGACAATGACAGCCTTAAACGCGGTTAAATTAATTATTCCATTAGGCATCGTCTTTTCCTTTAGCTTTCCGCTAATGGCTGAACCGAATCAATTAGTCATTAAACCCCAAAAATGTGTTTCATTGCACGAGGGGCAAATATGCTATCAACAAGTGACATTTCAGTGGCTATCAGCGAAGGAGCAACCACTTTGCTTATATCTAGTCGGCAGTTCTAAGCCTATGACCTGTGCAACAACCTCTGAACGCATATCTTTCACACTGGACTTTAAAGCGTCCAACGAGCAGACCTTTGAGTTACGTTCCAGCGGCGGCGACATAGTATCAACCGCAACTATCGAAGTGGTATCCGTGTATAAAGGGAAACGCCGTGCAACAACGGGCTGGCGGTTATTTTAAACCATGCAAAACGTCCAACATTTATTAATTATCGAAGACGATATATCGCTAGCTGAATGGATTCAGGAATATTTGACCATTCATCACTTTAAGGTCTCGATCATCAATCGTGGAGGCTTAGCGGTAGAAGCCATTAAACGATTGAAGCCCGACTTGGTAGTCTTAGATATCGAGTTACCGGAAAAAAACGGATTTGATATCTGCAAGGAAGCTCGCCATTTTTATCGTTGCCCCATATTAATGATAACGGCAAGCTGCGATGAAATGGACGAAGTACTCAGTTTAGAGCTTGGTGCTGATGACTACTTATCCAAACCTTTACGGCCACGCGCCATGCTAGCCCGGATACAGGCTCTCTTGCGCAGGCAAGTGAGCCCTCCGCCAGTTGACACCCTAAAACTCAACACTTTAACACTCAACAATGTCACCAAAACCGCGCACCACAACAGCACGCCTATCAACTTAACCAGCAAAGAGTTTGAGCTGCTTTGGATTTTAGCGGACCACAAAGACTCGCTCGTTTGCCGAACCGATCTAATCGGTCAACTTAGAGGCCTTGAGTACGACGGTTTTGACCGTTCGATTGATATTCGTATATCTAGATTAAGAAAGAAA
>DATBNJ010000291.1:0-3060 GCA_036554385.1 Marinagarivorans sp. | reverse complement strand
GGCGGGCCCCAATGCGGCGGCAAGCGCACACAAGCCGCGGCTGCGGCGAGCCGCCCAAATGGGCAGCATGGCGCCCAGCAAAGGCAAAAAGATAATTAACAATAATGTCATGCACGGGCCTCGGTATTAGCGCATTCGACTGCCCCACAATCGTGGGGCGGGGATAAAAAGCTTAAACGTGCGCGCTGCACAACGGTGGGTCCGTGAAAAAGGGGCAGCGCCTTAGCCGAAAGCAGGCTGAGCGGGCAAAAGCAACCGGGGGTTGGGATAGCATCTCGCGTCCTGATGGTTTTGTGTTCGGTAGAGTTCTGGGCCAACCGCTGCGATACATAAATACCGGCAACCGTTACTCAGCGTCGATAAACACATAGCTCTGTGTCATTCCTCAAGCCGAGACAGCTTACAGTATTTTGCCATTCACGGTGCACACCCTGTCAGCCTCAAATATAGCTGATAATAGCGGCCGCTGTTATACCTTGCGTACACGCGCAGTGCCAGTGCTTTTGTATGCCGGTGCCGTGCTTTAAGCGCGCCAAATAAAAATGCTGGCTGTCCTTTGGGGCGCGAGTGCCGCCCAGTTTTCTCCGCTGGCAAGCGCAAATACGCTTCTCGCGGGGCAATTCATTCTGCTATGGTTAAGCCATTCCTTTGTAAAGTTCGCGAATCCGATGGAATTTGGAACCTGCCATGGCAGCGATTATCCCGTCTAATCTCGATGCCCTCAGCAGCGCTACCCCGGGCGAGCGCCGCTTTGGCCGGCGCCTAGAACAGCTGCTGGAAGACGACTATACGGTTTGGTATGACATTCCCGTTGGTCGCCAGCGTCGCTACCCCGATTTTATTGTGCTTCACCCTGCGCGCGGCTTGCTGTTTTTAGAAGTTAAAGACTGGAAAATCAACACTCTTAAACGCATCGACCCACAACAAGCCACACTAGAGACCAGTAGCGGCCAGAAAATCGTGGCCAACCCGCTAGAGCAAGCGCGGCAGTATGCGAATGCTACCGTCAACCAGCTTGTGCGCGACCCGCAGTTGATCAACCATGTAGGGCGCTTTCGAGGCAACCTAAGTTTTCCGTATGGTTACGGCGTGGTGTTCACCCATATCACTCGCTCGCAGTGGGATAAGGCGGTTTCCCAACAAGAGCAAGAAATGGTACTGCCTAGCCACCGAATAATTTGCCAAGATGAAATGACCAAAACCGTAGATGCCGAGGATTTTCAGTCGCGGCTTTGGGGCATGTTTGAATACTCCTTTGGCCAAAAGCTGAGCTTGCCGCAGATCGACCGCATTCGCTGGCAGTTATTTCCCGAGGTTCGCATTAACCCCGTGCAAAGCGACATATTCGCAGTGGATGACGAACCGCGCAGCGAGGACGAGCCGGCAGCACATTTAGCTGTTAAAGAATCGCAAGCGACCTATATTCCCGACATTGTGCGGGTTATGGATATCCAGCAAGAGCAATTGGCCAAAAGCCTGGGCGAGGGCCACCGGGTTATTCACGGCGTGGCCGGTTCGGGTAAAACGCTGATTTTAGGGTATCGGTGTTTGCACTTAGCCCAAGCGACTACCAAGCCGATTTTGGTATTGTGCTTTAACATTACTCTGGCGGCTTATTTGCGCAGCTTTATTGCAGCAAAGGGTATCGAAGATAAAGTGCAGGTGTACCATTTTCACGATTGGTGTGGCCTGCAACTTAAAACCTATAACGTCACCACGCTACCCGGCGATGCGCCAGTTTGGGAGCGACAGGTAATGAGTGTTATTCAAGCGGTAGCGCAAGGCCAAATTCCTCGGGCGCAGTATGGCGCTTTAATGATTGACGAGGGCCACGACTTTGAGCGCGCATGGCTCAGCCTAGTGGTACAAATGATCCACCCCGATTCCAACTCGTTGTTATTGCTTTATGATGATGCGCAATCGATTTACACTAAAAACAACTTAAAATTTCCGCTTTCGGCAGCCGGTATTCAAGCGCGCGGGCGCACCACGATTCTTAAGCTCAATTATCGCAATACTCGGCAAATTCTTAACTTCGCTTACAATTTCGCCCGCGAATATCTACAGGCCCAAAGTGGTGATGACGATCATGTACCGCTCATTGCGCCCGAGGTCGCAGGCGCTAGCGGCCCAGCCCCCGCCGTGCGCGAGTTTGCAAGTAACAAAGACGAAGCCGCCTACATTGCGCGCTGCGTGGGCAAATGGCTTAGTACTGGCCAAGCCCTAAACGATATCGCCATTATTTATACAAAGCATTGGCAAGGCGCACAAGTTTATCGCGCCCTTAAACAAACGGGCATTGATTGCACATGGCTTAAAAACGCTAACGATAAAAAAAGCTATTCCAACGGTAAGGCACAGGTGGTACTGCTAACGCGACAAAGCAGCAAAGGGCTAGAGTTTGATACCGTGGTGCTGTGCGGCGTTGGCGCGGTGAATACCGATGCCGACTCCCTCGCGCGCGAAACGCGACTTTTATATGTGGGCATGACGCGGGCACGACGGCAACTGCTCGTCACCGGTGCTGGTGAAAACTGGGCGCTAGAGCAGCTAAAAGCGATGAGCACGGCTTGATAGTGTTGCGAGCTTCACCGGCCAAGTGTTTTTTTGTTAGCGACAATTTATCACCACGGCTCGCTATCAAGATGAATTTCGTCGGCAACTAGCGGTGCTCCAAACACCATAAAGATGAAATCGTCCGAGGTAGTACAGACTCCGTTTTGGAGAAATGTAACGGCCCCTTGAAAGGTCCGACAACCGTGCTTTTGATAGTAGCTTTCGAGCCTTTTAGGGCAAAACAAGGTGAATGTTTCAGATAAGATTTGTGCATGTGCGGATTGGTGCAAAAACGCAAATAACTGGCCTGGAAGGCTTTGACCTTGCCATTCTGGCCGAGCCACAACACCCCAACACCCACCCCCTTGTCCTCACGTAACTGTTCAGTGGCTCGCTAAAGTGGACGCTGGCTAATTATTTTCTAGGCCGTTCAAGCCTTCCATGGGCACTATTCAAGCGCTCCCGGCGCTTCAATGCCTAGAACATAATTAGCCAGCACCCTTT
>DATBNJ010000278.1:0-7240 GCA_036554385.1 Marinagarivorans sp. | reverse complement strand
ATCTTCATCGGCAGAGCCATCGCCAGCATCAGTCATCGCGCTGATATCGCGCGCGGCATAGCCGGCCGTTTTGATCGCAAGGGTCAATGACTCGACACTCGCCGTACCCTGCACGGTGGCGCGCTCGGTAGCCAGATTCACTGTTGCCTGCGAGACCCCGGAAACCGCCTTCAGCGCCCGCTCGACGCGCCCGAGACACGAAGCGCAAGTCATGCCTTCAATGGCGAGGGTTGTTGTGGTTGCCGGTACCTTGTAGCCTACTTTTGCAACCGCCTCGACCAGGGCTGTGTAGTCAACGGGGCCGGCTGGACGTATATCGGCGCGTTCGGTGGCAAGGTTAACGGCCACGCTGGCAACCCCCGAGACTTTACCCAGCGCCGCCTCAACTCGACCTACACAGCTGGCGCAGGTCATTCCCTTAATCGGTAAGCTGATCGCCGCAGAAGGCTCGGGTGCGCTACGCGTATTCACTTGACTCATGGTTTGCCTCGCAATTGAGAATGCCCTATAGAATATTCGCTATTGCCCTAGGGTAAAGCTTGCCACTGTAGCAAGGTCAAGTATTTTTACCACTGCCAGCTAATTCAGGTGAAAGGCACGCAAGAAGTATCCAACCCTGTAAGCACTCTAGTACGGTGATCAGAATTATCAGTATCAGCGGCTATCCCGATAGGCGAGGCCTGCCGGCAAAACGCTGGTTACAATGGTAATGAGCAGTGTAAGACCAATAGGCATTAATACATCTTTGCTTAGGGTCCACGGCGAAACGCTTACACCAAAGGTACTCATTAATAGCTCTTGGGAAAGCCACAGTCCTGCACTTAAAGCCAACACGGCGGCCGCGATACTGAACACAACGATTAACAAAGCTTCGACCTGTACCAGCAAGAATATAAATAACGGCCTCGCGCCAATTGCCCTAAGCACCATAAACTCATGTCGCCTCTCGCGCATCGCGGCTAACATCATAGTACTCAGCCCAATCAAGGCTGCGAGTAATACCAGCCATGAAATCATCATAAGCACCTTTTCGAACATAGCCATCATCCGCCACAGCTCAGATAGCGCAATACCGGGAAGAATGGCAAGTAAAGGTTCGCTATTAAATTGATTGACCTTTCGCTGAAACGTAAACGTGGCCAGTTTTGTGTTGAGTCCCACCATAAACGCCGTAATGCTGCTGGGCGTTAAATCTTGGTTACTTAATGGCTTGCGGTGCTGAGATAAATCAACCCCACTTTGCCAGCCTTTATGTATGGCTTCTAGGCCGTCTAGGCGAACATGTACCGTTTGGTCAATGGGGGTTCCGGTAGGCGTTAAAATACCGACGATGGTGAATGGGTTATGCTTATGCTGGCTAAAGCTTTTCGAACCAATGCCATGGGCAAGGATAATGGAATCTCCTACTTTATAACCTAACCTGCGCGCCACATCTCGACCTAAAACAGCCTCAAAAGTGTTCGCAAAGGCCCGACCTTGGCTTAACGCCAACGGGCGTTGATTCGCGTATTGAAAGTGCTCAAAATAAGCTTCGGTCGTGCCTAATACACGAAAGCCTTTATGCGAATCGCCCAAAGAAAGCGGGATGGTCCAAGCGACCTGTTTCTGCTCAGAGAGCTTTATATAGCTATCCCAGCTAATGTTGTTCGTTGCATTGCCTATTCTAAACACCGAATACAGCAAAAGATTAAGCTGCCCTGTTCTAGCGCCTACGATTAAGTCTACACCCGAGACCGTATTGGTAAAGTTTGTTTTTGCATCGATCCTAATATGTTGAATAGCCAGCAAAACCAGTATACTGATGCTTATTGAAATCACGGTTAAACAGACGGTGACTTTGCGTGCGAGCAAGCTTTTCCACGCCAGACTATGCAGCATGACCACCCTCCTTTGCAGCCAAATTTAAAGCTTGCAAATCAACGACCTGGTTAAAGTGTTTAGCTAAGGTTTTATCGTGGCTCACAAAAATTAGCGTTGAAGAATACTCTGCAGCGCATTCTAAAAGCAGCTTGATAAAGTCGTCCCGCGCTTGTGCGTCGAGCGCTGAGGTGGGTTCGTCAGCGATGATTAAGTCGGGCTTATTAATCAGTGCCCGAGCTATTGCAACGCGTTGTTGTTGCCCGATACTTAAATTATCTGTTTTACGGCCCATGAAGTTTAATGGCAACCCAAGCCTTTGCAGTAGCTCAGCCACTCGCTGTATCAAACCCTCGCCAGATAGACCTTTTGCGCCCGAAAAGTAAGAGGCCGCGGCGATATTGTCTTGTACGCTCAGCCACGGAATCAAGTTAAATTGCTGGAAGATAACCCCAATATGCTGAGACCTAAAGCGGTCCCTCTGCGCCCCCTTAAAATGGCTAATCGCTTGCCCTAAAACCTTTACCGAACCACTCGTGGGCACAAGGAGGCCAGCGAGCAAGCCTAGTAAGGTTGACTTCCCGGAACCCGATGGCCCATAGATAAACACGCTTTCTTTGCTTGCCAATTGCCATTCGGTAATATTGAGGGTCATCTGTTGTGAGTTTCGGTATTTAAACTTCACGCCTTGTAAATCAACCCCAAGTGTTGGTGCAGCGTTAGCGTTTGTAGTTGTAGTCGTCGACACGGGCATAATCAACACCAATTCTTAATTCCAAGTTTATTAAATAGCCAACAAGCCATATAATGATACATATTATCATTTTGCATCGGCGCGAGGTACTTCACAAGTGGCTTTCCAGAGAATTAAAACCGTCTGTTACCTGGCTCTAGTTTTGATGGTTTTATCATCAGGGCACTCGACGGCAGCAGCAGTCGCGGGGGATCAAGGCAAGGCGGCGGATGTATATCAACTTATTCAGTGGACGGACCTTATGCCTGATGAAGACCTTCAGGCGTTATTAAATCCACCAGCATACTTAGACGACATAGAAGATGGCTCCCCGGAAGACCAGATTAGCAGTCAGGTTGCCGCCGCGATTAGTAAAGCAAAAGATGACCCCTATCAAAGAGCCTTGGTGTCAACGCGGGTGCGGCCCGAATTTGATCGGCGTAAAATTAAAATCCCCGGCTTTGTCGTTCCGCTGGCATTTGACGACAATATGATTGTAAACGAGTTTTTTCTCGTTCCGTTTTTTGGGGCCTGTATTCATGTGCCCCCACCGCCGCCCAATCAGATGATTCATATCATCTATGAGAAAGGACTAAAACTCGAAAGCCTTTACGATCCTTACTTTGTCGAAGGTACTGTTGTGATTAAAGAGCATAGCTCCGACGAAATGGGAACGGCATCTTACAGTTTGAACGTAGCTAAGCTTTACCCTTACACCGAATAACGCTTTTCGGCTCGATCGATATGGGCACCATAAACACGCGTCTTGGTATGGATTAGGCTAGCGGGGTTCTCTGCGGCGCGTGTTAGGCTGATCCACACATCCCGCGCAAAACCAATAGGTTAACGCAAAATGTTAACCTATTGGCGCGATATGAAACACCTTAGACGTCAAGGCTAATCGAGGATTATTTGCCCGCAACAAATTCAGGCCGATTCGCCAACGCGGCTTTATCAAACGCTTCGTTGAGGAAAAATTTTGGATAATAAAATTCTCGAAGTGCGCGATGGAATGAACGAACCTCTTTTTCATAAGCAAGGTGTGCGCTCAAATCAGTTTTAGCCAAAGACTGAAGTGTTCGCTCCAACAAAGACGGTGGTGCAAGAAGCGAAATCCAAGACGCAGTATAATCGCGTTGCAGCCGGCCGTTACGATAAGCATTTGTCAATTGCTCAGTCTTTTGATCTCCGACTTGTTGAAATGCATAGTACCACTGCCATTCGAAAGAGCTTTGTACTGGCTGATAATTTGACCACTGAGGGTGACGCTTAAAAAAAGCGTCCATTGTGACATCCTTCGGCAAATCCCAAGCATCGTTTACCGCTTCGCGCTGTGACATCAGGATTTCAGCACCTGAAGGTACGGGTATTAAGCGATCTACCAAAAGCCGTGTAGCTGCCGGAATAACGACTGCAGTAAGCACCCAACAACCGATCAGACTTATGAGAATAACAGAGCCTGATTTTCGCCACGCCGAAAACCCATAACAGACTACCCCCCAGAATGCAGCGTACAACAGAACCGCGCAGCTTGCTAATAGCAAGGTAGAAAAACCTGTTCGGGCAAACCAACCCGCCAAAATCATGGGTGTAATAAGACAAACGGAAATTGCACTGACGCGTATAACAGCTCTCAAGCGCCAAAGCGATTCGGCCCTGTTCGCCATGGACTCCAATAAGTTGTAACGGCCGGCTGTGCGCTCACTGGCTTTCAAGTCATACAACAGGATGATTAGAACCAAAGGCAACACAAAGGATGCGAGAAAAGAAAAGTCGAAACGGCCAATTAGCGCAACACTCGGATTGATGACGTCTTGCTCATAAATTTGCCCTTCCAGTGCCAGCATTCGAATACGGTGCTTCCAAGGCTGTGTATCACGCTGCCCTATAGCCGCATAGGCAAACTCGGACGGAGGGGCGTAAGTCAAATGAAAACTGTAATAGGCGGCGCTGCCCCAATCGTTCAATTTACTCGACTCGGCAACGCGATCTTGCTGATCAGCGCCAAGCAAATTTTCTATCGTCTTGAGTTGATGACGTACCTCTACAAGACCAGAGCCGACCGACAAAGTCGATAGCATCAAAACGACAGCCATCCACAACCCAAGTGTACGATCCCTCGTCGCAAAGCGAATCTCGTTTAAACATGTTTTGCGTGCGCTCATGGCTTGATCCTCCAGCCACTCCAGATCAAAAGGCATAGCATCGCGAGAAACCATACCGTCAAGACTCCAATGGAAGACGAGGCGTTGCCAAGACGCTCAGTGAGACTCGCTGCCTTAAACTGGTAGGCATCGAGCACTTGCCAATTGCTGGCATCCACGCGCGCACGCTGCCAGGACGCTTCGTCTTTATTGCGATTAATGTCATCCTGATATGAAAGCTTTTCAGCATGCGCTCGATTGAGCCCCTGAACAAATGAAAAACGAAGGTTTTCGGCGTCTCGTTGAAAATGGTGATAATGCATCAAGTCGGTGCCCGCGATGGCTCGAGAAACAAAGGCAATTGCGAGCGATGGCGAGAGCCAACCCCACTTTTCGAGCAGCCGTTGTTGGCGATTTTCTCCGTCTATACGCGCTTCAGCATATTCGTTCAATAATTGCGTAAGCTTTTGCTCACTTTCCATAGCCACCAGTCCGCGGAAATTAACGGGAAGCTCTTCAACCCTTTTAGCATCATATTTTTCCAGTAAACTCGCGCGAAGTTTTGCAAAAGCCGGGTCGCCAGCATTGTGGCCATCGCCGAGCTTTCGACGATCTGTGAGCATAGCGAGGTCCGTTTCAATTTTACCGGGAACAGTTACAGTGGTAGTCGTAATATTGACCGCTACAGAAGGCAACACCAAAGTCATCACAAACCAGAGACCCGTGAGCGCAGCAAGCACTACCCCGCGCTTTCGCATGATTGCTGAAAATCCTAGTACAATCGCACCCCATAGGCACAAATACACAAGGTATACGCCAAAGAGTACTAACACCGCGAGAGGTGTTTCTCCCGCGCTCAAGGCAAATACACTCGTAATCGCAAGTGGCAAAAGCAGCAGCAAAATAAAAACCAATAGCGCTAAGGCCTTACCCAGTAGCAAGGTATTGCCGGTTATACCTAACGACAATAAAGGCGTAATCGCGCCGGCCTCTCGCTCACGAACAATCGTGCCATGCCCTAACAAAATAATAACTAGCGCTCCGAAAAGCTGATAAATCAACGCCGGCGTCAAATGAGCTAAGCCGCCAAGATCAGGGCTTGCTGCGGATTCTGAAAACGTTGGGGTATTTTGACGATGCCCTTCGAGAAATATGGCTTGACCGGTCACAGCGTCGAGGCCTGGGTCAAAAATCGCTAACGGTGCGGGTGCTCGAAAAATGTAATGCCCGTAGTGCACCATTCTGTGAGGGTGACGATTAGGCTGGTCGAGAAAGGTCTGTTCAGCAGCAGACTGTTGATGCGTTCTGACATGTGTTTCAGCATCAATACGCAGTTTCGTGAGGATACTTGAAGACAGAACAAGTAACAGGAAAACCAACACACCACCCAAAGCAAGGTAAGATCTCAGCCAGTATCGCCACTCTTCTGCTGCAATTCGCAATATCGTGTTCATAAGTAAAAGTACTAGACGGATAAAGGTGGGACGGAATCGGTATTCAATGCAAAGGCTTTATGTACCGCCTCCGTGTCGATGGGATGCTTACCGTCGGCAGCGAACTCGCCCACCAATTTGCCATTTCGAAGCAAACCGATGCGATCAGCAACCTGGCACGCGCCATAGACATCATGGGTCACCATAAGAATGGTTTTACCGGCGTCCGCAAGACCTCGGATAATACGGTGTAGCTCATCGATAGCACTGGGATCTAAGCCTGATGTCGGCTCATCGAGCAGTAAGATGTCAGAGTCGCGAAGCATGGCCAGTGCTATCGCGACTTTTTGGCGCATACCCTTGGAATAATCCCCCAACTTTCGGGTTCTCACCGCGGGCGCGAGGGACACTCGATCGAGCACGGATTCTATATCCGAGAGTGTCACCTCAACCTTTGCTAAACCTAAAAAATATTCCAGGTTTTCCAAGGCGTTCAGGTGTTCGTAAAGTGACGCCGACTCAGGAAGGTATGAGATTGCCCGACGTGCCGCCGCTACATTGTCACAGACATCGTTACCTTTAACGCACACTCGACCTTGCGAAGGGACCAAAAAACCTAACAGGCTCAGCAGTGTTGTGGATTTGCCCGCACCGTTACCACCGAGTAACGCATAAACGTCACCGCGGTTGACCGCGAAACTAATGCCACTTAACACCTCTTTGTCTGAGCGCGTAATATGGAGTGAATCTACCTGTAACATCATCATGTCAGAAGCTAACCGTGGCTGATAGACGTGCATTGCGTGGTGTACCTGGTTGTACCCAAACATCGGCATAAGAGTTGGTGTAATACTCTTGGTCAAACAGATTATTGACTTGCGCACGCAGTTTTATTGAGTCCGAGAGCTGGTAGTTCATAGCGAGTCGAAACGTGGTATAACTTGGCAACATAAAATCTTGATCGATAAAGAAGCCATTTCTTTCACCTACATATATTAAGCCACCGACTACCGCAAGGTCTTTTCCAGCCAGCTGGGTCTGCTTGACGAGCTGTAGGGTAAACTGGTGTTCAG
>DATBNJ010000277.1:0-5486 GCA_036554385.1 Marinagarivorans sp. | reverse complement strand
CGAATTAATAGACCTTAATGCGTAAGAAACAAACCCTCGGGTATCGTACAGAGAAATTGCGCGCGAATCAGTCATATCTACGTTGTCGACGCTCTCATACTGAATCTCAATCGACAGTAGCTTTCCCTTTATGGGTGTTATACCCCAATTAAAATTCTTCATTTTATCTTTCATCCAGTCTTTATTTGCCTCAACCAGACTATAATCCATCTCAAAGCTGTCAATAAATTTAGCACTCAGAATATCAATTTTAGGTAATTTCGGCTGTAATAACTCACCTTTGGAAGGCATTGGAAGCTTGATTTTTTCATTGCCAATATGCATCTCACTAGCTTTTTCAGCATCCTCTAATACAAAAATAGGAGATTGACTATTTTTCAGCTCTCCTCTAACCACATTTGAAGAAGAAACCCCTAGAGAGGACAAAAAGAAGTCACCATCATCTGTAACGATGCCCACCGGATAACGCTTAGCACCAGCACTCGTGGTTAAATACATTTCCGTAGGTAGCGCAGATTTACCCTCCTTAAACGCGCCGTTAACAACAACGAACTTCCAGCCCTCTTTACATTCAACATATTCAGTAAAGCCAAAAGGTGCACCGTTTTGATAACGCTGTGCTTTTGGCAGTTTCACGTGTTCCGAAACCGAATCAATCATGAAAGATTGCGATAATACAGCACTAGAAAAAAACGCTATGACAAGCAAAAAATATCTCATTTCTATTTCACCTTATTCCAAAATTTCCGCTAATAAATAGCGTGGGTTAACGTAATTTTTTAACACTCCTTACATATTTGTAGCTATTCAGCTAAATAAGCATAAACCTTATGAAAGGGTGCTGGTTGATTATTTTCTATGCATTGAAGCGCCAACTCTTACAGGGATTGCAAGATGTCGAGAAGGCTTAAACAGCCTAGAAAATAACTAGCCGGTGCTCATTTAATGAGCCGCTGAATAGTTACACCTATTTGAGCTATTTTATCTAGTCAGACCGCTGTCCCGCCACGCCTGCTAACACTTTAGCCGCCATCGCGCTGGGTAGTGTTGACTCTAGTACTTGCGACGCTGAATGGGGTGTCATTTGAGGCCATTGGCTGGGCTGTAATGATTCTCCTATTGAGTTGTCGGAAAATCCTTATTCATTGAATAAGGGTTGAGAAGAGCGCCTTTGGCCGGGTGCATACTCGCCACCACATGTTAACAGCTATCTGCACTGCTACTTGAGAGAATGTACTGTTAGTGCCTGTTCATGGTGGCGCTATGGGCTGTCGCCCCCCGGTGTCAGGATAGCTCCAGGCGCGCATGCCGTCGTAGCCACGTTTTCGCGGTGTTTATTAGTGCCTTCCGACAACGGCCCCAAAAAGCTTAGAGGGCTTTCTGTGCTTTTCGGAACTGGCTTGGGGTTTGCCCCACCGCCTTTTTAAATGCGGTATAAAACGACGATTTAGAATTGAATCCAGCGCCCATGGCAACATCCAAAACCGTTTGATCACCCGTTGCCAACCAGCGTTTCGCCACATCGACTCGATATTTATTCACATAGTCGAAAAAGCTCATTCCCAGTGTTTCATTGAGCGTTTGCGACAGGTAGTTGGGCGAGGTAGAGATGTGCTTGGCGAGCTTTTGCATAGATAGAGACGCATCCAAGTACAGCTTGTCTTCGCTCATCGCTTGCTCAATTTTTTCAGCGATAAGCATGGCTTGTCGCTGATCAAGCGCAGAGCGTTGATATTTTCGCGGCGTATCGGCGACCAGATCGGCAACCGCGTTAATCTCACCCGCCGACAGCTCATCAAAGCCCGGCTTCTGCCTGAGCCCCCAAATAGCGATACTCCACAGAGCCACCAGCAGCACACTATTGGCCACAACCGGATCGAACCGGACCGAGTAAAACAGATTATCGACCACAATGTAGGCCGCCGCCGCCAACCAAGCGCCACCCACCACAAACAGCAACCAACTGAGCCACTTAAGCTCTTTCCAATCAGTGCTGGAAAATAGCTTTTTTAAATTCCGGCGGTATCGCGTAAGCCTTCGAATAATATGAAAAAAATAGATGCCTGACTGCACGGGCCAGGCCAGTATTAGCAGCAGCGTTATCGCCATTAACCCATACACAAGATTGGCTAGCCACTGGGGCTTATCAGCGAGAATGGCATCGCTTCCCTCTAACAATAAGGCACTCACAATATCAGCGGGCAAGCTCAGGACGCCCCCTGCCACCAGCGCACCCAAGCCTGCCGGGATGAAATGATACCTATGTTTGCGAGTAAACCGCCAAGGGGAAACCGATGTCAGCCCCTCCACATACAGCCATAAGCTTGGCGCGATCATCAGTATTGCGGGTAGCGACATGGCTAAAAACGTCGCTCGGAAAGTCGGGAAAAGCAGCGCTGCAGTGGGCTGGGAAATCACCACGGCAATAGCGCACAAACAGATGGCCAGCGGCAAATAGGCCTGCCGCTCAAAAGCGCGCAACACCAGCAAATGCGCACTGAAAAACACGATAACCAGAGCGGCAACATTAAGGGCGAGTAACGCCGAATTTTCTATCACAAAACTCCCTAGATTGCGTGTATGCCAGACGCCACGGGGCTTCCATAGGGTTGGCAGACGTTCGAACCTGTTGGCTAGGATACTGACAAAGTCCGCGCCCATCTGCTCGGACGACCTGTGCGACGAAATTCTACATTCTTCGCCAATCCATCGCCAGCAAGAAAGGGAGCCCCCCAATGCCAGACCCAATAACCCGTGAGAACCCTGCCAAGATGAAAACCAAACCCTTCAATTGGCCCATTGTCGGCCTACTACTCTTTTTAGCCGGTATCCCTGCCATACCCGCCCCTTTTTTAATGACTCTGGCTGTGATGGGGCCGTCTGCTAACGAGCTTTCGTCCATAGTGAACGCGCTGCACTTCCAAACGCCCGCCGCCGTTCTGGTACATGGAAGTTCCGGCATAGCCTTTTTTCTGAGTATGCCTTTTCAGTTTTCGCCGTTGTTGCGCGCCAAAAAACCCAAACGTCATAAAATCGCGGGAATCATTGCCCTTGCATCAGGCTATGTGATGGCGCTGTCCGGTATTTGGATGCACCATGTTCTGTCTCCGGATTCATTCGGCGCCCGTTACCTGTCGCTGGTTACACTGAGCGCCGCCATATGCATAGCCTTTTCAATGGCGCTAACGCATATTCTCAACGGGAATGTTCCGGCGCATCGCGCGTGGATGTGTCGAGCAGTCGCGATCACCCTGGGCGTGGTTACGCCACTGTTCATTGATATACTTTTGTATCTGGCGAGCAACAGCACGGGCAATTCACTGGCGACTCTTTATCAGCTTCAGCACGATTACGGTCGGCTTCTTGGCATGGCAATTAACCTCGGCATTGTTGAATACGCTCTACATCGAGGAAGACGCGAACGCGTGTCGCAGATACCGAATTCGATTGGGGTGGAACTCTCGTAAACGAACAGGGGGGCTAATCCCGCTTGCGCACCGAGCTCGCGAATAAATCAGCTAGAAGGCCGATAATGGCTGGCGATGCGTTGACGCACTCACTCAGGCCGTCGCGTTAGAGGTGTTATAGTAAAACCGCAGGCCAATAGAACGGCGGGCTGTAGCTATTGGCGCTAATGCCGGCGCCGTAAAACCTGTTACCCAAAACTGGGGGCCCGCGCGACTCATTGCCGCCCAATCAGTAGGAACGCGCCCTTCATTATGGCCTTACATTACCGCCTCCTCTAAACTGTGCACCGCCGGTCGTACCGCAAGCACCGGTTACTCATACATTAGGGACACGAATTAGGGGACACCCGCTAGATGCACTATTTACAACCTTCAGGCCCTGGGATAAGAACTCGGCTCTTTCAAATTATTTTTGAGTCCGATTCACGTTTAGCTAAAGCATTTGATATTGGCTTAGCGATGCTGATTTTTTTCAGTGTCGGCATAGTGCTGCTAGACAGCGTGCAGGAATACCACGAACGCTTCGGCACCTTCTTTTACATAACCGAATGGGTCATTACCCTAATATTTACCGTCGAGCTGGCACTGCGTTTTTATTGTTTGCAAAAACCTTGGCTATATCTAAAAAGTTTTTACGGCATTATCGATATCATTGCGGTATTGCCCACCTGGTTGGTGCTGATATTCCCCGGCGCACAAACCTTGGTGGTCTTTCGCCTGTTGCGTACGCTGCGCTTATTTCGAGTATTGGAGATGGTCACGCTGGTTGGCCAGGGTCGCTTAATGCTGGATGCGTTAAAACGCAGCAGGGGCCAAATTTTACTGTTTCTCTTCTCGATCTTAATGCTGGTTACAATCTTCTCCTCCATTTTGTATTTGATAGAACCGCGAGAGGCCGGCTTCACCAGCATCCCCAAATCCATTTACTGGGGCATTGTGACGTTAACGACCGTAGGTTACGGAGACATCACACCCACCACGCCCTTGGGGCAGTTTATTTCGGTGGCAATTATGCTTTCGGGCTATTCAATTATCGCGCTGCCCGCAGGGGTGTTTTCAGCGGAGGTGATTCGTTCGCTGCGCGAAGATCGTTACTCTGACGAAGCCTGCCCCGGCTGCGGCAAGCACCAGCACGAGCACGACGCCCAGTATTGTAAGCATTGCGGTACTTGGCTTAACGAAGAGACACCCAGCCCAGAGCAGGTGGAAGAAGCTTCTGGCCAGAGCGACAACCCTTAAAGTGCTTAAGAGCACCTCTAAAAATGCACTTTTTCCGCGATAGCGGCGTCACCGGCTTTTGCTCCTGCAAATCCGGATTACCGCACGTCCTGTGCATAAGTTCCGTCCTCGAACCCTCACTAATTGAAGGATCAATTTGCACAGTTTACTGCCCGTAGGGTGAAGCGCATGGATGCGCTGAGTGATTTACACCACGTAAACTGCGGTTCTCCGGGCGGTCCTTCCTTGCCCTCACAAAAAAATTACTATTTTTAGAAGCGCCCTTAAGGCAACTTCAGGCTAAAAGTACAAAACGGCATTATCTTTGGCGTGGCTGAGTGTTCTGGTCTGATACTTGTCGAGACCATGGGTAGGATTGTACGGGACGACACCCAGCTATATCGAATCATGGCTAATTCGCACCCAAGTTTTGGGCCACCAAGGATGGAGGTTATGCAGGACCAGGCGCCAGTGAAAACCCACTATCCACCGCGCTTACGCTCCTGTGTTTGCGGCATTAGTGAATCCCTTCCCCGTTCTTCCGGCAAAATCACTTCTGCCATGAAAAATTACCTCAGGTTATTAGCCTGAGGTTAATGTGCCGTTTCGCTATATCAGTTGGGCACCTCTAAAAATGCACTTTTTACGCGATAGCGGCGTCACCGGCTTTTGCTCCTGCAAATCCGGATTACCGCACGTCCTGTGCATAAGTTCCGTCCTCGAATCCTCATTTACACCACGTAAACTGCGGTTCTCGGCTTCGGCCTCCTTGCGTCGCTCTACCTCCTGAATCCGTTCAGT
>DATBNJ010000077.1:0-16750 GCA_036554385.1 Marinagarivorans sp. | reverse complement strand
GTCTGGCAGTGCGGTACTATTCAGGTGGACTTTTCCATGCCGGGCCGACTCAGTGCACAGTATGTTGCCGAAGATGGTTCGCGCCAAGTGCCGGTGATGTTGCACCGCGCCATCTTGGGGTCATTCGAGCGGTTTATTGGTATTTTGATCGAAAACTACGAAGGCGCGTTTCCTCCGTGGTTGGCGCCGGAGCAGGTCGTGATCATGAATATTACCGATCGACAGGCCGAATATGTAACAAAAATTGAAAAAACCTTGCAGAACAAGGGCTATCGTGCGATTGCCGACTTGAGAAATGAAAAGATCGGCTTTAAAATCCGCGAGCACACAATTTCGCGCATTCCTTATCTTTTGGTCGTTGGTGATCAAGAGGTGGCCGACGGTACCGTCGCGGTGCGTTCATGGCAAGGCGAAGATCTTGGCACGCTGTCGTTAGCTGCATTTGAGCAAACGCTCGCAGACGCAGTAGCCCGACGAGGTCGTACTGAAGAAGTATCAGATTCTTAAGTACCCCTCGGGCTGATCTAACCTTTATATATTAATTATTTGGAGAGAATCACTATTAACAATCGTGCAAGCAACGGAAAAGGTCGACAAAAGAAAGCCGCTATCAATGAACAGATTGAAGCGACGGAAGTAAGACTGGTAGGGGTAGATGGCGAGCAAGTTGGCGTTGTCTCTATTGAGGAAGCGTTAGAGGCTGCGAAAGCCGCCACGCTAGACCTCGTGGCCATAGCGCCAGATGCAGACCCCGTTGTGTGCAAGATCATGGATTATGGTAAGCACCTCTTCGAAATAAAGAAGCAAAAAGCAGCTGCCAAGAAAAAGCAGAAGCAACAACAGATTAAAGAAATGAAGTTCCGCCCGGGAACAGAGGATGGCGACTACCAAGTGAAGTTGCGCAACCTGACTCGTTTCTTAGAGCAGGGGGATAAAGCCAAGGTATCGTTACGCTACCGTGGCCGAGAGCTTGCTCACCAAGAACTTGGCATGGAAATGATGCACCGCATCGCCAAAGACCTGGAAGAAATAGGGACCGTAGAGCAACACGCCAAAATGGAAGGGCGTCAGCTGATTATGGTCATTGCCCCCAAAAAGAAAAAGTAATAGGGCTTTTTAGCTGCCTTATTTCTTTGTAAAAAGTAAAACCGTAAAAATCGGCACGAGCCGACCGGAGATTTATTATGTCGAAAGCTAAAGTACACAGTGGCGCCGCAAAGCGCTTCAAAAAGACGGCTGCTGGTTACAAGCACAAGCACGCTAACAAAAGCCACATCCTTACAAAAATGACCACCAAGCGTAAGCGTCAGTTGCGCGGTACTAGCGTACTGAATGCTGCCGATGCTCCATTGGTAGATCGTATGTTTAGGTCTTGCTAAGCCCTAGCGCTTTCACAATCATTTTTTAGAGGAATTATTTATGGCGCGTGTAAAACGTGGCGTACAAGCCAACCGTCGACACAAAAAAGTATTAAAAGCAGCCAAGGGCTATTACGGAGCGCGCTCGCGTGTATTCCGCGTAGCTAAGCAAGCTGTTATCAAAGCAGGCCAATATGCCTACCGTGACCGTCGTGTTAAAAAGCGTAACTTCCGTGCGCTTTGGATCACTCGTATCAATGCCCAGTCTCGCGCTGAAGGCATGAGCTACAGTCGTTTAATCGCAGGCTTGAAAAAAGCTGAGGTTGCACTGGACCGTCGCGTATTGGCAGACCTTGCTGTACATGACAAATCTGCCTTTGCTGCAATCGTTGCAAAAGCCAAGGATGCACTTGCTGCCTAAGGCCGCTGTGTAAACTTGATTTTGTTTTAAAAAAGGGGAAAAGCTTCGGCTCTTCCCCTTTTTTATGGTCAATGCAATGCGTGTCGATGGCCAAAAGCCTGCGCGGTGCATGCACTGATGGTCCGAATACCGGCAAATGCGATTAGCTGCTCGAGATAGCGCCCACAGCGGCCCGTTTTACGGGTAAAATCTCGCCCTCATTTATCTTTCATTTCCTAAACACTTTTGGAAAACGCTATGGAAAACCTCGCTGAGCTGACGGTTGCAGCTCTTAAATTGGTGGTTGATGCCAATGACTTAGCGGCACTGGATGAAATCCGTGTTGACTACCTAGGTAAAAAAGGCCAAATCACGGCGCAGCTTAAGTCTTTAGGCAAGTTATCCGCCGACCAGCGCCCTGCAGCGGGTGCCAAAATTAACGAAGCGAAAGTGCGGGTGCAAGATGCGATTAATGCGCGCAAAGCCGCCTTAGAGCACGAAGCTATTAATGCCCAATTAGCTGCCGAAACCCTCGATGTGACCTTGCCAGGGCGCAATGCCGAGCGCGGCAGTTTGCACCCTGTAACGCACACGCTAAATCGCATTGAAGATATCTTTGTGCGCGCTGGCTACAGCGTCGAGCAAGGCCCCGAAATCGAAGACGACTTCCACAATTTTGAAGCGCTGAATATTCCTTCTCACCACCCGGCGCGTGCCATGCACGATACGTTCTACGTTGACGACCGCCACGTGCTGCGTACCCATACCTCGCCGGTACAAATTCGCACCATGTTAAACCGTAGTGGGCCACTCAAAGTGATTTGCCCCGGGCGCGTTTACCGCTGCGATTCCGATTTGACACACACGCCCATGTTTCACCAAGTTGAGGGTTTAGTGGTCGATAAAGACGTAAGCTTTGCGGACTTAAAAGGCGTGGTTGCGCAGTTTTTGCGCACCTTTTTTGAGGCCGACGTACCGGTGCGTTTTCGCCCGTCCTATTTCCCGTTTACCGAGCCCTCTGCTGAGATGGACATCCAGTGTACCCATTGTTCTGGCGATGGCTGCCGAGTATGTAAACAAACCGGTTGGTTAGAGGTGGGCGGGTGCGGCATGGTTCACCCCAATGTCTTTAAAGCCTGCGACCTCGACCCCGAGCAGGTATCGGGTTTTGCGTTTGGCATGGGCGTAGAACGTCTCGCTATGTTGCGTTATGGCATTAAAGATTTACGCATGTTCTTTGAAAATGACTTGGATTTTCTCCAGCAGTTTTAGTCAGCAAGTCGCCTTTTAAAGAATATTAAAATTGGATAAAAATTATGAAGATCAGTGAATCCTGGTTGCGTGAGTGGGTTAACCCTCAAATCGATACCGACGCATTAGTTGCGCAGGTCACCATGGCCGGCTTAGAAGTCGACGCTGTCGAGCCCGTTGCGGGCGAATTTAGTGGTGTTGTGGTGGGTAAAATTGTTGCCGTCGAGCAACACCCCGATGCCGAAAAGCTGCGCGTTTGCCAAGTCGAGGGTCACGCAGAAGGCATAAAACAGGTTGTTTGCGGCGCGCCCAATGCGCGAGAAGGCTTGGTGATTCCTTTTGCGACGATTGGCGCAAAATTGCCGGGCGATTTCAAAATAAAAAAAGCCAAGCTGCGAGGCGTGGAATCCTTTGGCATGTTGTGCGGGCAAACCGAGCTTGCGTGTGGCGATGACGATAGCGGGCTTTGGGAGTTGGCTAACGATGCGCCCATCGGCACCGACTTGCGCGAGTATTTGCAGCTTAACGATAACATCCTCGAGCTGGACCTGACCCCTAACCGCAGCGACTGTTTAAGTATTCGCGGCATTGCGCGCGAAGTATCAGTGCTGAATAACTGCGACTATAACGAAGTTGCGATTGCGCCGGTGGCCAGCGCCCACAGCGAAACGCGTTCAGTGACCTTGGCTGCAGGGGATGCCTGTCCACGTTATGTGGGCCGTTTAGTCAAAGGCGTTAATGCACGCGCCCAAAGCCCGCTTTGGTTGGTAGAAAAATTGCGTCGCGCGGGTATTGGCAGCTTGGGCCCGATTGTGGATGTCACCAATTACGTATTGCTGGAACTGGGTCAGCCGATGCACGCCTTTGATGCCGCCAAAGTGCAGGGCGATATCACCGTGCGTTGGGCCAATGAAGGCGAAAAAATCGAGCTGTTAAACGATCAAACTGTAACGCTAAAAAGCGATGCGCTGGTTATCGCTGATGAATCACAAGCATTGGCATTTGCCGGTGTGATGGGCGGTAAAAGTTCTGCCGTTAGTGACGACACTACCGATATTCTGTTGGAATCCGCGTTTTTTGCGCCTATTGCCATTGCCGGTCGCGCCCGAAATGCCGGTTTACACACGGATTCTTCCCACCGCTTTGAGCGCGGTGTCGATTACCAGTTGCAAAATTCCGCTATTGAGCGTGCCACCGCGTTGATCGTTGAGATTTGTGGCGGCGCTGCCGGTGATGTGTTTGGGGCCGTTAACGAAGCTAATTTGCCGCAAGCGGCCGCAATAGTGCTCAATAAAAAACGATTAGCAACAACGCTGGGTTTAAGCTTAGATGACAGCGACGTCGTGCGCATGCTCACTGGCTTAGGGTTAACACTCACCGACGAAACCGACGATAG
Source organism: Marinagarivorans sp. (assembly GCA_036554385.1). Taxonomy (GTDB): domain Bacteria; phylum Pseudomonadota; class Gammaproteobacteria; order Pseudomonadales; family Cellvibrionaceae; genus Marinagarivorans. Next base: position 12,345 of record DATBNJ010000077.1, on the reverse strand, counting down.
TTGGCATTTTGTGGCGCCAAGCTATCGCTTTGATATCGCCATTGATGCCGACCTTGTAGAAGAACTAGCGCGTTTGTACGGCTACGATAAATTACCGACGCGCACACCCGTGTTTGCCAATGAATTGCCAGCCACGCCGGAAAACGGCGTATCGCTGCGCGCATTGAGCGCGGCGTTAGTAGCACGCGGCTACCGAGAAGCCATCACCTATAGCTTTGTCGACCCGAAGCTACACCAGCAGTTTGCCGGTGGAAAATCGGTGATTACCCTGAAAAATCCGATCAGTGCCGATATGGCCGAAATGCGCACCAGCTTATTGCCGGGCCTAGTGCAGGCACTGCGCTACAACCTGAACCGCCAGCAAACCCGGGTCAGTTTGTTTGAAAGCGGTTTAGTGTTTGAACAGGGCAGTGGCGACCAGGCCTACCCACAAGAGCGGCGCATAGCTGGCCTGCTCTACGGTAGCCAGCAAAGTACGGCTTGGTGTCACGGCAAAGACAAAGCCGATTTTTACGATTTAAAAGGCGATGTCGAGGCGCTGTTAGCGGTAACGCGCAATCAGCAGGCGTTTGATTTTGTACCCAGCGCCGAGCCCGCGGCTTACATGCACCCGGGCCAGTGTGCCGATATCACCTTAAATGGCCAAAAAGTCGGTATCGCTGGAGCATTGCATCCGTCGACTATCAAAGCGCTGGATTGCAGTAGCAGTGTATTTGTTTTTGAGTTAACGCTCGATGTGTTATTAACCGGCAAAGTGCCGGCCTTTGCGCCGCTTTCACGTTTTCCTGCCGTTAGCCGAGACCTCGCCTTATTGGTTGCCGATAGCGTTAGCTCGGCCGCTCTAGAGACAGCCATTGCGAATGCGGCGGGGGATAGCTTGAAGTCGGTAGCGCTGTTCGATGTGTACTCCGGCAAAGGCGTCGAAGACGGCCATAAAAGCTTGGCTTATAGCCTGACCTTTCAGCATGCCGAACGCACCTTGAAAGATGACGAAATTCAGCAAGCTGTTGATAATGTTGTCAAAACGCTTGCCGCAGATTATGGTGCTAGGCTACGTTAAACGATTTAGGCTCAGCACCGTCGATAGCCATCACTGGGAGGCAATATGGGGCATTCGTTAACCAAGCTGGAAATGGCAGAAAAACTGCAGCAGGACCTTGGCTTTAGTCGTAAAGAATCCAAGGATATGGTGGACTGCTTTTTTGAAGAGATTATCAGTGCCCTTGAAAATGGCGAGCCGGTGAAAATATCGGGCTTCGGCAACTTTGACCTTCGAGATAAAAACTCTAGGCCTGGGCGCAACCCCAAAACCGGTGAAGAGTTTGCTATTGAAGCGCGCCGGGTGGTGACGTTTAAAGCCGGTCGCAAACTGCGCGATCGCATTGATGCGCACGCTAGGCCGTCTGCCCCTGAGTGAATTTGAATTACCCGCTAAACGGTATTTTACGATTAGCGAGGTCAGTGAACTGTGCCAAGTTAAGGCACACGTACTGCGTTATTGGGAGCAGGAATTTGCGCTGCTCAACCCGCAAAAGCGGCGAGGTAATCGCCGTTACTACACCTACGAAGATATCATGCTAGTGCGCAAAATCCGTCGTCTGCTTTACGACGAAGGATTTTCGATTATGGGCGCACGCAAGCAATTATCGCCCGCCACACAAAATGCGCTTGCACGGCAAAGCCATCAATTTAATACCGACCTGCAGTGGGCTATTACCGAATTAGAAGACATTATAGCGTCGCTCGATCAAGGTGATTGTCCTTAGCGCGGGACGCTGAGGGTACCAAGCTGCCGGCTCTTTTGTTTGTCTTACACGCGGCCTGTAAAAATGGCGCTTTGGGGGTGAATGCCTGTATCTAAATATTGGCAACCGTCTGATTACTATACTATTATTTTTTTGGCATAAAGCATGCTGTGCCTGTTCAACGGGCGAAGCTGCGGGCAAGCCTTAATAAACGCCGTTGTTAGCGGTCGACTGCGCTAGCGCCAAGGCCTGTTTTTGGGGGCGGTGGTAATAATCAGAGATAAAGCCAGTTTTTAGAGGTGGACGATGTTAAGCACAACAGAAACAATCGAACGTGGTTCAATTGCCAAAGTACTTCGCGGCTTGCGTATTAAACACGGCCATACCGCTAAAGCGTGTGCTCGCACCATTGATAGTTTGCAAAATGAGCGAGCCATTGCACTCACCAACAATATTGCCAGTACTCACGAGCAGCACTTGGCAGAGCTAGACGCTAAACTGGCCGAATACCAAGGGGATAAAGTCGCCGCTAATAAAACCTCAAGGGCTTTAAGGCGTTTTGGTGCACCACTTATGTTGGTGCGCGGCGAGCACTCGCTACTGGACGAGCTTTTAACCAAAGAGCAATTGTTAGCGCTAGAGTACGAGCACGCGTTGTCGCCATTGTTGAGCGCCAGTGGCATAGAGGCATTAATTGATACCCATTTTCGGGAAATCAGCGGTGCCTGCGACATGCTAGATGCCTACCTGGCCGATTAGCACCGCTGATTCCGCCCTCGCCCGATTCGCCTGAGTATCTTAGCTGTTTGAAGCTAAAGAGGTGCCTCGTTGCACCTCCGGTGGGGTTTCGAGGCTAGACGCTTATCTGCGGCCGTGAGTCAGTTGTTTTAGGTACTGTTTTAGGTGCTGTGTTACGTGCTGTAGCGTCATAAATAATCATCGATGCGACACACAGACGTCACATTGCGTAATTACTCTGCGTTGGTATTTACCAACCAGAGAGATTGCAATGATGAAAAAGGCCTTTTTACTACTGTTGTTAACGGCACTATTTGCTGGTTGCGCAGACGACGGCAAAACGGGCGCCCAAGGCCCTAAAGGCGACCCAGGTTCGACAGGCGACCCAGGACCGAAAGGTGAGCCCGGCGATTCCGCGAGCGGTGCCAAGCCGCTCGCACTGACTATTTTGCACATGAATGACCACCATTCCCATATCGCCGCAGAAACCTTTGATTTTGATGTGTCACAGTTGGGGTTAACCCAAGGCGACGGTTCCGCCCTCGATGAGGTGAGTGTCACCTACGGTGGCTTTCCGATGCTGGTTAATGTTTTTCGAACGCTCGAGCAGCAACAAACAAATGTGCTAAAGCTGCACGCCGGTGATGCGATTACTGGCACGCTGTATTATTCACTGTTTAAAGGGCAAGCCGATGCCGCGGTTATGAACCAGGTGTGTTTCGACGCATTTGCACTCGGCAACCACGAGTTTGATGATGGCGATGCGGGCTTGGCGAACTTTCTCGACGCCTTAAATGCCTCCAGTTGTAAAACGCCCGCGTTAGCCGCCAATATTCAGCCTGCAGAGGATTCCGCGATTGCTGAGGGCTATATTCAGCCTTATTTAATTAAAGAATTTGATGGCCAAAAAGTTGGTATTATCGGAATTGATATCGCCAGCAAGACTAAAAATTCATCGAACCCCGATGACGGCACCGTATTTTTAGATGAAACCGAGACCGCTCAGGCCAATATTGATGCGCTGACCGCTATGGGCATCAATAAAATTATTTTAATGACCCACTACCAATACGCGAACGATCTCACCTTGGCGGCGAACTTAACCGGTGTCGATGTGATTGTTGGCGGCGATTCTCACACACTATTGGGCGGCGAGACTTTCTCGAGCTTGGGCTTTAACCCCGCAGGTGATTATCCGACTCAGGTGACCGATAGCGCGGGCAAGCCTGTGTGTATCGTGCAGGCGTGGGAATACGCACACTTACTGGGCATGTTAAAGGTGAGTTTTGATGAAGCCGGTGATGTCACCGAATGTGCAGGTCAGCCCGTTATGCCTATTAGTGACCGTTATGTCTATGAAGATGGCGCCGGCGACAGCCAAGTATTGCCGACTAGCGACGGCTTCTTGGTGACTCAGGCGCTTACCGCCTATCCAGAGCTGGTGTTGGCGCGCGAAGATGCCACCACCGGCCAGCTCGTTGCCACCTATGACGAGCAAGTGGATGTGTTAAAAGAAACGGTTATCGGTGCGGCAACCGACGTTTTGTGCTTAGAGCGTTTCCCAGGGCAAGGCCGCTCCTCAAACTGTGATAATAGCGCCACTTACGCGCGCGGCAGTGATATTTCAAACATTGTTGCCAAGGCGTTTTTAAGGGTGACGCCCACGGCGGATATTGGCATTCAAAACGGCGGTGGGGTGCGCGTCGATATTACGGCGGGTGATTACACGATTGCCGATGCATTTACGCTACTGCCCTTTGCGAATACCCTCGTGACGCTGGAAATGACGGGCGCTGAAATTATCGCAACTTTAGAAGATGCCCTAGATTATGGTTTAGCGCCTAACGGCTCGTCCGGCGCTTACCCTTATGCCTCAGGTTTGCGTTACGATGTTGATGCCTCACAAGCCAAAGGCGCACGCTTTAGTAATGTGCAGGTTAACTCGCGTCTTGCCGGCGACTGGGCGGCTATCGACAACTCTGCGACCTACACTGTTGTAACCAATAATTTTATTGCCTCTGGGCAGGATGGCTACACGACGTTTGGTGAGGTATTTAATGCCGGTAGAGTCACCGATACTTACACCGAATATGCTCAGGGTTTTATTGATTACGTCGAGCAATTGACGCAAGCTAACCAGACCCTGCAAAAACTGCCGGTGGCTGAGTATTCTACCCAGAGTTATATCGATTCTGCCGGTTGCGACCATGCTCAAGACGATACCTGTGCACAAAACGATGCCTTGTAATTGAGTGTCTACATAACTCATTGGCCGCTGTGCCGCATAGTGCCAAAGCGGGCATGAGTTGGAGTTAAACAGGGCTAGCTTTTCACAGGGCTGGCCCTGTTTTTCTGGCCCTGTTTTTATTGGAGCGTTATATTGTGCCGCGTAGCTTCAATAACCAACAAATTCAATAGGGGATAAGCATGGAAGGCAAATGTTTGTGTGGCAAAGTATCGCTGGTGACGGCCGATAAAACACATTTCGAAGTATGCCATTGTGGCATGTGCCGGCGCTGGGGTGGCGGCCCGTTTTTTGGTTTTCATTGCGAAGGTGAGCTGGCGATCAGTGGCGAGCACAACGTTAAAACGTTTAAATCGTCTGAGTGGGCTGAGCGCGCTTTTTGTGGTAGCTGCGGCACACACCTGTATTACAAAATTCCAGCGCTTAACCAGCATGTACTTCCGGTAGGCTTGTTCCAACATCGCGATAACTATCAGTTCAGTGAGCAAATATTTATCGATAAAAAACCCGGCTTCTACGCCTTTTCGAACAAAACTCCAGAGCTAACGGAGCAGCAAGTGTTTGAAAAATATACGCCTTAATCGCCCAGCCCGCTTTTTGTTCAGCATGTGCTCGCCCCGAGGTTTGTCCGTGGTATTAAGGCGCATGAACTTTTGCAGGCGTCGCGAGTCGGTATCCAATGTTTGTAGTGAAGGCCAAGTTATCGCGAACTAAACATTGCTTTATTTGCCGCCATACTGGCAGTATCTGAATGTGAATAGTGCACTCGGCCTAGCTACTGTTTCTTTTTCTTTGGCCTCTAATGTTCGGCGCTGCAGTATTGCTGGCGTCTTTTGTCGACTCTGTGCGCGGTGTCTGGTTTTTTTAGGCACGATTAAAGGCGCAGCCTTTGATTAACCCATATTGTTAACCAGTGCCATTAACCAAAGCAACTTGCTGGTACCAATAGCGATTGTCAATACCGATAAAAAGGATTCCTATGTTAAAGCTCACCCTAAATGGCCAGTCTGTGTCGCTAGAGGCAGACGACAATATGCCAATCTTGTACGCCCTGCGAGATATTCAACAGCTGACGGGGACTAAATACGGCTGTGGTGCTGGCCAGTGTGGTGCCTGCACCGTGCACATTAATGGCGAGCCGGTGCGCTCGTGCCTTACGCCGCTATCCATGGCGGCCGGCAAGACGGTCACCACGATTGAAGGGCTCGCAAAGGGCGAACAACTGCACCCCGTGCAGCAGGCATGGTTGGATAACAATGTACCGCAGTGTGGCTATTGTCAGGCGGGGCAAATGATGAGCGCAGCGGCGCTATTGGCAAAAAATGCCAGCCCGAGTGATGATGAAATTAACAGTCATATGCAGGGCAATATTTGTCGCTGTGGGACTTACCCGCGCATTAAAAAGGCGATTAAGCAGGCTGGCGTCATGATACAAGAGGCCAAAAAAACATCGGCCTTAAGCTCTCAGGGTAACAATGATAGTCGTGAGGTGTTGTCATGATTGTTAATGTATCGCGCCGAAGCCTATTAAAAAGTGTGGGCCTGCAAAGCACGGGTTTAGTGTTGTTAACGCCGATGACACCATGGGCGCAAGCCGATGAAACTCCCGCAAAAGACTTTGAGCTAGGTGTATTTGTCAGCGTTGACCCCTCCGGTCAAGTGACCATCGTCAATCATCGGGCGGAAATGGGGCAGGGCATTATGACCAGCGTGCCGCAGATTATCGCCGATGAACTGGGCGCTAGTTGGGATCGTGTATCGGTAGTGCAGGCACAGGGCGACCCCAAATACGGCGATCAATCCACCGGTGGTTCAGCGTCTATTCGTCACTTCTTTCCGTACCTTCGCCAGATGGGCGCGGTGGCGCGCACGATGCTTGAGCAAACCGCGGCCGATATTTGGCAAGTTAAAATAGACGACGTAAAAGCGCAAGATCATCAGGTGGTTAACCTAAAAACGAAAAAGGCCATTGGCTTTGGGGTTTTGGCTGCGCAAGCCGCCAAGATGACCGTGCCCAGTGCCGACTCAGTGACCCTTAAAAACAATAATGAGTTTTCGTTAATTGGTCGCGATGTAAAGCTCGCCGGCCAAGAGGCCATTTTGCGCGGTGAGGCAAAATACGCGCAGGATATCCAGCTGCCGAATATGCTGGTGGCCAGTATAGAGCGGCCACCTGTTGTCGGCGGTCGCGTCAAGTCATTTAATGCCGATGCCGCCAAAAAAGTGAAAGGCGTGATTGATGTTATTCAGCTTAAAGACCGTCCCTTACCGGTTAATGTAAAACCCGTATCGGGTGTGGCGGTGCTGGCAACCAACACGTGGGCTGCTCAGGAGGGCCGCAAAAAACTTAAAGTCGAGTGGGATACCTCTGATAAACGCGTTGCGCAAAATGCCGCGCACGATTCTAAAGCCTACCTTAAAGCGCTGATTAAAAAAGTAAATAGCAAAGGCGCTAGCGTGCGCAATGAAGGCGACGTGTACGCGCACGATTACGACCCGCAAAACACCGTAGAGGCGACTTACACGCTGCCATACCATCACCATATGTCCATGGAGACACCGGCGGCAACCGCGCTAGTGGAAGGCGACAGCTGCACGGTGTGGACCGGCACACAAACACCGCAGTGGGCGAAAAACTTAATCGCTGAGGAGCTTGCGCTCGACCCGTCTCAGGTGACGGTAAATATGACGCTGATGGGCGGCGCTTTTGGCCGCAAGGGCAAAAACGATTTTACCTTAGAGGCGGTCGAGCTGGCCAAAGCAACAGGCCGGCCTGTCAAGGTGGTGTGGACGCGCGAAGATGACGTCAAACACGGCTTTTATCATTCGATTTCCGCCAATTATTGCAAAGCCGAGGTGAACGACAAGGGCAGTGCCGATTTTTGGATTCAGCGCGTTGCTTACCCGCCCATCGGTGCCACTTTTGATTTGGCGGCAAAACGCCCGAGTGATATGCAGTTATCGTTGGGTTTTGCCGATGTGCCTTTTGCGCTAGATCATCTTTCCTGTGAGACTCAGGATGTCGAGACGCATGTGCGGATTGGGTGGTTTCGTGCCGTAGCCAATATTAATAATGCCTTTGCGCTGGGCTGCTTTGTTGATGAATTAGCGGTAAAAGCCAATGTGCCAACTCACACTATGTGGTTGAACTTAATTGGCAAAGATCGCATCGTTAACCCTGCAAAAGAGGGCTTCGAGGGTTGGGTTAATTACGGCCAGAAGACGCAAGCTCACGCGCTCGACACGCGGCGCATGAAGGCCGTGCTAAGCGAAGTTGTGGCGAAGTCGGGTGCCGATAAAAAAACCAAAAAGAACGAGGGCTGGGGCATTAGCTATGCCCATAGCTTTAACTCCTATGTGGCGGCGGCAACCAAAGTGCGCGTTGATGGCGATAAGCTAACGGTTCTCGATATGCATACTGCGATCGACTGCGGCATTGCGGTAACGCCCGATCGTGTCAAATCGCAAATGGAAGGGGCCATGATTATGGGCCTAAGCACCGCATTGATGAGCGAAATTACCGTGAAAGATGGCGCCGTCGAGCAAAGTAATTTTTACGACTACGCCTCTGCGCGCATTAATCAGTGCCCGCCAATGAGCGTGCATATCATTAATTCTCAAGAGGCGCCAGGCGGCGTGGGTGAACCGGGCTTGCCGCCCGTGCTGCCCAGTATTGTCAATGCGATTTATCACGCTTCGGGTCAACGAATCCGCGATTTGCCCGTCAATAAAGTGCTAACGGTTTAACGCTGTGTCAAGTTCGTCGGTCGAAGCCGTCGTTAGCGGCGCCGTCGAGGCGTTAACGCTTGGCGGCGCTGAACCTGCGGCATGGCTGGCAACTGTCATTACAACTTGGGGCAGCTCGCCTCGGCCCGCGGGTTCCATGATGCTGTGGTCACCGGTAACGGGGGTGGTGGGTTCAATCTCCGGTGGCTGTATCGAAGACGACGTGCTGCAGCAAATTCGCTCGAACGTTTTACCGTATGATCGCCCCAGCACGTTAAGCTACGGCGGCGCAACCGGGGCGGATGACCCGCGCTTTTCACTGCCGTGTGGCGGCCAGTTGGAGGTGTTGGTCGAACCTTTGAATGGCACCATTGATGAGCTCGAACAATGGCGGGGGTGTTTGCAATTACTGCATGCGCGGCAGGGGTTGGCGCGCAGTGTTTGTCGGCGTACCGGCCGCTGGTCTTGGCAATCGAGTAGCGCGCCTTTTTCGTTGTGCTGTGAGCGTGATCGGGTGTATTACTATGCTGGCCCGGTCCGCAAGCTGCTTGTTATTGGCGCCAACCCAACGGCTTATTACTTGGCGGAATTTGCCACTTCGCTCGATTTTGCCGTAACCGTGTGTGACCCTTCAAATGATATTGGGCGGCAGTGGCACGAGACAAATTTTTGTGTGTTTAAATCGGCATACCCTGATGGCTTTGTAGCTAGAGACTTTGGCGATGCCCAGTCGGCCGTGGTCACCGTTTCGCACGACCCGAGAATTGACGATATGGCATTGCTCGAAGCACTGCCGTCGCAGGCCTTTTACATAGGTGCCATGGGCTCGTTAGCCACCTCCTGTAAGCGGCGCGAGCGCTTGGCAGCTTTGGGTGTGAGCGAGGTAGACGTCGCCAAATTGCATGCGCCCATTGGCTTGGATATTGGTAGCAAAACGCCGAGCGAAATTGCTATGAGTATTGCGGCCCATTTGGTGCAGTGCTACGCCAAAAAGGTAGCTGCTCACGCGCCGTCTTCGCCCGATGCGCAAGGTTAATTACAAGCCCGAAAGCCTTTCGCCCGACGCCCCCATTGGCTTTTTGGTACTGGCCGCAGGGCATTCGCGCCGATTTGGCCGGTGTAAGCTGAGCGCGACCATCCAGTGCCGTAGCCCGAGTGTTAAACAAACGGTCTTAGGTGCGGTGCTCGACACAATTACATCGCTAAAAGCCCCCGTGTGTGTAGTGACCTCGGCTTATCAAACCGCAGTGATCGACATTGTCACTGATCGTCCAGTACAAGTGAGTCTGATGGCTAAGGATTCCGATGGCATGGGGCAAAGCATTGCGTACGGTGTACGCGCTACCCAGCATTGGCGAGGCTGGATAGTCTGCCTAGGTGATATGCCTTGGGTCGCGAGGGACACCTACGAAAAGGTGTTAGCGCAAGCCAATAGGGGCGCGCAACAGGCAGCCCCCTATTTTGAGGGTAAGCGCGGTCACCCCGTGTATTTTTCCGGCTCTTATGGCAAGGCGTTAATGACTTTAAGTGGTGATACGGGTGCTGCCAGCATTATCGAGCCGGCGGTGATCACGCCAGTTGATATCGAGGACACCCACATCTTTGACGACGTCGACCGGCCAGAGGATCTCGCGGGTAGCCGGTAAGCATAACGCCGCGGATCGTGTTTCAGGATAAGAACTAACCGACCTTGCGATCTCGATCTGTCTCCGTGGGCTCGGGCGCTATCTTACCGAGTGCTTCGAGCGCCGCCAGAGTTGAGTGGTGCGGTTGAAAGACATCGAATTCGGGTTGGTGTTTAATATCTTCTTTGTTTAGCCCTAAAGTAATTTCCTGCTCGACCCACTCTACGTGCGTAAAATGGTCTGGTGCGATGAGAACGTGTTTGCCGCCGGGCCACCAATTGCGCGTATTGGCCGCGATGAGTGTAACGGCCCAGTTGCGAGTATCTAGGATAAAGTCTTCAACATGACCAAAGCGCTCGTCTTTGGCGTGCAATTTGTACCCGAGCACTTCTTCAAATGAGCGCAAATGGTAATCCACCTCTGGGTGTTCGGCACCTTCCTCAGGTTGGATGGGCTCTTCTTGCGTCATTTGCCTCAGGGCGAAAGGGTCCGCTGATGCGCCCCATAAACCCTCGTTCATCCAATAATAGCCGTAGCCATAATACTGGAAGAAGGTTTTCTCATAATGCCGAGAAACTGGCGCGTGATCGTCGAGGGTGGGTGAATTTAGAAGATCTTCGCGGGTAATAGTCAGTAGCAGGGTTTGTTTGTCGATGTCGATAGCGTCAATCGAAATAGGACTAATTAACAGCTTCTTACTTCCGGGCAGCCAACTGTGGGTGTCGATGACCAAATACCTGACTGTCCAATGTAAGTCATCAAACAACATATCGCTAACGGCAAAGTGATAGCCGTCACGGGTTTTTACGGGTAATTCTGTGAGATCTTTATATGCTTGGTACATAGTAAGCCTCCTGTGTTTTGGTGCGATGGCGTGTGCGGGGTGTTCGCCTATTTACGGTTCTACAAGCTAGGTCCCAGCGTTGCAACTGCGCTATATGCGGCAGAGCTACATCACTTTGGTCACGCTCCTTTGACAACGCATAGCGGTAAAAGTTAATGCGCAATTTATCGGTCGCTCTTTTTTTCGGTGTACTCAATACAGCGCCTAAGCCTTGCTTAATGCAACGTTTAGCGAGTTGCTTTGAGTTTTCCGATAACTAAAGCGTACCTCTGAAAGCATGCAAAAAATGTGCTATACGGGTTTTTACGTTATTAACGTGTCTTGAAGCTTGTAATCGCGGGGGTGTGGGCTAAAGGTTTGCACGGGCGGCGCTTTAATTGTGCGCGTAAATTCATTGATATAAGCCGGTTTTACGGGCTCTATGGCCTGCTTTTGTAAAAATAACAATGCCTTACCTCCAGCTTTGAAAATCTTACATGAAAGATATTGACCAATTACATGTAATGTTGGTAATCTGGCGTTGCGGTTGCAACAAGGGCTTTGTGGTTCGCGAGCGACTTTTCCAGCAGCGTAATGTGGGTTCCAACCGAGGTGGCCGAAAGTGAGAACTTCGGTAGTTAGGGGCTTGTTCTCACACTAAGTTTAAGGGAATATGCGATTCTAACGGTGCAAGGAGGCAAGCTGAGTCGCGTTGCTGTGACGCAGTTGGAATCTGAAATGTTAGGGCGCTGCCGCTTATAAGTCCATCGTACCGCACAACTTATCAACTTTTCTTTTTAGGTGATTGCACATGAATATTTGGTCAAAACTGGTAACGGCATTACGCGGTGGTGTTAACGAGGCCGGTGAGGCGATTGTGGATTCTCAGGCCCTGCGTATTTTAGAGCAGGAAATTCGCGATGCATCTACCGAATTGCAACAATCTAAAGATAGTTTGGCCTCTATCATGGCGCGCCAAAAAGTGAGTGAGGAAAAGTGCGCGCAGCTGCGCGCAAAAATCGCCGAGCATGAAACCTATGCCATCAAGGCTTTAGAGCAGAATAACGAAGAACTCGCAAAAGAAGTTGCACAAAAGATTGCCGAGTTAGAAAATCGCTTGGCTAACGAAGCGGCTTCCAGCGAAAGTTATGCCGGTAGCGCCAGTGAATTGCGCGATGCGATCCAAAAAGCCGATGAAGACCTCGCTCAGCTGAAGCACGAAGTGGATACGGTTAAAGCAACAGAAAGTGTGCAAAAGGCGCAGGCATCGGTTTCGGCAAAGCACAGTGGAACCAATACTCAGTTGCTGACCGCTGCGGAATCGCTCGAGCGCATTAAAGAAAAACAAGCACTCAAGGCTGCACAAATGAAAGTAGCTTCGGAGTTGGCGCGCGATACGTCAGGTGCCGGGCTCGAAGCGAAGTTAAAAGACGCAGGTATTAA
>DATBNJ010000266.1:0-8343 GCA_036554385.1 Marinagarivorans sp. | reverse complement strand
GCCGAAAGCCCGCGACAACTAGGGCCATGCAGGCCCAAACCAGCCAGTGACCGTGCTCTAACCACTGATCAAATAACCGCTCGGTACTCTTCGCTGACTTATCATCGGCAGGCTTGGGGGCCAGCAGTTGTTCAAGCGCCTCAATATCTGAATTGTCATTGACCACAGGTACGTAATAGCTGTTATGTTTCACGGCGAAGTTGCGCAGCTCTTGCTCGTTAAGCTTGGCCAAGGCGATAGCGCCACTGCTATCTTTGGCGAAGCCTTGCTTGCCCCAGGGGATAGGTGCGCCATTGGTGGTGCCTATCCCCCATAAGGTTAATTGATGAGGGCTAGCGCTGACTAAATCGCTTAGCGTCTCAAGCGCATCGGTGGGTATTTCGTCGGTGATCATGACAATTTCGCCGCGCGGTACGCCCGCTTGGTTTAACAATTCATTGGCCTGCTCAAAGGCCATCTCTGGGTTACTGCCAAGCGTTGGCAGGGTGTTAGGTGCCAACGCGGGGAGTAGGTTGATAATGGTCTGGATGTCATCGGTTAGCGGGGTTACCGTATAAGCTTCGCCCGAAAACGCAATTAATGCAGTTTGACCATCTGGCCGGCTTTTGAGCAGGTCAATAATTTTAAGGCGCGAGCGCGCGAGCCGAGATGGGCTGACATCCTCGGCAAGCATTGATGGTGATAAGTCCCAGCAAATTACCAGTGCTTGCGTGTTTTGCACGACGGGCGACGGCTGCTTTTGCCAAACCGGGCCGGCCAGCGCGATGCATGCTAGTAACCAACTGGCCGCGATAGCGGTAAACACCCAGCGATTACTTTTATTGAGCCCACCTTCGAGTAAGGCGGGTAGCAGTTGCGGTGCAATATGCTTGTGCCACTGCTGGCTTTGATAGTGGCTGCGCCATAAAAGTAAAAGCAGGCCAACAATGGGCAGTAGTGCAAGTAGCCACCAAGGGCGCAAAAAGTGAAATTGTTCGATAAGCTCAGCCATCATGCCTTCCTCTGGTGCTTAGGTGCGGCTTGTCGCGCGTTAAAAAATCCCGCCCGGGTGATGGCAACCAGCATGCTTAATACCAGTGCGATGGCGAGTGGCCAGTGCATTAGGCTTTGGATCGGCCGATAAACGCGCTCGTCTTGCGCCACCGGCTCGATGGTGTTGAGTGTTTCGTATATGGCGCTTAGGTCCTGCGTGTCGCGGGCGCGAAAGTACTGGCCGCCGGTTTTTTGCGCAATAGCCTGCAATGCACCTTCATCGAGGTCTGCCGAAGCGCGCTTGGTGTTGGAGAAAAAACCAAAGCCATCTTCAATAAGCTGATCGCTCGCGACACCAATGGTGTAAATTTTTACCCCGGCAATGGCGGCGAGCTCGGCGGCTTGTTGGGGTGATGTCTCGCCGGCGGTATTTTCACCATCGGTGAGCAAGATCAGCACGCGGGCGGCATCTGGGCGCTCTTTTAGCCGTTTAATGCCCAGCGCAATCGCATCGCCAATCGCGGTGCGATTACCTGCCATGCCTAAAAAGGCTTCCTCAAGCAATTGCTTAACCGTGTTACGGTCAAACGTTAAAGGCGCTTGCAGGTAGGCGTTGTCGCCAAATAAAATTAACCCTAGGCGATCCCCTTGACGCTGCTCGACAAAGTCGGCAACAACGCTTTTAACCACATCGACGCGGCGAAAGTTTTGACCGCGATATTGCATGTCTTGAATTTTCATACTGCCCGATAAGTCGACCGCCAGCATCATGTCGCGGCCTTCGTTTTGCAACGGTATGGGCTCGCCAATCCATTGTGGCTTTGCACCGGCACACACCAGCGCAATCCAAAGCAGTAACGCCAGCGCTTTTTGCAGCGTGCTAGCGCCGGCCGGCGAGCTGCCTTTGCCAACCATTTGCGATAAAGCGTGATAAAAAGGTACCTTTAAGGCTGTTTGTTTTACCTCTGCGCGCGGCAATAAAAAATAAGCGGCAATGGGCAGGGGCAAGCACAGCAACACCAGCGGGTAGGCAAATTCAAACATTCTGGCCCTCCCGCGGCAATTGTTTAGTGTGTGTTTTGATCCAGCGTTGAATCAAGTCTGTGAGCGCGCCATCGGCGGCGTCTTGGTTTGGTGGTGAATAAAGCGCGTGCTGCCAGCGCCGTGCATTTTCACCGTCAAACAACGGCGAGGGCGTAGTGCGGTTTAACCAATTAAGCCATTGGTCACCGTTAGCCTTGGCAATGGACTCGCGCTGGTTGGGGTAGGCGGCCAGCGCCACTTGTTTGCTCAAACGCATTAAAAAGACGCACTGCTGTTGGCGATTCTCGAAGTGTGTGCTGCCAAGCGCGTGCAAGGCTTGCCGGCGGTAGCGATTGTTACGACGATGCCGAAGCAACAGCCCGACCGCAATAGCAACGGCTATTACCACCAACCCCATCAGTAACCACCAGCCCCACGCTAGGGGCCAAATGCCGACCGCGGCTGGCTCGATGATATCGGCCATCTGTGCCTTGATTTGTGCTTGCATTTGCGGGTCGAGGCCGCCGCTAGCGCCTTGTGCGGTCGGTTGCCCAGGCACTGTTTGCATAAGCTCAGGTGATGCTGTGTTGGCTTGCGCAGGGCTACTCATCGTTGCCCTCCAACGCCGGCATGGCGCCGTTGAGCTTGTCTCGCCGTGCGCTTGCCGAGGGCATCTAAAAGCCATCCATCTAAATCAGCGCACACTGGCGCATTAAAGCCTGTAATCATCGCTTGGGTGCAGGCGCTTTTAAGCGCCGCTTGCTGTTGCTCAAAATAAAGGCGGTACCGCTGATTGATGGCTTTACTATTGACCGTGGTCCGATGCTCGCCGTCACTGATGGTAAACAAGCCCTTGGCGGGCAAGTGTGTTTCAAGGGAGTCATAGACATGCATAAAGCTAATATCGGCGTGTCGCGCCAGGGTGCACAAGGGGCCGTTGATGTCGTAGCCGTCGTGGCCGTCGGTTATTAAATAAACCATTGAACCGGGGCGAATAATGCGCTTGCCGTCTTCTATAAATTGCTTGAGTGAGCGCCCCGATGCATGCGCTGGGTTGGTAAGCTGCCGGTTGGCGTCAACCAAGGCGTGGATAAGGGCTAACACGGCATTTTTACCGCGCTTTGGGCGTAAATCCCACTCGCCGTGGTCGCTTAATATCATCGCGCCGATGCGATCACCCGCAGCACAGGCGGCCCAGGCGATAGCCACGGCCATGCGCGCGGCATAAACACATTTAAACTGGTGTTGGCTACCAAAAAACATCGACGAGCGCATATCGACCATTAAAAAGATCGGGCGCTCGCGTTCCTCTTCAAAAAGTTTAGTGTAGGTTTTTTGGGCCCGAGCAGTTACCCGCCAATCGATGGTTCGAATATCGTCGCCGGCTTGGTAGGGGCGCACTTCGGCAAAGCTCATACCGCGGCCTTTGTAGCGCGTGCGCACGTTGCCCGCCATTAGTGCTTGGCTAGACCGCGGTTGCCCCAGACGCAACTTTTGCCCTAACGGTCGCAGCGCAAATAAATCCTCGGCTTGGCAGTAGATGGCGCCGTTGTTATGCAGTGCGTGGTTAGTCATTAGGCAACAGGGACCAGATCAAGTAAACGATCAATCACGGTATCGGGGGTAACGCCGGCCGCCTCTGCCTCGAAGCTCAGCAGTAATCGGTGGCGAAAAACATCGTGGAGCACGGCTTGCACGTTATCGGGGCTGACGTAATCTTTGCCCTCAAGCCAGGCATGTGCCCGAGCACATCGATCGAGACTGATCGTTGCACGCGGGCTGACTCCGAACTCGATATGCTTGGCGAGCTCGCTGTCATAGGCCGCGGGGTTACGCGTGGCACCAACTAGCTGGACCAAATACTCTTCGACATTGTCGGCCATGTAAAGCGCTAGCGCTTCGTCTCGGGCATCAAACAGGACCGACTGGCTAATTGTGTCGGGCTTGGCGACGGGATCTTTGCGTGCTTCACTGCGGTTGAGCCGCAGAATTTCTCGCTCGGCTGCGATATCGGGGTAGTCGACACGGACGTGCATTAAAAAGCGATCGAGCTGTGCTTCAGGCAGCGGGTAGGTGCCTTCTTGCTCTATGGGGTTTTGGGTGGCCATCACAAGAAATAAATCGGGTAGCTTGTAAGTCGCCTTGCCCACGCTTATTTGCCGCTCGGCCATAGCCTCTAGCAGGGCAGACTGAACCTTGGCGGGCGCGCGGTTAATTTCGTCGGCCAACACAAGGTTGTGGAAAATGGGCCCGGGCTGAAAGGTAAACTCGCCCGTCTCGGGGCGGTAGATATCAGTGCCTGTGACATCTGACGGCAATAGGTCGGGCGTAAATTGAACGCGGTGGAACTCACCTTCTATCCCGTTGGCTAAACTATTAATGGCTTTAGTTTTTGCTAAGCCAGGCGCGCCTTCGACTAACAAATGCCCATCCGCTAACAAGGCAATTAATAGTCGGTCTACCAATTGGGGTTGACCAACGATTTGACTGTTTAGCCAGTTCTTTAAAGCGTTGATGGCATTTTGAGTTTCTGACATGGTGCGCAATCCTGTTAACGAAAAACCTGTGATCGAAGAGGGTGTGACAGCCTCTTAGGTAAGGCCTTTGGGGTCACACCGGCCAAAGCCAGCGAGCTTATCGGTTTTGGCGTATAAACACGGGGGCACTAGACTCGCAGAGTTGGCGCGAGTTCCCTCACATTAGCTATGCTTAAAATACAAGCTCACCAAAGTTTGCGCGCTTGGTGGCGCAATTTAAAGCCACGATAAACGCTAGCTGAAAACCCGTTAAGTAGCGCAATGTAAGGGCGATATCGATAAATTCAATACGAATGCTCGGAATGAGCGGAGGCTTAGATGTCAATGGATAGAACAACACCGATAATCAATGCCAAGTCAGCGGAGGCACAAATACTCCGTGAAAAAATTGTAGCAACACTGGCCAGCCATTACGCTTTAGGCGAGCAGCGCGATGCACTTGATCACTTTTTGAACAAGCTTCGGCTGGTGTGGCCGTTAGATGAAACTCAGGATCGAAGCGTTGAAGATCACAGCCATTGTCTTTACGGTTTGTGGTTGGCCTATCAAAAAGCGTTGCACAACAACGAACGGGTCATGGCGTTGAAAGTACCGAGCGTCGAGGAAGAGGGCTGGGCTTGCCACCGGACGGTGATGCACCTAGTGCTGCCTGATAGCCCGTTTCTTGTCGACACGCTGCGCATGACGCTGAACGAGTTGGGCATTAACCTCCACTTGTTGGCCAGCGCGGTCATTGCCGCTGATGCCGGTGAGCACGCGGTCATCTATGCCGAGCTCGGCCTATTAACACAAGACGAAGAAGAAGAACTAAAAACCGCTCTATACAGTGCGCTGGCCGACCTTGCCCGCGTAGTAGAGGACTATCCCAAGCTATTGGCCAAAACGCAAGATTTGCAAGAGCACCTCTTAGCACACGGCAGCGCCGTGAGCCAAGAGGCGGCAGCGCTATTAAAGTGGCTTGAGGCCTCCCACTTTACCTTTTTAGGCTATCGTGAATTTAATTATTCCAAGTCGGCGAGTGACGCCGCCAAAGAAAAAACCAAAGCCCGCTTGGGGCTTTGTCGCAGTGCAGAGGGCTCAACAAAAGCGCCGTCGTGTGATACGCCGGTTCCCGCTTTTTGCACTGGCGACGTCTGCAAAGATCCATTAATTTTTACCAAATCGCCGAAATTATCGCGAATTCATCGTGCGGTGTACCCTGATTGCATTGTTGTCCGAATGTTCGATAAGGATAAACAGCTGGTTGGCGAAGGGCACTTGGTCGGCTTTTTCACCTACGCGGTTGGCCAAGCGGCGCCCACCTCAATTCCATGGATTCGACAAAAACTGAAAACGGTAACCAAAGCCAGTGGCTTGCCCAAAAACACCTACGGTTATAGAACCCTGCGGCGCGTTGTCGAAGGTTTTCCGCGCGATGAATTATTTCAAGCATCGTCGGAAGAATTAACCGATACCCTATTAGGCGTTTGCAGTATTAACGAGCGCAAGCAGGTGCGTTTGTTTTTGCGTGCAAACCCCTACGGCCGTTTTGTAACGGCACTGGTCTACGTGCCGAGAGATGTCTATAGCACACGCATCCGCATAAAAATCGAACAAATATTATCGCAAGCGCTGGGCAGCGAGGCCGTTGAATCCACCACTTTTTTTTCGGAGTCCGTATTAGCGCGTGCCTATTGTGTATTTAAGTTGCCAGAAGGTGCTCAGGTAAATCTCAGCGAAGATATCGATGTTGCAGACTTACAAAGTCAAATTAGTACCATTGCAACGGGTTGGCTCGAGCGCTTAGAAACGGCGCTTATCGAAGCTAAGGGTGACAAATACGGGTTGCCGTTATTTCGCCGTTACAGCCCATTGTTATCACTCGCTTACCAAGATGCTTACGACGCACGTGCCGCCGTGGGCGACATCGACCTGTTTGAAAAAACGCGAGCCACTGGTGACATTGCCATGCACGTGTTTAAGCCGCAAGCAAATGCAGAAAACCAGCTGCGCTTTAAGGTAGTGAATCAGGGCGACCCCTTGGCGCTGTCTGATGTGATCCCGATTTTAGAAAACCTCGGCGTTCGTGTGCTCGGCGAAAATCCCCATCGAATCGACACCAAAGAGGGCGTTGATAACCTTTGGTTGCACGATTTTAGTTTGCAAATTTTACAGCCAGATATCGACGTCGACTCGGCATTTAAAGCGCGCTTTAGCGACGCATTTTACGCAGCCTGGCACGAGAAAATTGATAACGACAATTTTAATCGGCTCGTTTTGGGCGCGCAGATTCCCTGGCAGGATATCGTCATCTTGCGTGCTTATGCTGCCTACTTTAAGCAAACGCTCTTTACCTTGGACATGGACGTGATCGCAGGGGCGCTGCTGCGTCACGGCGATATAGCGTGGCAACTGATCCAGTGGTTTTACCTTCGTTTCGACCCCGCGCAACAACTCCAAGACACCGAAAAACATACCCAGCATTGCAATAGTTTGTTGGAAAAAATATCGGCTTCACTCGATGCGGTCAGCAGCTTAGATGACGACCGTGTATTTCAGCGTTACTTGGATGCCTTTAAAGCAACGGTGCGCACCAACTTTTTCCAAGTCAGTGGCCCGCGCGCCTGTGATAACACCTTGGTGATCAAGTTGTGTCCTGAACAAATGGATGAAGTGCCGGCGCCTAAACCGAGGTTTGAGATCTTTGTTTACTCAACGCGGGTAGAAGGTGTGCACTTGCGCACCAGTATGGTTGCCAGAGGTGGGTTGCGCTGGTCCGACAGGCTTAACGATTACCGAACCGAGGTGTTGGGGCTGGTTAAGGCGCAGGCGGTGAAAAACGCAATTATAGTACCCAGTGGTGCTAAGGGCGGCTTCGTCGCCAAAAAATTACACGTGTTCAGCGATCGAGGTAGCCAGCAAAAAGAGGGGGTCGCATGCTATCAGTTGTTTATACGCGGCTTGCTTTCGGTAACAGATAATTTGATAGAAGGGCAACCAGAAAGCCCCGAGGGTATCGTTACACTCGACTCGCCCGACCCATACCTTGTCGTGGCAGCTGACAAAGGCACGGCAACGTTTTCGGATATCGCCAACACAATTTCAAAAGAATATGGCCACTGGTTAGGCGATGCTTTTGCTTCGGGCGGTAGCCAAGGCTACGACCATAAAGCCATGGGCATCACGGCCAAAGGGGCTTGGATCTCAGTTCAGCGCCATTTCAGAGAAAAAAATATTGATGTTCAAAACCAAAGCATCTCGGTAGTGGGCATCGGCGATATGGCTGGCGATGTATTTGGTAACGGGATGCTGCTATCCGAAAA
The DNA here is from genome assembly GCA_036554385.1 of Marinagarivorans sp. Taxonomy (GTDB): domain Bacteria; phylum Pseudomonadota; class Gammaproteobacteria; order Pseudomonadales; family Cellvibrionaceae; genus Marinagarivorans. The sequence goes on along the minus strand of DATBNJ010000266.1, from coordinate 509 downwards.
GATTCAACTGGTTGCGGCCTTTAACCACTTGCATATTTTTGTCGACCCTAACCCCGATCCACAATCGAGTTTTGCCGAGCGCGAGCGGCTGTTTAATAGCCCCGGCTGCACCTGGGAAGATTACGATAAATCGTTAATTTCGCAAGGCGGTGCTGTGTTTTCCCGGCAATCGAAAGCGATAGTGCTTAACGACGCGCTACGAGAAAGATTCGCCATTGAAGAAAAATCACTTACGCCGAATCAATTTATTCACGCGCTATTAAAAGCCCCCGTTGATTTAATCTGGAACGGGGGTATAGGCACTTATGTCAAAAGCGAAGACGAAAGTCATGCCGAAGTTGGTGATAAAGCCAACGACTCGCTGCGGGTTAATGGCGGCGAGCTGCGTTGTAAAGTATTCGGTGAAGGCGGAAATTTAGGCATGACCCAATTAGGGCGTATTGAATATTGCTTGAATGGTGGCGCTTGCAATACTGACTTTATTGATAACGCTGGCGGGGGTGATTGCT
>DATBNJ010000312.1:0-6628 GCA_036554385.1 Marinagarivorans sp. | reverse complement strand
CCCGTTATTGATGGCTTATTTAATTTTACCTTGCGCTATAACCACGGGGCGGCTTTTAGCTTTTTGTACGACGCCGGCGGTTGGCAGCGTTGGTTTCTTGCCATTATTGCCGCCGTTATGAGTGTTGTACTGGTTGTTTGGTTATCTCGCGTGGCCGTTAAAAAGCCGCTGGAATCACTGGGTTTAGCGTTAATTCTAGGTGGTGCGCTGGGTAATCTGTACGACCGGCTTACGCTTGGCTACGTGGTCGATTTTATCGATTTTTATTACCAGCAATACCACTTTCCCGCTTTTAATATTGCCGATTGCGGCATTACCTGTGGTGCGGCGTTATTAATTTGGGATGCCATATTTGGATCAGGCAAAAAAAGCGAACACACCGAAAACGCGGAGGCGACGCATGATTGATTTAGCCATTGCAGATGATACCAAGGTCACCTTGAACTTTTCGTTGTCGCTCGAGGACGGCACTGTCGTTGACTCAAACCATGGCGAAGACCCAGTTACCTTTACTGTAGGTGATGGCAACTTGCTAGAGGGCTTTGAAAAAGCCATGTTTGGTTTGCGCGCTGGCGACGAGCGCGAGATTACCATAGCTCCCGAGCAGGGCTTTGGGCAGCCTAACGAAAATAACGTGCAAGAGGTGCCGCGCAGTGACTTCCCCGATGACCTAACGCTGGAAGTCGGTTTAATGCTGTCGTTTTCGGATGCACAAAACACCGAGTTGCCCGGCGTTATTAAAGAGCTTAAGGCAGATAGTGTTCTGGTTGATTTTAATCATCCTCTGGCGGGTCGAACCTTAATTTTTAAGGTGCATATCCACTCGGTGAGCCCAGCGGTAACGCATTAATCGTTTATTGTATTGTGCCGTTGTTTTTTAGCCCACTCATGTCGTGGGTTTTGTTTGAAGGTCATTTGGGGTATTAGGTATGCAAATTAAATTGGCGAATCCTCGCGGGTTTTGTGCAGGCGTAGACCGCGCAATCGATATCGTGAACCGCGCTTTAGATATCTTTGGTGCGCCAATTTATGTGCGTCACGAGGTGGTTCACAATAAATTTGTTGTCGAAACGCTCAAAGAGCGCGGCGCCGTGTTTGTCGACGAACTGAGCGAAATCCCCGATGACGTGATTGTGATTTTTAGTGCCCACGGTGTTTCCCAAGCAGTGCGGCAAGAAGCGGCGAACCGCGGCCTAAAAGTTTTTGATGCCACATGCCCACTGGTGACTAAAGTGCACTTAGAAGTGGTTAAATACAGCAGCGAAGGCTGGGAGTGCATTTTAATTGGGCACGAAGGCCACCCCGAAGTAGAAGGCACTATGGGGCAATACGACACGTCTAACGGCGGAAAAATTTATTTAGTCGAAGACGAAAACTGCGTCGCTCGCTTAGTCGTCAATAATCCCAATAAGCTTGCTTACGTGACCCAAACAACCCTATCGATGGATGACACTGCCAAGGTTATCGAGAGCTTGCGCGCACGCTTCCCCAATATCGAAGGTCCGCGCAAAGACGATATTTGCTACGCCACGCAAAACCGTCAAGACGCGGTTAAGCAGTTAGCCTTAGAGAATGACGCGGTTTTAGTTGTTGGTTCGCCCAATAGCTCCAACTCAAACCGGTTACGTGAACTCGCCGAACGTTGTGGCACCGAGGCTTATTTAATTGACGGCCCGGAAGATTTAAACCCCGAGTGGTTTAAAGGCAAAACCAGTATCGGCATTACCGCTGGCGCCTCGGCGCCGGAGGTGTTAGTCACCGATGTGATTTTAGGGCTCGAAAAGCTAGGCGCCAAACCCCCGGTAGAACTAGACGGCAAGCCGGAAAATGTCAGTTTTTCGTTGCCGAAGGAATTGCGCTGATTGCCATTGTCTCACTCTAAAATCACCTAATGGGCACCTCTAAAAATGCACTTTTTACGCGATAGCGGCGTCACCGGCTTTTGCTCCTGCAAATCCGGATTACCGCACGTCCTGTGCATAAGTTCCGTCCTCGAATCCTCACTAATTGAAGGATCAATTTGCACAGTTTACTGCCCGTAGGGTGAAGCGCAGGGATGCGCTGAGTGATTTACCACACGTAAACTGCGGTTCTCCGGGCGGTACTTCCTTGCTCTCACAAAAAAATTACTATTTTTAGAAGCACCCAAATGTCTGAAAAGCTGTAGGCTGATTATTTTCTAGTCATTAAAGCGCCGGCCCTTGCGGGGGGCGAGCTGTTCGAAAAGGCGGAGATATAATTTTCCAGTGCGCTTGAATACGAGTGCAGGATGCAGGAGACAGGGTGACACATAGGTGCGCAAGCAGTTATCGGTGGAGCATAGTGTCGAGGAGTCAAGCCGAGTACCCATGCTTTGGCAGGGCAGCCATGGTAGATATCGCCTGCGTTTAATAGCGTGTGAGTGCGATTGATTTTATCAGGCTCTCGGAGACATGAGGTCGACGTGAAGCGTACAGGGAGTTATCCACAGCGTGTCTGATAAAACTAATTGCGCTCGTTTTACTGGGGTTTGGTGCGATTGCAACGCTAAATCCAATTCGTGCCAGATTGATAGGCGGGGAAAACAATCTTTTATACAGTGTCTGTCCCGCTATATCCTTGGCAGGACAGCCATGTTAGACATGGTATGGAGCAAGAAGGCGTGAACGGCTTAGAAGTAATTAGCCAGCGCCTACTCTAGTGAGCCACTGAATAGTTACAAATAGATACTTGAGAGAGCGCCTGCGTTTAACAGTGTGTGAGTGCGATTGGTTTTATCAGGCTCTCGGAGACAGGAGGTCGACGTGAAGCGTACAGGGAGGTATCCACAGCGTGCCTGATAAAACTAATTGCGCTCGCTTTAGTGCACCGCTGAATAGTTATATTATTTTTATTCAATAAAAAGGCCGCAGTCGCGGCCTTTTTAACACCCATCGATTACATTTTTTCCATCACATCAATGCCTAGCAGTCCTAGGCCTGTCTTAAGCACTTCGCTGACTTTTACGCTTAGGCAAAGGCGGCTGTTTTTGGCTTCCTCGGTGACGCCGTCTTTGAGTATTGGACAGGCTTCGTAAAAGGTCATAAATAAACTGGCGAGGTCGTACAGATAAGTACACATTAAGTGCGGTAAGGCTTCGGCGGCGACTTGTTCGGCGCAGTCGTTAAATTGCAGCAGTTTAATCGCCAAGTCTTTTTCCTGCTCGGCTTCGATAATGATGGGGCCGGATAACGCGCTGCCTTCTGCTTTGCGTAAAATGCTGCGAATACGGGTGTAGGCATATTGTAAATAGGGGCCGGTATTGCCTTCGAAACTGAGCATGGTTTCCCAGTTAAATACGTAGTCGTTGGTGCGCGTTTTACACAGGTCGGCATATTTTACCGCGCCCACGCCCACCTTATTGGCGACGTCTTTTAGCTCGTCTTCGTTAAGAGCGGGGTTTTTCTGTTTGACGGTGGCGAGTGCGCGTTCGCAGGCTTCAGCCACTAAAGCGGCAAGTTTTACGGTGCCGCCAGTGCGGGTTTTAAAGGGTTTGCCGTCGCTGCCCATCATGGTGCCAAAGGCGTGGTGTTCCAAGCTGACGCTTTCTGAGACGAAGCCCGCCTTGCGTGCTGTGGTAAACACTTGCTGCATATGCAGCGATTGGCGCGCGTCGATAAAATACAAAATGCGCTGGGCCTTTAGGCTATTGGCGCGGTAGCGCAGGGCGGCCAAATCGGTGGTGGCGTACAAATAACCGCCATCGGCTTTTTGCACGATGACCGGTGAGGGTTCGCCGTCTTTGTTGGCAAGTTCCTGTAGAAATACCACCTGCGCACCTTGGTCGGATACGGCGAGCTTTTGTGCTTGTAGCTCTTTGACCAGAACCGCTAAATCCTTGTTATAGGCGCTTTCACCGCGCACGTGGCTTTCGTTAAGCGAGACATTCAAATGCGCGTAAATCTCTTGGCTATGCATTAAAGAAATATCGCGAAACTGCTGCCAGAGGGCCAATATTTTTTCATCGCCGCCTTGCAGCTTAACCACGTATTCGCGCGCGGTATTGGCAAAGTCGGGCTCTTGATCAAAACGCACTTTGGCCTGCTGATAAAAGACTTCTAGGTCTTTGAGCGCAAGCGTTGGGTTTTCGCCTTTGGCCATCTCGCTTTCTAGGTGGGCGATTAGCATGCCAAACTGGGTACCCCAGTCGCCAACATGGTTTTGGCGAACAACGCTATAGCCTAAGTATTCCAACGTACGCACAACAGCGTCGCCAATAATGGTCGAACGCAGGTGTCCTACGTGCATTTCTTTGGCGAGGTTGGGGCCCGAGTAGTCCACCACAATGGTTTGTTGTGCGTTGCTTTCATGGTGGCCTTGTTCAACGGCAAGGCCTTGCGTATTCTCGGCAAGCCAGCTGTTGCGCAAATAAATGTTGATAAAACCCGGGCCGGCGATTTCGATTTTATCGGCGATATCGTCAATAGCGAGGTGCTCGACAATGCTTTGGGCAATTGCGCGAGGATTGCTTTTCATGGCCTTGGCGGCGCCCATGGCACCGTTGGCTTGATAGTCGCCAAAGCTGGCGTTTTTGCTGGGCGCGACATGTGGTTGACACTCGCTGGGAATGCCTGCAGCCTGCATGGCTTGACTGACTCGGTTGGATAGTAGATTGCGAAGGCTCATAGTGACTACACTGTACTAAATAACGGAACTTAATTTAAAGGGAAATAAAACCGCTCGATTGTAGCGGGCTACTGGGGCGTTGCAAGTAACAGGAGAGAAAATGACAGATATATCGGCGATTTCGCTCAATTCTGGCTTCATCCGCGCAGAACTATCGAATGACGGGGGCACTTGGCTGCTGACCCTCGATCGTCCAGCGGTGAAAAATGCATTGAGTTTGGCAATGTATGCGGATTTAGCGGCGCTGTTAAATGGCTTTGCAGGCAATGAGAATGCCCGTGTCGTGATTATTCGTGGCGCCGGCGGCTGTTTTACCAGCGGTAATGATTTAGGCGATTTTGCCAGTGCAGGCATAGACGGCGTAGTAAACGAGCAGTCCAACTTGTGGCGCTTTATGGTGGCGTTGCGCGATTGCCCCAAACCGGTGGTGATGGCGGTTGATGGTGTCGCCATTGGTATTGGCACAACGATGCTATTACACGCAGATGCGGTATTTGCGAGCCCTTCGGCAAGTTTTGCTATGCCGTTTACCAAGCTCGGTTTGTGCCCCGAGTATGCGAGCTCTTTGCTGCTTCCGCGTCGCGTTGGCTATTTGAAGGCGGCCGAGTGGTTGATGCTGGGAACCGCCTTTGATGCTGATCAGGCCAAGGCTGGCCAGCTGATTAATGATGTGGTCGATAATGCGCTTGCGGCCGCCCAAGAACACGCATTAAAACTACAATCGATGCCGGTCAATGCGTTACAAACTACCAAAGCGCTACTTAAATCGGCCGATAAAGCGACTGTAGATCAATGTATGCTAACCGAAGCCGAGTATTTTAAAGCCGGGCTGCGCGGTAAAGAGTTTGCGGCGGCAGTGGCGGCATTTTTCGGTAAACGTTAATTAACTTATGCAGGTAAACACAATGATAACCATCGACTGCAAAGCGCTAAATGTGATGGTAGTTGGGGGGACTAGCGGCATCAATCGCGGTATTGCCGAAATGTTCGCCCAATACGGCGCCGCCGTTGCCGTGGCTAGCCGCAGCCAGGCTAAAGTAGATGACACGGTGGCCTCGTTGCAGGCGCTCGGTGCATCCAAGGCGTTGGGTTTTGCGGCTGATGTGCGCAACTACGACGACTTGCAAGAAGGCTTGGAAAATACCGCCAAGGCTATGGGTGGATTTGACGTCGTGGTTTCCGGCGCGGCGGGTAACTTCCCAGCGCTCGCTAACGAGATGTCGCCCAACGCATTTAAATCGGTGGTGGATATTGACTTGTTGGGCACCTACCACGTGATGCGCGCCGTTTTTCCGTTGCTGAACAAGCCGGGTGCGTCGGTGATTAATATTTCCGCACCGCAAGCGCAGATCCCCATGATCGCACAGGTTCATGTGTGTGCGGCTAAGGCGGGGGTCGATATGATTACCCGAAGCTTGGCCAACGAATGGGGCCCGAGCGGCGTGCGTATTAATAGTGTCGTGCCAGGCCCCATCGAGGGTACCGAGGGCATGGCCCGTTTAGCACCGACGCCAGCGGCGCTAAAAGCCTGCCAGCAGTCGGTGCCGTTGCGGCGTTTGGGGTTGCCGAGCGATATCGCCAATGCCTGTTTATTTTTGGCTTCGCCGTTGGCGAGCTATGTAACGGGCGCGATTATCCCCGTCGATGGCGGCTGGTTGCAGGGCGGCGTCGCTTCGGTAGCGGCCAGTTTTAATCAGTTGCTGCCCCAGCATTAATCGCTGTATTTAACTATTTTCATCGCGCAAATTTACGCTAATGTCGCCGTCGCTATCTACGCTGGCGGTGACAGTAATCGGTCGGCAGCACACAAAACAGTCTTCGATATATTCCTGATCGGCTTCGCTAGTATCAATCACTAACTCGATGGGCTCGCCGCAGTAGGGGCAGTTAGCTTTAAACGTTTCTAACATTATCATCCTCAAAAAGTAAAAAGCCCACCAAGATTGCTCTTGGCGGGCTTTGGGTCAAAGCTGTTCGATAGGGT
>DATBNJ010000310.1:0-11021 GCA_036554385.1 Marinagarivorans sp. | reverse complement strand
TGCTCTTTAAAGCCTCCCTCGCAGTAGCTGAGATAAAATTCCCACATGCGAATAAAGACATCATCGAAACCTTGCGATTTGACTTTATCAATATTGCCGTAAAAAGCTGCCTTCCAGTCGGCCAGCGTTTTGGCATAATGTATTGTAATATCTTCTAAGCCAACGATCTGCATATCCGTATCTTTGCGCACGTGCCGCGCGATAATTTCGTTTGAGGGTAAGCAACCACCCGGGAAAATATAGCGCTGAATAAAATCAACATTATCGCGCTCTGCATGGTATCGCTGGTCGGCAATGGTAATGGCCTGAATCAACATTTTGCCATGCGGTTTTAGCAGTAACGAACATTGCTTAAAATACTGTGCGTAATACTGATAACCCACCGCTTCGATCATTTCAATCGACAAGAGCTTATCGAATCGCCCGGTAATATCACGATAATCTTTAAGCTGCACGTCAACTTGATCGTGTAGATTTTCTCGCGCCACCCATGCTTTAGCATAGGCGTATTGCTCCTTGGAGATAGTCACGGTTGTAACTTTGCAGCCCGTTGTTTTAGCCGCATGAATCGCCATACCGCCCCAGCCGGTGCCGATCTCAAGTAAATGGTCTGCCGCCGTTAACCCCAGCCGCTGGCAAATGTGATCCATCTTATAAAGAGATGCCTCATGGAGAGTCGCTGTCGCCGTTGGATAAATAGCCGATGAATACAACATAGTGGGATCGAGAAAAAGCGCAAAAAAACTATTTCCCAAGTCATAGTGTGCCGAGATATTTTGTTTGGCTTTCCCTTTTGAGTTTGCGTTTAATCGGTGCGCAATATTGCCAGCCCACTGCAAGGCAAAGTTCCATTTTGAGTCCATTCCGGCAACGACATCCATATTCATCACAAAAATTCGAATCACTTGAACGAGATCTGGAGAACTCCAAGCACCTTGCATGTAAGCCTCACCAGAACCAATGGTGCCGTTTAGCAAAACCTGCCGGTAAGCCGATGAGTGCGAAACGGAAATGTGAGCAATCACATCAGCTCGATTTGCTGGCTCCCCAAATGAGTAAACCTCACCCGCATCTTGGATCGTTAAATGCCCGCGCGTTAAATTCTTTAAGGTAGCCAAAACAATGGATTTGGCCACGCCGTCTAAGAATGTTACTTTAGCTGGAATATCCGCTTTTTTATCAACAGCGTTAATAGACTTCATTTACTGCTCCAACAATTTTAGCTACGATAATTTTTTGTCTGAGGCAAGCACGCTAGGCTTGATGCTTCGTTTCACATGCTAACCCTGTGTTTAGCGGCGAAAGCAAGCGCTCATAATAACCTAGGTCGTACGGCTGTCTGGATGCCCGTAAAACGGCACTCTTTTAATCGCTAGACGCAATGCTTGCCAATATATAGCACTAATAACCTTTACGGTCATAAGGGGATATTCGATCAATAAACGATTGAGTTTTTTCCGTGTCACAGGCTCGGCGGTTAACATAAGCGTGGCGTCCATCACCTTACGCTCCTCGCCTTTTGAACCTCGCCCTGCGCCATCGTCAACGACCCAGTTTTCCAAGTGGATTGATAAATGCTCGCACGGCGCATTGCTATACCAGCGGTAGTGCATATTCATCGGATTAAACGGAGATACGTGAAAGCACTTTTCGAACTCGGACTGAAATTTGTTTTTGCCATTTACATTTAACACATAGGCGTGGCGCTCGCCCCAGGGTGTGTTGGTAACCTCAGCAACAATAAACTCGACCGCCGTACCCGCCTTATTAAAGCAATAGTAGGTCGTTAAGGGATTGGTGTAATAGCCAAAATAGCGCAAATTGGCCAACACGCGAATAGGCCCTTCGGGCCTGCACCCCAGCCGGCTTTCAACCAAATCGCGGACACTGCAGTCGAGGGATGTGCGCGGGTCACCGGCAAAATCCTTTCGTTTAAATACTGCCAAACCCCACGTTTCTCGAGACCACCAGCGCGACAAGGCGATAACTTGGTCGAGCTCTTCTAGGTCGAGGTACATCATAAAAACACGATATCGGAAAGCATGCTTTTTAGGGCTGAAGCGTCGGTGCCTAACCCAGCCTTCGTATACGCGACTCGCCAAAGGCTGATTCGAGCTCATAAGGTTTCGCCGCCGAGCGCATCACTAACCCGCACCGCGCTTTTCACGCCATCTTCGTGGAAGCCGTTAAACCAGTATGCCCCGCAAAACCACGTATGATTAACGCCATTAATCGACTGCCATTGCTCTTGTGCGGCAATCGCATTTTTTGTGAATACGGGATGGGCATAAACGTATTCACCTAAGATTTTATTACTGTCTATTTCATCTCTCGCATTTAGCGTGACACAAAACTCCACGGGGGCTTTAATCCCCTGCAGGATATTCATGCTGTAGGTGAGCACCGGCGGGCGCGTAAGGTCGGTATCTAATTGGTAATTCCAACTACTCCAAGCCAACTTCCGCTTGGGTAAAAAGCGCTTATCTGTATGAAGCACAACAGAGTTTTTACGGTACTGTATTTGCTCGAGCAACGTTCGCTCGTCGACTGAGGCATCGGCCAGCAATGCCAAAGCTTCGTCGGAGTGGCAAGCAAAGATAACCGCGTCATAGTGCTCTTGTTGACCATCAACCAGGATATCGACCCCATCAGCCGCTCGCTTCACTTGTTCGATACGAGACGACAACCGCACTTGGTCTTCGAACCCTGCGATCAGTCGCGGTATGTAGTTAGCCGACCCGCCTTGAATCACCCGCCACGTTGGGCGATCGTTGACGCTCAACAAACCGTGATTGTGACAAAACCGCACAAAAAACAATAAAGGAAAGTCCAGCATCGCTCCTGGTGAAGAGGACCAAATGGCGGCCCCCATCGGCAATAAATAGTAATCACGAAAAGCCGCACTGTAGTTATGCTGTATTAAATATTCGCCGAGCGTACCGTCCGGCGATAGTCTGCCTGCCAAATAATCAGCAACGGCTTGCTTATTAAAGCGCAGAATATCTTTAATCATGCGCCAGTGCCTAACATTCAGCAGGTTTCGACGCTGACAAAATAACGAATTGAGGTTTTCACCTGAGTATTCGTAACCGGTTTCGGGGTGCGATACGCTAAACCCCATGGTGGTTGCTTGACTAGTAACGTTAAGGCGCTCTAGCAGCTTTATAAAGTTGGGGTAGGTCCAATCGTTATAGACAATAAACCCCGTATCTATCGCGTAATCCTTACCCCCGTAGTGAATAGACTTGGTCGCAGTATGGCCGCCGAGGCGATCGTTTTTCTCAAAAACGGTGACTTCATGCTGCCGGTACAGCAGGTGAGCCGCCGTCAAGCCAGAAATCCCAGATCCAATTACAGCTATTTTCATTAATTACTCTCTAATGGCATGGCATCACACTCTTCGTGCTTAACACTATTTTGCTCGGGTGAGTCGTGGACCCAGCACGTGAATCCATAACCCAGAAAATAGACTAAGTACACGAAGCGGCCAACTTAAACGGCGAGGAAAGTCGATAATGAGCTTCCGCTTTTTTATCCCGTCGATAATGCGCGTAGCGGCTTGCTCGGGCGTTAATAAAAACGGCATAGGGAAATCATTGTCTTTGGTTAGCTTGGTCGATACAAAACCAGGTCTCGCGAGTGACACTTGCAGGCGTTGATAGCTCAGATCAATGCGTGCTGATTTAACAAAATACTCGAGCGCGCTTTTAGAGGCCCCGTAGGCCTCGGCACGGGGAAAGGGTATGACACTCGACAAACTGCCCACCGCAACAAACTGCGCTTGTACTCGGCTTTTATCCAGCAAGGGTTTAGTGAGGTGCAAGGTGCGCACAACCCCGAGAAAGTTGGTATTAAACACCCGTTCATAGAGCCCAACGTCGGAAACGACATCGTCTTCGTATTCACAAATGCCCGCCACAGCAATAACACAATCGAGATAATCGGTAATATCGGCAAGCTGTTTTGCCGTCGCTGGAAGCGCGTTTGTATCGGTGACGTCAAATAACAAGGGTTTTACACGCGACCCTAGGTCGGCAGCCAAACGGTTTAATGCGTCCTTGTTGCGACCACAGGCTACGACAAAATTCCCATCCTTGACCAATTGCACAACAAGCTCGCGACCGATACCTGAGGTGGCCCCAGTCACCAGCACACAACTGTCTATTAAACTATGCGCTTGCGCTCTATCAGCACTCATAACGCGGACCTTTTACCACCCGAATGTTCCCGATGGCTGTTGTCCACTGAGCTTTGTGCACTGGCTTGGCCCTGCTGACTCGCCGGAACCTCAGGCTGCGCCGGGTTAGCGCCGCTACCGGCTAAGTGCGACTTCACCTTTTTGACGGCCCACCCCAGGACCGGCAAGTGCTGATAAATCATTTGACCAAGGTCGTAAAAGTCTTCTTGGTGATGAATGACATCGCTGTAGCGCACCATACTGCCGCCAACAAGCGTCAAGGTTTTGTTGCCAGCAAGCTTGGGGTGGCTGTAGGTCATTTGCCACCGTAAAAAGGCGCTGCTGTCAGCGCCATCCTGTGATTCGGCGGCGCGAATAACGTCGGTAATGCGAAACCGGCTTTCGCCCTCACCAGCGCAAAGGTGGTTGAAGTAGCCCTGCAGTGCAGCAATACCATCGACTCGGTGTATCGGGTCGATAAAGATCACGTCTTGAGCATACAAAGCGCCGAGCTCGCTGATGCGCTTGGCGTCAAAACTTTCATAAAATGCGATAAATTCGTCTAGCAATGAGCGTTTCATAGTGGCACCTGTCGTTCGCCGTAGCAGTAATGCATTAAGCTTATATCAGTCTGATGGACTAGCACGTTTTTAACGTTCCGGCGTTTGTTTGTAATCATCGGGCTAATATTTTCGGGCTCGTTCCAAATCAACGCGCCAAAAACCCTTGGGTGTTTTTTCACATTTTAGTCGCACGGTTTAAATGTGATTGTCCGAAGCGGTATATCGGCATTTCGGGATGACCACTGGGTGTAATAACCAAGTAGCAACCCGTTAGCCCAGTCAAAGCGCCGCTCTGCGCATTTTGCTGTATTTGACCTCGGCGACTAGGTCCGACGGCTAGCTTTTACTGTGCGTGACGAACCAACTCGGGCTAACCGAGCAAGCGAGTTAATCTACCCCTAATTACGTATCGCCAAACACAATGGATTACCTTATCACTAGGGTTGTGCATCACGATTCGAGCACGGTAGGTGTGGCCGCCCTTAGGCGGTGCTGCTCGTTTGCCTCAGTGCGGTGTATCATCAAAGGCGACTCGGGGACTCCGCCGTTGTTCGCTTAAACCAAGCTTTAAAGAGCCAGTGATCCAATAGCACGCTGGTGCCGTAGAACAGGCAAAGCCGAATAGAAAGTAGAAAGGTAAAGACGATGAGCAAAGTGGCCGCTAGCATGGCTGAGGTAAGCTGATAGATGTTAAAACCGATTGCGTAAACACCGATCATTTAGCCAAATGCCATATACCATTTTACACACACCACTGCACACAACCATGAGATGACACATGTCTAACTCAGCGATACCCCAGATTGGCGAGAAACGCACCGACACCTGGAGCGAGTACCTTGGACGCGTTGGCAAAAAAAGGGATCAACAAGCTTTCAAAGCGCTGTTTGATCACTTTGCGCCGTTAATAAAAGGGTTTTGTTTGAATAACACCAATCAGAGCTTCAGTAGCGATGCCGCAGAAGAAGTGGTGCAAGAAGTGATGCTAAAAGTTTGGCAGAAGGCACCCAGCTACGACCCCAGTAAAGCGGCCGCCTCAACATGGGTGTACACGGTGATGCGCAATGCGCGCATCGACATGATGCGGCGCAATAAGCGTCATAAGACCGACTCTGACCCCATCGACGTAGAAGACTTATGGGACGAAGATAGTGACACAGGGCCGGTGGTACAGTTTCAAAAGCTTCGCGACCAAGAGGTCGTGAGAGATTCATTTCGTATACTGCCCGTTGAACAGCGACAAGCGCTAACAGAGGTTTACATGAAAGGTAAATCACACAGCGAAGTTGCCAGTGAGACAGGCCTGCCACTTGGCACTGTTAAATCTAGGGTGCGTATGGGGCTGCAAAAAATCGAAGCACACTTGGGTAGTAGAACACAGAAGGTACCGTTATGATCAACCACCATCCAGATGCCAATATGCTTGTTGAGTACGCTAACGGTAGCTTGCCGTGGGCGCTGTGCATTAGCGTTGCCGCTCACTTGCAGCTATGTCCCAAGTGCCGAGCACAATACAGCCAGTTGTGCTCTCTGGGCGGCGCTTATCTTAGCGAAGCCGAAAGCGAGCCAGTAGAAGACGACAGTTTCAGCCGATTGATGGGGCGTATCGATGCCAACGATGCCTCTGCGAATGCCTTTGCACTCGACCTGAGCGACGACCCAGAAAGCGCAAAAGAGGCATCCAGCCCAGCGCGCGAACTGCCAAGCAAGCACTTGCCCAAAGTGATCAAAAAGCTTGTTACTGATGAGCTGCGTTGGCGAAAGATAGCCGGACCACTCAAAGCTGCGCGCCTTGCAACGGGTCAAGATGATTACGAAGTGTCGTTCCATCGCATTGCCAAAGGCGGCAAAGTTGTCGAACACGACCACAAAGGTATTGAAGTCACTTTAGTATTAGAGGGCAGCTTCTCTGATAAAGATGGCGTATACCGACGCGGAGATTTTTTGGTGAGAGAACCGGGGCAAATCCATCGACCCACCGCAACGTTAGACCAAGACTGCTTGTGTTTTTCAGTGTGCGAAGCGCCCGTTGCCGTAACAGGCTGGCTTGGTAAAGTGGTAAACCCCTTCCTGAGCATTCACCCTAGCTGAGCGGGCTAGAGCATTGCCATTACTCACTGCCCACCCAAAAACGCCCAATACACGCTGGGCTTTTTTTGTGTTTAAAAAGGGCGACTATCGCGCTGAATATCAATAAACCCTTGAAAGGTTGCTGGCTTATTGTTGTCTAGGCATTGAAACGCCGGCACTCGCAGGGATTGCGAGCTACGGCAAAATACCGGAACAGAATTGCCAGAGCGTTTGATTCAGTGTGCTTGACTAGCACCCACTTAAAGTGAGCCCCTGACTACTGCACTGAGCGCTGTCCCTTGGCTACTGACCAGACTACTGACTTGACTACTAAATAGTTACCAAAAATAGTCGCCAAGAAAAGTAACTCGGTGATGCGCTTAGGCGCGACGCTTTAGCGCAAAACCTTTTAGCGCGAAATAATGTCCTCGTAGCCGCCTTCATTCACAACATTGCTGTAACCCATGGCCTGCAAGGTATCTTTAGCGACCTCGGAACGCCGGCCAGAGCGGCAATATACTCGAATATCCGCCGCTTTATCGTCAGTGACACCTGCAATATGGTCGGCAATCACTTCGTAAGGGATTAATAGCGCCCCTTCAACGTGCCCCGTATTAAACTCTTCTTGTGTACGTACATCAATCCAGTAAGTCATAGTATCTCCGGCCAAAGCCTTTAAGGAAAAAAACACAACAAAGCAAAGCGCCAACACACCGGTGTTTTTAATTAGGGGCGCTCGTAAAAATAGTAATTTTTTTGTCAGCGCAAGGAAGTACCGCCCAGAGAACCGCAGTTTACGTAGTGTAAAGTACTCCGTGCATGCTCGCGCTTCACTGTTCGAGCAGCAGGCCTTGCAAATTGACCTGCCTTGTAAAAATTCGAGAACGGTCCTGATATACGGCATGCCGGTTTTGCAGGAGCAAAAACCGGTGACGCCGCTATTGCGGAAAGTTTGCATCTTTAGCTGCCCCCGGGTAATCAATCGATGGTATTCGCGCATGAATTTGCACCATTTTAGCGGTTATTGACTCATCTTGCATGGCGGGGCCTAGCTGTTTTCGTTATCGATTAACGGCGGCTTTACGCAAAAATTTTGGCGTTGATGGAAAACCCTTAAGCCCAGGGCCATACCACTTAAAATTTAGCAATATCGCGCATTAAATTGCCACAAAGCTCATCGAATCTGTATTTTGGGGGCATTGAAGCGCCCGGAGCGCTTGAATAGCGCCCACGGATCGTGACAAGGATGTTACTTATTAGAGCAACGCAGAGAGCGGTTGCCGGTGGCTTGAGCGGCCCCTAAAATGCGGATTCGATGAGCTCAGCATGAAGCGAACAGTTATTGCGTCACGATCTTCGCCGAACGAGCTCCGTTCTAGCCTTAGTTAAGTGGGATTACCCTGCCCTTAAGCCGCTTTATGTGCTGGCCCTATGGTAAACCATTTAGCAAGTCCCGTTTAGGCGTGCAGCGCATGGCATAAGGGTTTTATAGGTAGCGGCAGCAATGCGCCGCAATCACAGAAAAGTGCCGCTAAACGGGCTAGCGCTCAGTTGATACCACATAGCAAGCACTCGACTGCTCCTCGGGAAAGCCGACAGCGCTGCCTGACGCTTGATTTGTAACGCCCTTGTGCCACTGACTAACAAAGGCATGAGGGGAACGCCAAAATGCCGGCAACCAATCACCACAGTGGCCACCGGCAATAACCCCGTGCCCCACGCCAGCCTTTTGCACCATAACTGCGGGCTTTAGCGACTGAGCCAATGCAATAACATCACGGCGCGATACAACTGGGTCGAACTCACCAGCCAAAAGCACAGAGGGAATGGCGCGGTTTGCATCGGTTGCCTCTGGGGCAAGGCTCTGCTTCGCAAACTGCTGCATGTGACAAATTTTTAGCGACATATCCACTGCCAAAAAGCGCGACCAAGCGCCTAGCGTGGCAACACCTTGCGTGTAATCTTCGGCCGAAAGCACCTTGTTATCATTGCACTCGGCAGCCCAATATAGCCAAGGGTTGGCAAAGCTCGAGTAGCTTCGTGCCAATACCGGCGCTACAAGCCGCTGTAACAATTGCGTGTCGCCTTCGATAATTTGCCTAAGCAGGGGCACTAAGTAGTCCAGTCGCCCTGCCATTATAGGTGCGGCACCTGAAGACACCTGCTCGGCTGAGGGTTCTGATAGCTTGGCTGAAGGCCCAAGTTGCTTAACTGAAGGCTCCAGTCTCGGCGCTGAGGGCTCCAGTCTCGGAGCTGAGGGCTCCAGTCTCGGAGCTGAGGGCTCTACATCCAACAAACCGTGGGCTGCGTAGAAGGTGGCAAAAAGCAGGTGGGCGAATGTATCCGCATCAATCGATGCAGTTTGGTGGTATCCCTCTAAACGAAAACGCACAGCGGCGGGCTCGGCATCTAAGGTTTCAATCGCCCGCCAAAATAGCGCATCAACCGTGTCGCCACGATGACAGCTTTCGCGCTGCTGACACCAAGCCAATGCGTCACTAAAGCTTTGCGCCCAAACCGCAGCATGACTTACGCGATCGTCCATGGTCCAACTATAAGGTGAGTCGAATATCGCACTTTGCCCAGATTCCGGCGCCAAGCTGGCTAGCCACAGCGCCACGCGGCTACCGTAGGACGTACTCATCAAATGCCAATGGGAATAACCCAAGTGCCTAAGCAATGCGAGCACATCCTTGGCATTTTGCCGCGCACTGAACTGAGCAAAGCCCGAATCCCCCAACATCGACTGCCACTGCTGCAGACACGCCGCAATGCGGGTATCTTCATCGTCATCGGCAAACGCTGGGTAGCGCAGGCGGTTTAACGACCACAAGCGGTAGGCTTCACATTCGAAATAGCCCCAAGCACCGTCATTACCGCGACTATCCCATAGAATCATCGGTCGCTTAATGTCGTTATCGAGCAGCCAATAGCGCCAATGGTCGAGCTTGCCCTGCTGCGTATTCCCTCCTTCGCCTGGGCCGCCACTGAAGTAAACGATGGGTGACAGTGGCTCCGATAACCCATCGTGCTGCGGTGCTAAAACTGCAAAACTGATATAAACAGGCGACTCCTTATCGGGGTAAAAGCGACCACAACGGCTTTTAATAAAACGATGATCTTCGCCTTCACAGGGTATAGATTGCACAGCACCTAATACCGGCGCGTCGCTATTAATCGGCGGGCCAGTCTCCTGATGACAGCCCTGCAATACCGCGAGCAAACACACCAAACTGAGCGCTCGCGACGCTTCGGCAAAACATCTAGCCCACTGCCAGCTGCGCTCAGCCGACACGGCATTAAATATCATCGAGTTGCTCGAAGGTTATAGCGGGGGGCAACGCCGCTGCAAAACTGGAAGGCCAATCGAGCAACCAAGGGTCGCCGGCCTGATCAAGACGGCCAGATTGCATAATGTCTGTAAAAAAGCGACCGGAGGTCGGCGCTGCATGAAGATCAAAAACATTATTTTGATAGCTAAAACGCAACCCCCAAGCGTGCAAGTAAAGCCGGTCGGCACTGGCGCCGCCATAGCGGCGATCACCCAAAATAGGGGCACCGAGAGACTTCAGTGCGACCCGCAGCTGGTGAGTTTTGCCCGTGGTTGGCCGCAACCACCACAGACGTGGCTGATTCGGCGCGCCACTGCTGATGGCGTAAGTCGTGGCGGGCTGCCGCTGGCTGCGCAGCAACTTATAGCTGCCGCCGCGGGCCTTAGCCATATCACCTTTTACCCAGCCACGCTTTTTATTCGCTTTGCTCGCACTGAGCGCCAAATACAACTTATCAATTGCACGGGCGGCGAATGCACGGCAAAAGGTACTATTAGCTGACGGCGTCTTAGCAAATATCACCAAGCCCGACGTGGCTAGGTCTAAACGGTGAACCGGATGCATATCGCACCGCCCAAAGCCTTCTCTTACTTGATCAAGCAAGGTGATGTCTTCATGGCCGTGCACAGCTATGCCCGCAGGCTTGTTGATAACCACAAAATCGCGATGCTCGAGCACCACATCAAGCGCAGCCACGCTTAGCCTCCCGAGCAGCGCAGGTTGCATTTAACGCCGCAGTGCCCGCCCTGACGGACGCATACCAAGCCGAAGGGTTTGCAATTTCACCGTCAAGAGCCAGCGGCGGATAAGCTAACCCCCGCTGATCGCAAAATGCCGTCACCTGAGGATGCGCCCACTGGAAGAATAGCCGCTGGTACA
>DATBNJ010000222.1:0-2211 GCA_036554385.1 Marinagarivorans sp. | reverse complement strand
TTACACCACGTAAACTGCGGTTCTCGGCTTCGGCCTCCTCGACATTGTGCTCCTGCAATGTCTAAAAAGGACTTCCTGTCCCGATGCGTCGCTCTACCTCCTGAATCCGTTCAGTCGTCCGGGCGGTACTTTATTGCCAAGGATGGCATGTATGCAGGCAACGCAGGAGCATTTGCCTGCCCTTGCTCTCACAAAAAAAATTACTATTTTTAGAAGCGCCCTTTGGTAAAAAGAGAATCTTAGTTTCTTCGAGTAGTTTGTTACTCCTCAAATGCAAAAGCATTGAGGAATTGCCGTTTCCAAAATAGGTTGCGATCAACTGCGCTCAGCTTTGCTTCATCGCAAATTTTATCCCAATTTGCCTCAATCGCTTCGCGCTGCTTTTCGAAGATGGCTTTGGCCCCACTTTCAGTGAGCTGGAAGTGGGGCGCGGCATTCAGACAGGAATTGAGTTTGCTTCGCCTGTTGTCACCGGAAATAAGCATGGCTTGCGTGGCTTCGCTACCGGTTCTGCCTTGCGGGCAAATATCATATGCAGGCGTTAATCGCAGAGTTTTGCCGTTCCAGAATGCCGCGTGGTTTCTGGCGTGATCATCGGTATTGCCGCACAGGATATTAAAAACAATACGAGAAAACAGCTCTTCGAGCGTTTCTTTCGGATCATCGAAACGATGGCGGATAATTTCGGCAAAAGTTTCATAGCTTGCATACCGTGCCATCATTTCATCTAGGCCAAAAAGTGTTAGCGCAGAGACCATGGTTTTGCGCGTCCAGCCCTTTGCTGTTTTTTTACGATCAAAACGCTCAATCAAAAGAATATCTTTTTGTGCAGCTTGTACCAGTTTTACAGGCGCGGCATTTATTCCGGCAAGCGTTGCCAATCGCATGGCGATATATTCAGCCTTTACCACGTTGTAAAGGTCAGTGCTAGAAGAAAACTTCGCCACGTATTTTGTGCCCTGATCTTCGATCAGGGCTTTTGGGCGTGCGCCGCCGATAGAGCTGCCATGAAAGAGCGCCTGGTCCAGCTCAGGGGTGAGCGGTACCCCTTGCTCAACCCGCGCAGCGGATTGCAGTAATTCTTCCAGTGGAACATTGTTTGCCGAGCGCGGGGCGTATTCACTGGGGGAGCGCTGAAAATCCAGTGCGCCGATGCGATCAGAGCCGGATTCCAGCAAATAAGTTAACTCGCCGAGCACATCGGTATCCGTATTTTTGCCTTTGTGCCCGAGCTTTTTATTGATGATAACGCGCCGACCCCAGGCATCCGGTGCGCAATCCCGGATGCATCCGGGCATGGTTACCCCATCCAACAAGGGCAACACGCCTTTTTTGAGCGGTAATTCTGGCTCGTAAATGGCAATGGCCGGAGGATTAGCCTTAATGCGCTCAAGATAGCTTTTACCGTAGTTGAACTGTACGTTGCCTCGATCGTCAGCTTCCAGCTTGCCGGCAACAACGGGTTCAGTGGCATCGGGCAGCCATATCCAAACAAAAGCTTCGTTGTCACTGGTTTTCGAAAGCGGGGTTTTAAAAGTCATCGTCAGCAACCTTCACTTTCTTGCGCACGGACTTTGGCAGCAGCGCGAGCTTGTCTTCTGTTTGGCGAATATGTTGGGTAAGCGTGGACGCTTCGGCATCAAAGAGTTTAACGCCCACGATGGTGGCAACTTCAAAGGTCGCTCCGAGCTCGCACTTGGGATCGCCTTTTTCTATACGCTGCAACAGGCCGCGAGAAATTCCGGCGCGGTCAGCAACCTCTTGTGTGGTCATCTTGCGCTCTTTTCTTGCTGCACGGATCAGGCTACCAAGCAGGCTGATGGCCTCAAGGCTATAGCGGGAATAGGTACGTGCCGATACTTTGGACATGGCTTACCTTTGGTCTCTCTGTTTTGGTCTTCCTGTGAATCATATAGTAACCATATGATCTATGAATAAATCAGATTATCAGGATCTGTCTAATTAAACAAGTTTAGGATGGTCTATAAATAGACCGCAAAAATATTTTATGGTCTATGTGTGGATCAAAATGTGGCGATGTACGAAAATGCGTGATCCTCTGGTGTTTCAGGAATAAAGCGCCAATCCATTGAATGGGAGGAAATTTTCGATACAGCCACAGCACATTCTTAAGCCATTTCATGGGCAATGGCAGTTTACCGATTCCCCAATTTTCAACTATTCTCTCACTAGCCTAAAGGGGGAAGGAGA
>DATBNJ010000199.1:0-35994 GCA_036554385.1 Marinagarivorans sp. | reverse complement strand
CGCAATTTTAAAGGCTTGCTTAAGGGTGTTGAGGGCGACGAAGTCGTTTTAGAAGTCGACGCAGAAGAGTACTTACTTCCTTTTGAATTAATTGACAAAGCAAATATTATCCCCCGCTTTTAGGGACTGATGCAGAGGCTTTCCATGAAAAATAAAGAAATTTTATTGGTTGCAGATGCGGTATCTAACGAGAAAGGCGTCGACCGCGAAGTAATCTTTCAAGCCATTGAGCTGGCTTTGGCTTCCGCGGCAAAAAAACGTTTTGATGAAGAATCCGACATCGTAGTAACCATCGATCGCAAAACCGGCGACTACATTACTGAGCGTCGCTGGGAGGTGATGGCTGATGATGTGATGGCTGAGCTGGGTACCCAGTTTACGACCGAAGAAGCCCACGAAAAAGACCCCAGTCTTAAGGTGGGGGATGTTTACAGCGAGGTAATCGATAACGCAGAGTTTGGTCGTATTGCAGCGCAAACGGCTAAGCAAGTGATTGTGCAGAAGGTCCGCGAAGCTGAGCGCGCACAAATTGTTGACCAGTACCGCGATCAAGTTGGCGAGCTAGTGTCGGGTACTGTTAAAAAAGTGACACGCGATAACATTATTGTGGACTTAGGCGGCAATGCCGAAGGCTTGTTGCCGCGCGATCAGCTGGTTGGCCGCGAAATCTTCCGCATGAATGATCGCGTGCGCGCCATCTTGTTGGATATTCGCAGTGAAACGCGAGGGCCGCAATTATTTTTGAGCCGTTCTTGCCCGCAGATGCTGGTTGAGCTTTTCAAGATTGAAGTGCCAGAAATCGCCGAAGAGGTTATTGAATTGCGCGGCGCAGCTCGCGACCCAGGTTCTCGAGCCAAAATTGCGGTGTATACCAACGACGGTCGAATTGACCCCGTAGGCGCGTGTGTGGGTATGCGTGGTTCGCGCGTACAAGCGGTATCGAACGAACTGGCCAGTGAGCGCATTGATATTATTTTGTGGGACGAAAACCCCGCGCAGTTCGTGATTAATGGCATGGCGCCCGCCGAGATTGAATCCATCGTAATCGATGAAGACACCAATAGCATGGATGTCGCCGTCGCCGAAGAAGGTTTGGCGCAGGCGATCGGTCGCGGTGGTCAGAATGTGCGCCTAGCATCGGAGCTAACCGGCTGGGAAATCAACGTGATGAGCGTTGAGCAGTGGAACGAAAAACAGCAATCTGAAACCGGTAGTGTGATCGAAACCTTTATGGAGGCGTTGGACGTCGAAGAAGAGGTGGCTGAGGTTTTGGTTGAAGAAGGCTTTACGACACTTGAAGAAGTCGCTTATGTTCCGCTAGAAGAATTCTTGGCCATTGATGGCTTTGACGAAGATGTTGCCGAAGAGCTCCGCAGCCGAGCGAAAGACGCATTGTTAACCAAAGCGCTAGCGGCCGAAGAAGAGTTAGATAAAACGGAGCCCGCCGATGACCTTCTGAATATGGAAGGTGTAGATCGCGCCTTGGCGTTTACCTTAGCTAAGCGTGGCGTCATCTGCATGGAAGACCTTGCAGAGCAATCCGTGGATGAGCTAATGGCCGTTGATGGTATGGATGAAGAGCGCGCTGCTGCTTTGATTATGAAAGCGCGTGAGCCCTGGTTTGCCCAGGATGATGAATAAGTAACGACAGAGGAATAAAAATGGCAGAAGTAATCGTAAGCGAACTCGCCAAGTCCGTCGGCACCTCCGTCGAGCGTTTGTTAACGCAAATGGGGCAGGCAGGTTTGTCTCAATCGTCGGCCGACGATGTGGTATCTGACGAAGAAAAACAAAAACTACTGGCTTTTCTGAAGACCGTGCACGGCGGCGAGCAAGCTGCAGCACCGAAAAAAATCACTCTTAAGCGCAAAACAACCAGCACGCTAAAGACCGGCAGTGGCTCTAGCCGCAAGACGGTAAACGTGGAAGTGCGTAAAAAGCGTACTTACGTGAAGCGTGATGAAGCGGCGCCGAGTACAGACGTTGCAATGGCTGCTGAAGAGCCAGCCGCGACGGCGACTGAGCCGGTTGCCGAGCAAGTGGATGCACCGGTAGTAGCCGAAGAGCCAAATGCGGCGCAAGCACCTGAAGAAGTGGCGCCTGAGGTGAAACCAGAGCCCGAATCTGAGCCGGCGCCCGAAGTGGTTGCAGAAGCAAAAACCGCTGAAGTGGTTGAGCAGCCGGAGGCAGACGATGCTCATGGGCAAAGCGGTGAGGCTGAAGCTGAGCCAGAAGTCAAAGCAGAGCCCAAAAAACCTTCGCCGGTGCGTTCGACGTTTGTTGATGACGCCGAAATTTTACGCCAGCGTGCCTTGGCACGACGCAAGGCACAGGAAGAAGAAGAGCGCTTAGAAGCTGATCGCAAGCGCGAACGCGCCGAAGCCGAGCGTCAAAAGGCGTCGGACAAACTCAAGAAAGTTAAACCGAGCAAAAAGGTTGAAGAAGTGGCGCAAGTCGCCACGCCGGAAGAGCTGGCTGCCAAAGTTGAGGCCGAGAAGCACAAGCACGGCAAGAAAAAGCCCAAAGAAGAGCCTATCGAAGTCGAAGAGGAGCCTAAAAAGCACAACAAGAAAGCCGGTAAAGCGATTAAGAAAACCGATGTACCAGAGCCTAAAAAAGGTTCTGCGGTATTAAGTTACCTCGATGAAGTTGAAGGTGTTGATGACGATCGCGAAGTGAAAACGCGATCTCGAGGTGGTCGCAAGCGCAACGAGCGCAAGACCATCAAAATTGCGAACAAACATGGCTTCCAAAAGCCAGCAGGCAAAGTTTTGCACGATGTGAAAATCCCTGAAGTGATTCAGGTTTCTGAACTCGCCCAGCGCATGAGCGTAAAGGGCGGGGAAGTTGTTAAGCAGCTTATGAAAATGGGCGTAATGGCAACGGTTAACCAGGTGATCGAGCAAGATGTCGCCCAGTTGATTGTTGAAGAACTTGGCCACAACCCCGTGTTGGTTAGCTCGGATGCGGTGGAAGAAGCGTTCCAGACTGAAATTATGCAGGCGACCACGGGCGAAGAAGTTTCTCGCTCGGCAATCGTTACTGTTATGGGGCACGTTGATCACGGTAAAACCTCGTTGCTCGACTACATTCGCAAGGCGAAAGTGGCCTCTGGCGAAGCCGGTGGCATTACCCAGCACATTGGTGCTTACCGCGTAGCAACCAGCCAAGGCGAGCTCGCCTTCCTAGATACTCCCGGACACGCGGCGTTTACGGCGATGCGTGCTCGTGGCGCTCAATGTACTGATGTGGTAATTCTTGTTGTCGCTGCCGACGATGGTGTGATGCCGCAAACCGAAGAGGCCATCCAGCACGCGAAAGCGGCCGGTGTGCCCATGGTTGTTGCCATCAATAAGTGCGATAAAGAAGCGGCTGACCCCGATCGTGTTAAACACGAGCTCGTTGCTAAAGATGTTATTCCCGATGATTGGGGTGGTGATACGCAGTTTATTCAAGTTTCTGCGCATACCGGTGAAGGCATTGATCAGCTGTTAGAGGCGGTCGCGTTGCAAGCCGAAATGCTTGAGCTTAAAGCCGAAGTGGGCGTGCCGGCACGCGGTGTAGTGATTGAATCGCGCATGGATAAAGGCCGCGGTGTGGTTGCAACTTTGCTGGTACAAAGCGGCACCTTGCGCAGTGGCGATATTTTGCTTGCCGGTCAGAGCTTTGGCCGCGTGCGCGCCATGACTGACGAGCGTGGACAAAGCGTTCAAGACGCGGGTCCGTCAACCCCGGTTGAGATTTTAGGTCTTGATAGTGCGCCACAGGCCGGTGACGAATTCGGTGTGGTTCCAGACGAGCGCAAGGCGCGTGAAGTGGCTGAATTCCGTGCCGAAAAAGAGCGCCAAGAGCGACTCGCTCGCCAGCAAGCGTCTAAGCTTGAAAACATGTTTGCCAATATGGGTGAAAACGGCGAGAAGAAAATCTTGCCTGTCGTCCTCAAAACCGATGTGCGCGGCTCGCTCGAAGCCATTTCGGCGGCATTGCTCGATATGGGTAATGGCGAAGTTGAGGTCAATATTGTCGGCGATGGTGTCGGTGGTATTACGGAAAACGATATTAACTTGGCGTTAACGTCAGGGGCTATCGTAATTGGCTTTAACGTTCGTGCCGATGCCAGTGCGCGCAAGTTGGCCGAGCGCGAATCGATAGAGTTGCGTTACTACAGCATTATTTATCAGCTTATCGACGAAGTGAAATCGGCATTAAGCGGCATGTTGGCACCCGAGCGCGTTGAAGAAATTGTCGGTATTGCCGATGTTCGCGAAGTGTTCCGTTCACCGAAGTTTGGTCAGGTTGCCGGCTGTATGGTGACAGAAGGCAATGTCTACCGTAACAAGCCGATTCGAGTATTACGCGATAACGTGGTGATCTTTGAAGGTGAGCTCGAATCACTGCGCCGTTTTAAAGATGACGTCAACGAAGTGCGCAACGGTACCGAGTGTGGTATCGGCGTGAAAAACTACGACGTTAAAGTGGGCGACCAAATCGAAGTGTTTGAAGTGAAGGAGGTGGCGCGCGAGCTTTAAGCGCGCCGGCCGAATTTATGGCTCGAGAATTTACCCGCTCTGATCGCGTCGCTGATGCTGTGCAGCGCTTGCTGGCGCAGATGATTCCTACCGAGATCCGCGATCCGCGCGTTGGTATGGTGAATATCAATAGCGTGGACGTTGCCCGCGACTTATCAATTGCAAAAGTCTATGTCACCGTAGTTGGCGCCGAAAAAGAAGCCTGTGAACAAGCCGTTGCCGTTTTAAATAAAGCGGCGGGCTTTCTACGCAGCTTAATCAGCAAAGAGCTCACCATGCGCTCAACGCCGAAACTGGTGTTTTACTACGATTTCACCGCCCATCAAGGCGGTGTGCTGAGTGGCCTAATCGATAAAGCGGTGGCGGCCGATAAAGCTAAGCAAGCCGCCAATAGCAATATCGAAGACGACGGCGAGAGTTGAGTTGGGTCGTCGTCGCAAAAACGGCCGCGCGGTTAATGGCGTATTGGTGCTGTATAAGCCGCAAGGTCTTAGCTCAAACCAAGCATTACAGCGCGCACGTTACTTGTTCGATGCCAACAGGGCTGGCCATACTGGCGCCCTCGATCCGCTCGCAACGGGCGTATTGCCCTTGTGTTTTGGCGAGGCCACTAAATTTTCCCAGCACCTATTGGATGCCGATAAAGCCTACCGCAGTACTTTTCGTTTAGGTATTAACACCTCAACGCTCGATGCCGAAGGCGACGTGCTGGAGGTGCGTAATGCCCACGCAATTACTGAGCAGCAGGTGCGAGAGGCGGTCGAGCAATTTATCGGCCCGATTGAGCAGGTGCCGCCAATGGTATCTGCGCTTAAATATCAGGGCCAGCCACTTTATAAGCTGGCGCGTGAAGGTAAAAGTGTCGAGCGCAAGCCGCGCCCAGTCACCCTTTACGCCATCGACATATTGGCGATTCGGCTGGGCGATGTGATTGAGTTGGATGTCCAAGTTCGTTGTAGCAAAGGGACTTATATTCGCAGCTTGGCCTACGATATTGGTGAGTATTTGGGCATTGGTGGGCACGTTTGTGCATTGCACCGTACCCAAGCTGGCCCCTTCTTTGAAGCCGATATGGTGACCTTAGAGCAACTCGAGGAGCAGCGAGTAGAGGCCGACGCCACTCGCTTAGACCCATTGCTAAAGCCCATAGATGCGACCATCGCCGATATCCCCGAGATTGTTATTTCAGCCGACCAAGAGCACGCCTTTAATGTTGGCCAAGCGGTGAGCGCTGAAGGGGTCTATCAACTCGCGCAGCAAGGTGATAAAGTGCGCGTGCGTAATAAAAGTGGCCAATTTTTAGGCGTTGCCGAGGTCGCCGATGACGGCAATCTCGCGCCCAAGCGATTGGTCGTTTATTGAGCTAAGCTTCAGTGCCATTAGGGTACTGCAGTTTTGCGACTGACATAATAAAACGACTTGGATCAGCACGATAAAAGGTCCAACGTCAAAAGATTTGTGCTGACCTTCGGGTTATCGCAATCCGACCTAGCTGTCGATATGCACGGTTAGGCCGAGTATTTCCCAACTCTTGATCAGGGCTTTGGCCTAGCGGGTAGATTGGGTGCATATTCAACTTTAAATTAAGAGGAAACGTCCATGGCACTTAGCCCACAAGAAAAAGCTGCAATTGTTAAAGACAACCAACAAGCCGAAGGTGACACTGGTTCACCTGAAGTTCAAGTTGCTCTACTGACGGCGAACATCAACAAGCTACAAGGTCACTTTGCTGGTAACAAGCAAGATCACCACTCACGTCGCGGTTTGATTCGCATGGTAAACCAGCGTCGTAAGTTGTTGGATTACTTAAAGTCTAAAGACAGCAGCCGCTACGCAGCACTTATCCAGAAATTGGGTCTGCGCCGCTAAGTTAGCAATTGTAAAAAGTGCCCGCCTATGCGGGCACTTTTTTGTGTTTTTGCGTGTTGGACTTGTCGGCAACGGTTATGAGTGCAAAGGCCGTTTTTAATATTTTTAGTTTTAACAATTTTGTGAAAGTCGATTTGGTGATACTGCTACCACACTGTTAAGCCGCGTTACGCCATATGGTCGGTGTGAAAAGTCGTAAGCAATCGGCCATTTTCGGTTTAGGTACTGCTTGCACGGGGTTGTTCTCGATGGCGATGCCTAATTTAAACCGAAGTATTTAAGCAGTGTAAAGTAAGTCAATAAAAGTAAGTTTGAAAAAGAACATAAAGGATAAAAAAGTGAATCCTGTAATTAAACAATTTCAATATGGTGACAGTACGGTCACATTAGAAACCGGCCGTATCGCACGTCAAGCCACCGGAGCTGTATTAGCGAGCATTGGTGAAACTCGCGTCTTGTGTACAGTTGTTGGTGCTAAAACAGCCAAGGCGGGACAAGACTTTTTCCCGCTCTCCGTTCATTATCAAGAAAAAGCCTACGCCGCGGGTAAAATCCCGGGTGGCTTCTTTAAGCGTGAAGCGCGTCCGAGCGAAAAAGAAACCTTAACTTCTCGTTTAATCGATCGCCCTATCCGCCCATTGTTTCCTAAAGGCTTCCTCAACGAAGTTCAGGTGATTTGTACGGTAATCTCGGCGGAAAAGAATGTCGACCCAGATATTTGCGCAATGATCGGTACCTCCGCTGCATTGTCAATTTCGGGTATTCCGTTTAGTGGCCCAATAGGCGGAGCGCGCGTGGGTTATACCCAAGCGGGCGGTTACTCCTTAAACCCAACTTATTCTGCGTTGGCGGAATCTGAGTTGGACATGGTTGTTGCCGGCACCAAAGATGCTGTTTTGATGGTTGAGTCCGAGGCGAACGAATTGCCAGAAGACATCATGCTCGGTGCAGTACTGTTTGCGCACCAAGAAATGCAAGCGGTTATCACAGCGGTTAATGAGCTGGTTAAAGACGCCGGCAAGCCCCGTTGGGAGTGGGCGGCAGAAGAAGTCAACGCCGCGCTCTACAGCAAAATTGAAGGCACCTTTGCCGAGTCTGTTGCAACGGCGTACCAAATTACCGATAAAGCCAAGCGTTACGAGCGTTTAGGGGAATTGCGCGAACAAGCGGTTGCAGAGCTGGCGCTTGAAGGTAGCGGTATCGAAGCCGATGATGTTGGTGCATTGTTTGCCAAGCTTGAAAAAACCACTGTGCGCAACGCTGTAGTCGAAGGCAAGCCTCGCATTGATGGTCGCGACAATAAAACGGTTCGTGGTTTGCAAATTGAAGTTGGCGTTTTACCCAAGGCGCACGGTTCAGCGTTATTTACCCGTGGCGAGACCCAAGCATTAGTGGTATCGACTTTGGGTTCTGCCCGCGATGCACAAACCATCGATGCCTTGGAAGGTGAGCGCAAAGACAACTTTATGCTGCACTACAACTTTCCTCCTTACTCAGTGGGCGAGTGCGGACGCATGGGCGCCACCGGCCGTCGCGAAATCGGTCACGGACGTTTAGCGCGTCGCGGTGTGGCCGCAATGTTGCCGAAGGGTGACGACTTCCCCTACACCATGCGTGTGGTGAGTGAAATTACTGAATCTAACGGTTCTAGCTCAATGGCTTCTGTTTGTGGTGCTAGCTTGGCATTGATGGATGCCGGTGTACCGTTGAAAGCGCCGGTTGCGGGTATTGCGATGGGTCTAGTTAAAGAAGGCGATAAGTTCGCTGTTTTAACTGACATCTTAGGCGATGAAGATCACCTCGGCGATATGGACTTTAAAGTGGCCGGTACTGCCGATGGTATCACTGCACTGCAAATGGATATCAAAATCGAAGGCATTACCGAAGAGATTATGGATATCGCATTGGAGCAGGCGTTAAGTGCTCGATTGCATATTCTTGCTGAAATGAACAAAGTGATTGCGGCTCCACGCAAGAACTTGGCAGACTCAGCGCCGCAATACCACACCATGAAAGTCGACTCTGACAAGATCCGTGACATTATCGGTAAAGGCGGTGCAACCATCCGCGCCTTGACCGAAGAAACGGGCGCGAGCATTGATATTGATGACGACGGCACGGTGAAGATTTACGCCTCTGACGGTGAAGGCTTGAAAGCGGCTGTCGAGCGCATCGAAGCGATCACCGCAGAAGCTGAAATCGGCGCAACTTACGAAGGTAAGGTTGTACGCATTGTAGACTTTGGTGCATTCGTTAACTTCTTGCCAGGCAAAGACGGTTTGGTCCACATTTCTCAAATCGCACACGAGCGTGTTAATGCCGTTGCCGATTACTTAGAGGAAGGCCAAATGGTGAAGGTGAAGTGTTTGGATGTTGATAATCGTGGCCGTATTAAGCTATCGATTAAAGAAACCTTGCCAGCACCAGCGCCTAAAGAAGCAGAAGAAGTTTCTGAGGAAAAAGGCGAGTAATTACATCGCTTTTTTGATGTTTTGAAAATCCCACCATTTGGTGGGATTTTTTTTGTCTGTCATTTTGCGAGCTTTTGGTTTTTTGTTTATTAAACTGTAATCGTGTTGTTTTTGGTTTCGCCTGCAGGCGAAACCTGCAATCAAGCCCATTCAATATTTAATAAACAACAATGGGGTGCAATCCATTGCCCTATTAACAGGCTAACAAACCATTAACTGGCTTTTTTAGCCGCTTCGATAGCCTCGTTGATCGCATCAACCTCAAACCTAACCCGGCGTTTCTCCGGCAGGCCTTCGGCAATGGTGATCTCAATTGGTGTGTCGAGCCTGTAGGTGGTCTCGCCGATGGTTAATGTCATGCGCTTGGCATCAAACGTTTTGCTCACGTTTTTGGGAATTTGCACAAAACCTTCGATGCCGGTGTCATCGAGTTTTACACCAAAACCCTGCTGCGTCACGATGCGGATGTGGCCTTGGGCTTGTTCGCCGACATGGGCTTTTACGTATTGTGATTTAAGCCATTGCTCGGTTTCGCGCACGGCTTTGCGGCCGTTGTCGATAGCGTCGTTAAGCCGTGTTACGGCCTTTTCGTTGGCCGATTGTACTTTTTTGCCAGCTAGTATCTGCGAGATTGTCCAGTGATTAGACAGATCCGCATAGCGGCGAAGTGGCGAGCTGACGGTTGCGTAGTGGGCGTAGCCTTGATTGCTGTGCGGTTTGGTTTCGACGCTTAAATGGCTGTTGGCGCTCATGCGTTTGATGGGAGATATGATGTGGCTTTTGGTGGGATGCTCGCGCAACATTTTGATTAAGGTCTTATAGCCTTCGGCGGTGGCTAGATCGTCAGCAATGGCGGCAAACTCTTCTGCGCTTAGCTCTTCTTTAAGTAGTGCTTTAATTTCGCCGAGGCGGTCTTGGCGCAAACCGTCGTGGCGGGTGTGGATGCCGGCGTTATTGCTCGCCAGTAACTCGCCCGCGCACAGGTTAATGACCAACATGGCCTCTTCAACTAACTTGTGTGCCACGGTGCGTTCACGTTTAACGATATTGTCGATTTTGCCTTTATTATCGAGGTATAGGTCAAAGTCGGGCTGATCTTCGTGAACTAAGTTGTTGGCTTCGCGGTAGGCTAAGCGCGCGCTGGCAAATTCGGCCAAGGTTTTGATCGTGTGGTTAATTTCGCTGTCATCAGTAAAGGTGGTGCCATTGGTGATGAGCTCGCTGACTGCGGGATAATTGCATTTAAAGCGCGAACGGATAATGCCTTTGTCAAAGCTAAAGCTTTCTATGGCGCCTTCATTGCTGACTTTGGCTTGGCATACCAAGGCTGGACGGGTTTCGTTTTCCAACAGCGAGAACGCCTCGGTCGCCAAATTGTCCGGCAGCATCGGCAGTACTTCACCTGGCAGGTAGATGGTTTGCGCATAATCTCGCGCACCTTTGGCGATGGCGCTGGATGGCGCTATAAAGCTGCCAGGGTCGGCAATGGCGACAGTAATGTTCCAGCCCGATTCGGTTTTTTCAGCATAAACCGCGTCGTCCATATCCCGCGTTGAGTAGGAGTCGATGGTCACGAGCGGCAGATGGGTGTAGTCGGTGCGACCTTCTTTTTCAAACGACATTTTTTTACACGCGGCGGCTTGTTCACTAGCGTCTTTGGGCCAGTAGCGGAATAAGCCGTATTTGGCGACCACTAACTTGTGCTCGAAGTAGGGGTCGGACGCTTTGCCGATATTGGCAATAATTTTGGCAGCAGCTTTGCCGTCTTCATTAAATGGGTGGCGAATAAGCTCGCAAAGAACGTTGTCGCCCTCTTTGCATTTAGCGCGAAATTGCGGGGGCAAGAATATCCAGCGGCCGAAGTTTTTGGCATCAGGCAAAACAAAGTGGTTGTTGCCCTTGATCTTGTATTCGCCAACAAAGCGTTTAAATGCCGGTTCTTGCAGGGTTTCGACGGTCGCTTCGAGCTGGTCTTTATCGTTTTTGGTTAACAGGACCTTAACTTTGTCGCCGGGTAGTACTTGCTGCATTTTTTCGGGGTTTAAAAAGGCATCGCGGCCATCATCTAGCTTTACAAAGCCAAAGCGCCCGTTGGACCCCACTACTGTGCCTTGGCCATATTCTTTACTGGCAATAATGGCGGTTTTTAGCTCACTCAGCTGAGCGATTGTGCTTTTATCAAACATGTTGAACCTCGACCTTCATAGAGCTGCGAATAATAGCAGGTTGAGCGTCGATGGCTAAGGACTAGCGCGGTTTAATTGCGCCATTTTGAGACATTTCCAGCGTGCTGGTGCCTAGCCAAGAATGCTCGTTTTTGGTGGGTGCTAGCGCAGTGTAGGGATATACCGATAAAATTGAAAATGTAAGCTATTGATTTATATTGTAATAAAACCCACGCTTTTTTATTGCGACACCCCGAAACGCCACGGATGGCGTTTCGGGGTAAGAACTAGCGAGATCGTCACTTTGCGTCAATACTCAAGTAAAAGGAGGGGCAGCCTTTGAAACGAGAACTTCAACAATGGGTATCAGCGCTTAACGGCGAAAACCTACCGGGCTTTGCTGTGACCGCTAAACGCCTGGCGACTTTGGCAGAAGATGATATTTCTGCGCACGCCGTTGCCGACGCGGTTTTACCGGATGCCGCTATGACGGTGCGCATTTTGAGGTTGGCAAATAGTGCTTATTACAATCCAGGGTTGCGACGAATCGATACGCTGAACTTTGCTTGCGTGGTGTTAGGCGTGAAGGCTGTGCGCAACCTTGCAATCACCGCTGCCAGCTTAGAGGCCTACTCAACGATGACGTTTGGTGCGCAATTTCAGCGCGAGGTGGCGTTCTCGTTCCATGCGGCCATGCAGGCCCAAAATTTAGCTCGGTTACATGGGTTACAACAGGAAGAAAACATCTACATTGCGGCTTTGCTGGCAAGGCTAGGGCATTGGATGTTTTGGTGTTTTCCCTACGGTTTTGGCGAGCGCTTGGCTGGGCACTTGGCGGGATTTGAGGACTCTTCGGCGATCGAGTCGGAATTGCTGGGCTTTACCCTCGATGAGCTTACCGTGACCTTGCTTAAAGAGTGGCGGTTAGAAGCCGTTCTCCAGTTATTGCCCTCCGGTGGTGTTAAATCGTCTGAAGAAAGTCAGTGTGTTGCTGACGCTTACCATTTGGCTAGGCAGCTTCGCAAAGGCTGGGATCATAGCGGCTTCCAAACGGCCACTCGTCGTTTGATGAGTTTTTGCCGTTTACCGAAGGCGGACTTACTCGCGGCTGTTGCACATTGCGTTGATGAGGTGCGCAAAACCCTAAAGCACGTCAAGATCGAGCGCCAATACTGGCCGCCGCTAGAACACGAAAACCCAAATGAGGCGGTCGATGCGGCGGTGCCTTTGCTGCAGCAGGCGCTTGCTCGCGATATCTTGGTGCAAAAACAGAGTCGGCTGTTGCGTCAGTTGACCCATATGTTGTGCCAAAAGGTGGATGTTGTTCGCTGTCTGCGGGCGGTGGTGGCGGGCATTCATAAGGGGATTGCTTGCGATAATGTATTTGCCTTAATGGCCCACCCCAAAAAACAAGACTGGCATATCACCTCGCATGAAGGCGCCCAATCACAGCGAATTGCGCAGCGCCTGATTCGCTTGATGGAAAAAAACGAAGACAGCTTGGTAAAAGAGCTTAAAGCTGGGCGTATCTGCTGGCCGCCGATTAATCCTAATATCGCTGATAAATACGCTAAAGTTTTCGATTCCGAGGCCTTTTGCATCTTTCCTTTGCGCATTAGTGGGCGCCATCTCGGTTATATCGTCGCTGCAAAAGCCGCGGGTAAAGCCTTGTCCGAAGAGGATTTTGAAGTCTTCTGCCATTTTTGCGATCACGCCGTGGTGGCGATTAAGTTGTCGCTGCTCGAACACGGAACCCATTTATAAGCGCCATGTTAAAGCGCTTACCTCTTCGCCGCCTGCCCTAAGTTATCTTTTTTGGGTGGATTTGCACGGCACGGCAAAATTCCTATTGCTTGATCGTCATCACTTTTTTAACTAATTCTGTGAATAATACCTAAAATGCTATTGATAGTGATTCGCGTTTCGTGTGTAATGCGCATCATCATTAAAGTTCAGGTGGTCGTTTGCGCCGCCGCTAGCATTTGGAGAGTTTATGAAAAATACGATTTTAGGCTGCGCTGTATTAGCGGCGTCATTGGGGTTGGTCGGTTGTGGTAGTTCTTCATCGGACAATAACTCACCATCAGTTAGCTCTAGTAGCCAGGCGGGGAGTAATTCATCATCTGCGGGTAATTCGTCCAGCGCCGCGGCGCAAAATACCTATGCCTTTACCAATGCTGAGGGTGTGTCAACAGTGGCTTACACAGGGCAGGTGGTGCGGCAGGTAATGATTGAGGATATCAAGGCGTATATCAGCAAAATTACCCGAAGCGGCGACCCGACCGTAAAAGCCGATTTAATGTCGTTATTCGAAAACCCCTCTAGCGCAAATGATACGGCCAATATTCAAATGAGCATTGAAGGCTACACCTTGGCGCAAACCACCTACGGCGATATCAGTACGGGTAAGAGCTTGGTGGGCAAAATTGCCGGTGGTTACGTGCAAGATGGTTCGCCGGCGGGCGAAAAACCTGAGACGCTCATTAACGGCACTTTTTTTGGTTGGCAAGAAGGGCTATCGGCCGGTGCGAAGCCTTACGACCTTGTCGTCTATTATTTTGATCAGTTGCAGGCGCTGGCGGCTAAAGCCGATACGTCTAGTGTAGAAACTGTTGCTGGCGCTGCCACTATCGATAAGGTTTACGTTGACGAAAACGGCGTTGATTACCTGCAGCTAGCACAAAAGTTTTTGTTGATGGCGGTGGGCTTTTCGCAGGGTGTCAGCGATTATTTAGGGCCTAATCGCGACTTTGCCAACGAGCTTACCATCGACGGCGACAAGCCCTACACCACTGCCGAGCACCACTTTGATGAAGGCTTTGGTTACTTTGGTGCCACGCCTAATTATGCCGAGCTAAGCGACAGCGAGATTATCGCTGCGGCCGTTGATACCGATATGAACGGCATTATTGACTTGACCAGCGAATACAATTTTGGTCAGTCGGTAAACTGCGCTAAGCGCGATGTGGGCGCCACCAACGACCCCGATTTAACCGGCGAGGCGATTAGCGGTTTTATCGAGGGGCGTACTATTCTTGCAGCGGCCTCTGCAGCCGGTTCGTTAACCGCGGAGCAAGAAACTGCTTTAAACGCGGCGATTGCTAAAGCTGCTGGCGCTTGGGAGAAGTGCATTGCCGCCACGGTGGTGCATTACATCAATGATGTTATCGCCGATATGGCCGAATTTTCGAA
Organism: Marinagarivorans sp.; assembly: GCA_036554385.1. Lineage (GTDB taxonomy): Bacteria > Pseudomonadota > Gammaproteobacteria > Pseudomonadales > Cellvibrionaceae > Marinagarivorans. The sequence continues at coordinate 21,768 of DATBNJ010000199.1, read as the reverse complement.
CGGGCAGTTTGCAAGCATCGACAACTTTTATAACCTCGCCAAGCACTGGGGCGAAATGAAAGGCTTTGCGTTAGGCTTGCAGTTTAACCCTTACTCGCCATTTCGCGAGCCAGGCACCGGTAACTTGGCGATGATTAGCTACGGTGCTGATCAAAGCGCCGACTTAGAAGACGTGCTCACGTGGATGGGTGATGCGCCGGTATTGGCCGATGCGTCAGAAATGGCGATTCAGGATTACGAAGACGCGTTGCTGAAGGCGCGTGATGTATTGCAAGTCGCCTATGGGTTTGATAGCGAGAATGTTGCCGACTGGTAAACCCTTTTATTTGAAAAGCGAAGCGGTTTAAGCCGCTTCGCTTTTTTGCGTTCAGTGAAAGCGAAAAAATTAATGCAATGAGAAAAAATATGAAGCATTTTGTGGGCTATTTTTTGGTGGTCAGTTGCTTGTGGGGCTGCGGCGATAGTGAAACCGTCGATAAGTTTACTCAGGCCACCTCCAGTGAAAGCACGTCTAGCGACGGGGCGTTACCACCAGCGCGCGCGCCGTTATTTAAAAAAGATTACGATTACCGATATTTTCTCGTCGATCTTGCAGATCGCGTTCTTGTGCCGTCTATTGCGTCGTTTGAGCAACAGGCCCAGCAATTTAATGCGGCGCTGGCGTCGGTGTGTGCAAGCGCCGAGAGTGCCACACTCGAAGCCGATATGACCAGCGCGCAACCGAAATGGGCTGATTTGATGGCCCGGTGGCAACAGGTTGAATTGCAGTGGGTTGGCCCCTTGGTCGCTAACCAAAATGCATTGCGCAACCGCATTTATTCTTTTGAAACGCCGGCCCGAGCAGAGGCATGTGCCATAGATATTGCCGTGGTTGCCGCTGAAGAGCCCAGTTTTGATATTGCCACGCGCGCTAATACGGCGCGTGGTTTAGGCGCGCTTGAATACTTATTGTTTAATGAAAACTTGGACACTGCGTGTTCGTCTGCAGTGCAGCAAACGCAAAACTGGAACGCCTTGCCCGAGCTGGAAAAGCGTCAAATGCGTTGCCACTACGCACAGTTAGCCGCCAGTGATATTGCCGCGCAAGCGGCGGAATTATCCGAGGCCTGGGCAATTGAGGGCGGCAATTACCGCTCGCGGTTTATTAACCCCAATAATGCCTCTCATCACTTAAAGCAGCTTTCCGATGCGCTGTTTTACATCGAAAAAGAAACCAAAGATGCCAAGTTAGGCAGGCCGTTGGGTTTTTACGACTGTGTTCAGCGAGCTTGTCCGAAAGCGGTGGAGTCTCGCTATGCCGCTATGAACGCGCAGCACATTGCTGATAATTTGCGGGCCTTTAAAACCGTGTTTAACGGCGCAAATGCCCAAGGCTTCGACGATGTTATTGCTCACGAAGGTTATGCCGAGATAGCGCAAGAAATTAACACCAATGTTGATGCCGCACTCATGTTAGCAGCGCAATTAGATGGGCAGAATCTACAAACGCAAAGTGAAGCGATTCTCGATGATGCGTCTGAGGGTTTGCGCATGGCTTGTCAAGCGGCCTCTGCAAATCCATCCGTTGACGGTGGTGACTTTTGTGACCTCCATGGTTTGCTAAAAAAGATTACTGATCAAATGCGAACCGATTTTGTCACTATCGTCAATGTTGATTTACCCAAACGCGCGCAGTCAGACAATGACTAGAGGAGTAACCGTGAAAAATTATTTGTCTTTGAGTGTGGCGATTGCGGCTTTAGTTACCGCTAAAGTCGGTGCTCAGGAAGCGACGGCGCCGCAAATCGAAGAGGTTTACGTAACCGGCGGTGCCGAGGCCATTCGTACCATGGCCGGTAGTGCTAGCTTGCTCGATAGTGCTGCCATAAAAGAGTTTGACAGTACCGATTTAACCGACGTGCTGGGGCAAGTGCCTGGCGTGTATATTCGTTTTGAGGACGGCTATGGCTTAAGACCTAATATTGGTATTCGCGGGGCTACCTCGGACCGAAGCCAAAAAATCACCCTTATGGAAGATGGCATTTTAATCGCACCGTCTCCCTATGCTGCGCCTGCGGCTTATTATGTGCCCAATGTTAATCGCATGGATGCCATAGAGGTATTTAAAGGCCCTGCATCTATTCAGTACGGGCCGCATACCGTCGGTGGGGCTTTAAATTTGGTCACTCGAGCGTTGCCAACCGAGCGAGAGGCCGAGTTGGCGGCAACGATTGGTTCCGATAATTATCAAAAATACCGCGCCTTTTACGGCAACCAACAAAATTTAAACGGTGGCAGCGAGCTGCGTTACTGGGTTGATGGTTTGCGCTACAGCTCCGATGGTTTTAAAGAATTGGCAGGGCAGGACACCGGCTTTGTGCGGAACGATGTAAATACCAAAATACAATGGCAAAACCCTGATGCCGATAAGCCGCAAAGTTTAACGGTTAAGTTAGGCTTTGCCGATGAAACCAGTGATGAGACTTACTTGGGATTATCGGATGAAGATTTCGCGCAAAACCCAGTGCAGCGCTATGCCGCCAGTGCGCAGGATCAATTTACCTCCGAGCACAGCCAGGTGCACTTATTGCACGGTATTGAGTTATCGCCAGCCCTCACCGTGAATTCTACGGCTTATGTTAATCGCTTTACTCGCGACTGGAAAAAGTTTGAGGGTTTTTGGCAGCCCCCGGAAGGCGGTTGCGGAGAAGATGCCGGCGGAGAAAGCCTAGATTGTGCTCCGGATATTCAGGTTATTTTGGCGGACCCCGAGCATTGGCCTCGCGAGATGGCTATTTTACGTGGTGAGCAAAACAGCGCCACGGAATATGAAAAGATTGATGTCACTAATAGTGCTCGGGACTATGGCTCCCAAGGCGCTTCGAGCAAGTTAGCGGTGAGCTGGGGGGGGCAATCCGTCGCTCATACTACAGATGTGGGGTTGCGTTACCACCACGATTATGTCGAGCGCAACCACATGCCTGCGGCATTTAATATGGTTAATGGTGCGCTTATTGATGATGGCCAAGCGCGCGATCCAAAAACCTTAAATAAATCAGAAGCCGATGCGCTGGCGGTTTACGTTAACCATCAAACCGAATGGGACAAGCTGCGTTTATCGGGCGGCATTCGCGTTGAGAGCATCGACAGTCAAGTGACCGATTATCTCCAAGCGCCCGCCGAGCAAATTCAAAAGCGTAGTGACACTGTGGTTATTCCCGGTATTGGCGCCTTTTATCAGTGGACGGATGAGCTGGGCTTGCTGGCAGGTATAAATAAAGGCTTTTCCCCTTCTGTTGCTGGTAGTGGCGCCGAACCTGAAGAAAGTGTGAACTACGAATACGGGGTGCGCTATCAAAACGATACCGTTACCGCTGACGTTATTGGTTTTTTCAGTGACTACAGTAATTTAATCGGTCGTTGCCGAGTTTCAGATGCTGGCTGCGCCTCTGCTGAAGAATTTGACGGCGGCGCAGCGGAAATCTACGGTTTTGAATTCACCTCGCAAGCGGTGTTCGGTATTGGTGGCAGCTTGGATATGCCGATTTCGCTGGTTTATACCTACACAGATGCGACCTTTGTCACCTCATTTGATTCGGACTTTGCTCAGTGGGGCAGTGTGCGTAAAGGTGATGAGCTGCCCTATACACCTCGCCATCAGGCTAATGTTGGTTGGGGCGTCAAGGCCGATCATTGGTCGGTAAACCTAAGCGGTAAATTTGTTGGACGCATGCGCGAGCTGCCCGACCAAGGCAGTTTTGTCGAAGGCCAATACACGCCTAGCTACAGCACCTGGGGTTTGGCTGGGCGCTATCAACCCACCCCACAGTGGGATTTATTGTTGGCGGTTGAGAACGCGCTGGATAAACAGGTGATTGTTTCACGTCGACCTTACGGTGCGCGCCCCAACCAACCGCTCATGGTAAAGGCCGGTGTTAGCTTTACTTTCTGATCTGTGGCAAGGCATAGTCCAGTGGCTGTCACAGGCGCCGGCTATGCTCTTGCCGTTATTAAATACACCGGTGCAAAATGCGATAGACCCGTCGCGCAGAACCTACTGGGTTTTTCTGCTCGCGGCAGTCGTCATTGCGATTGTTGCACTAGCGGTACAGCAGGGCGCTTTTTATTGGCGGCGCTGGTTGCGAACATTTTTTTCCCGAAACTATTTTTTATCGCGCTCTAGCGGCACGGATATCGGCTATTGGTTTTTTAACGCCTTGTTAAAACTGGCGGTTATTGTACCGTTGGTTGGCGGGCATTTAGCGTTCACCTTATTTGTTGTTCGCTTTTTACACCATAATGTTGGTCCCGCACCGGATCTCGGCGCCCAATGGATGGCAACGCCCTGGGTAATGATGAGTGTATACACGCTAGTCTTTTTAATTGTCGAAGATTTAAGCCGTTACGGGCTGCATCGCTTTATGCATCAGGTGCCTTGGCTTTGGCGTTTTCACAAAGTACATCACTCCGCCACGGTGCTCACCCCGTTTACGTTGTATCGTGTTCATCCCGTCGAGATGGCGCTTTACTATTTTCGCGGTACCTTGGTGTTTGGTGTAGTTAGCGGCGTATTTATCTATTTGTGGGGAGGCAAAGTGACGGGTTGGCATATTTTAGGTGTTGATGCTGTTGGCTTTTTGTTTAACTTGGCCGCCGCCAATTTGCGCCACAGCCATATTTGGTTGAGCTTTGGCTTTTTGGAGCGCTGGTTTATCAGCCCGGCCCAGCACCAGCTGCATCACAGCAACAATCCCATCCACTTCAACCAAAATTACGGCGCGATTCTGGCGGTCTGGGACCGTTGCTTTGGCTCTTGGCGCCAGGCGGGCGCGCGGCAAAAGCTGAGCTTTGGTGTTGAGTAGGTTGTATCCTGACCAAGCGCTTTGAGTGATAGGTTGGGTTCGCATGTTTGCCGAACAATCAAAAACGCCGCATTAGTGCTGCGGCGCTTTTTTACTGGCTGGTTTACTGACCGCAGTTAGGCTTGCTGCGATGCGATGGCGTGTGTAATCGATACATACCGAAGCGAAATATGCGTCGCTTCGGCGGCGCGCTGGCCTTAAGCTGCGGAATAGAAGTTTTGAGGGTTGGCGGCTTCTAGGCAGTCGTTAACGATGTCTTTGGTTAAGCAGGCGCACTTGCCACACTGAGACATAACGCCTAAGGCTTCGCGTACTTGACGCATGGTTTGCGCGCCACTTTCCACAACGGTGCGGATTTGCGAATCGGTAATGCCTTTACATAAACACACGTACATAATCTGCGCTCTCAAAGTGCTTGGCGACCAAGCTGATCAAACTATGTACTTAGGTTAGTGCTAATGATAATAATTGTCAATTAGATTTGTTTCACATTTTTAACAATTTTTCGCTGATTGTGCTCAAACTCACTTTTATGCCTATGAGGCTAATACAAAAAAACTATTAGCATCTCCGAGTAAGAGGCATAACATAGCTTGCGCTAATCAAAGCAATGTTGTTGATAGTTAAAATACTGCATTTATCAATTGCGTCGGCTAAGCCTGCGGAGAGCCTTGGATCGGCGAAATATTTTAGGGGTCGTGGGGTTGAAATTGATGAATACGGCAGCACCTTGACTTACGTATTACCCACGCTTCAAGCAAGCACAGGCATTTGCCATTTTATTCACACACACTATGGAGACACATCATGGGCGTATTAGTAGGTAAACCCGCACCCGATTTCACGGCACCGGCTGTATTGGGCAATGGCGAGATTGTTGATAGCTTCAACTTGGCTGAAACTATTAAAGGTAAAAAAGCTGTTGTTTTCTTCTACCCACTGGATTTCACCTTCGTGTGTCCTTCGGAGTTGTTGGCGTTTGACTCACGCTTCGAAGCGTTTCAAAAGCGCGGTGTTGAAGTGATCGGGGTATCCATCGATAGCCATTTTAGCCACAATGCATGGCGTAATACGGCTGTGAACGACGGCGGTATCGGCCCCGTTAAATACACGTTGGTTGCCGATATCACTCACGAAATCTGCAAAGCTTACGATGTTGAAAGCGAAGGCGGTGTTGCTTTCCGCGGCTCTTTCTTAATCGACGAAGACGGCACTGTACGCCACCAAGTCGTTAACGACCTGCCTTTGGGGCGGAACGTTGACGAAATGTTGCGCATGGTTGACGCCTTGGCTTTCCACCAAGAGCACGGCGAAGTGTGTCCTGCTGGCTGGAACGAAGGCGATGCGGGCATGACCGCTTCACCTGAGGGTGTTGCTGCTTACTTGAGTGAGAACGCCGGCAAGCTATAAGTTTTAGCGGATATCCTGCACACTAAATTCCGCAAACTAAAAAGCGCCTTAGGGCGCTTTTTTTTATGCCGCCTTTTTAGCTAAAGGCTAAGGCAAGAGCCGCTGTTGAGAGGTCGGAGAGGCAATGGGCTGAAAGCTGCGCATCACGAGGCGTGGTTTTTTTGTAACTGATAGCTAAAAACTTTAGCTGGGTCAAACAAAACCTTTAATGCGAACCTTTGCTAATTTGTGGCACCTTAGCTTGTTGATATCGACACCGTTGATGGCAGGCGGCTGGATTGTAGGCTCGTCTGTGGTGCTTTATTTGTGCTACCGCCTAATAATGTCGCAAATGCGACGCGGTATTCGCGATCACATTCCAGCAGGTTAACCTGCAGTAATCTTTAACAAACAGCCCCTCGCAACGCTGTGAGGGGCTGTTTGTTTACCCTTTATCTCTCCTTTCGTAAGCTACTGAAATAGTCTTTACTGAGTTTGACAACGATCGGGCTGAGCAGGCATAACGCGATTAAATTCGGCAGTGCCATCAGGCCGTTGAGTGTATCGGCCAAAGTCCACACGCGCGATAGTTCTGTAACCGCACCAATCGGCACCGCTAGGATCCAAAGTACCCGAAACGGCATAACCGCCTTGGGGCCCATTAAAAACTCTGCGCAGCGTTCGCCGTAATAGCTCCACCCCAATAAAGTGGTAAACGCAAAAAGGGCAATGGCGATAGAAATAAATAAATCTCCAAAGGGCAGAGCGGTATTAAATGCGCTTTGCGTCATTTGAGCGCCCTTGGCGTCGCCGAGCCAAGCGCCCGACACGACGATGGCCAAACCGGTTACGCTACACACGACCAGAGTGTCTAAAAAGGTGCCGAGCATCGCCACCACGCCTTGCCTGACGGGACTGTTAGTTTGGGCGGCGGCATGGGCAATAGGGGCGCTGCCCAAGCCTGCCTCATTTGAAAAAATGCCTCGTGCTACCCCAAAGCGAATTGCCATCATCACCGCGGCGCCCGCAAAACCACCCTGGGCTGCAACGGGCGAAAAAGCGCTTTCGATAATAAGTGAAAAAGCCGCGGGGAGGCTGCCAATATGGGCTGCGAGCACCCAAAGCCCGCAGCCGATATAACCAATGGCCATAGCCGGAACCAGTTTGCCTGCGACACTCGAAATGCGCTGAATACCGCCTAACAAAACCGCGGCTACCAAGCCGGCGAGTATTAACCCGGTTGCCCACACGGGAATATTCAACGAGCCTGTCAGTGCTTCGGCAACGGAGTTGGCTTGAACCGTATTACCAATGCCAAACCCAGCCAGCATGCCAAAAAAGGCAAACGCCACCCCGAGCCACTTCCAGCGCGACCCCAAGCCGTTTTTAATGTAGTACATTGGGCCGCCAACATGTTTACCCTCGCGGTTGACTTCACGGTAATGCACCGCGAGAACTGCCTCGGCGTATTTGGTGGCCATGCCCAGTAGCGCCGTACACCACATCCAGAAGAGTGCACCGGGCCCGCCTAGGCCAATTGCGGTTGCAACGCCCACAATATTGCCGGTGCCAATGGTTGCTGATAGTGATGTCATCAAGGCCCTAAAAGGGCTGATTTCGCCGTCTCCTTGCCCGCTTCGCCCCTCACTTAGCTGCTTAAAGCCATAGCCGATTTTTCGCAGCGGTTGAGCCTTGAGGCGCACCATCAAAAATAAGCCCGTGCCGAGAATTAGCATCATCATATATGGGCCCCAAACGAGACCGTTGATAAAACTTAAAGTGTTATCGAAAACTTCCATGAGGTGTCCTAAGGCTGTTTAGCTTGCGCAGTGTATTTAAGTTATTGCCGCTATGGGCTCGGCTGTCTTCCGGTTTAGCGCTGCTCAACGTTAATAAAAACGGGCGTAAAAGGTAAAGCTTATCAAGCCCTATATAAGAAATAAGCAATAAGCATGCGATAAAAGAGGTGCAGGGTAAACCTCGAACAGCCGCGAAGTGGTGTTCAGTGCACAGACGACATTTTGCGGCGGTGTTTCTGGGGGGCTGTTAATAACTCCACCGCAGTAGCTAACAGGGCTTATCTGAAAGTGGTATTTGGCGTTTATGCAGAGACAAAAAGATAAAAAAGCCCCGCTTGGCAAGAGCACTGGTACCAAGCAAAGCGGGGCAAACAACCGGGAGGCCACAGCGTGAGGAACGCTGTGTTATCAATTTGCCAGCAGTATGGCGTCTGTTCGCAAATTGAAGCTACACAATACAATAATAATTATTGCCTGTAAATGATAATCGTTTGCATTTGTGTTTGAGGCTTGGTAAATTGGCTGCTCTTTGGTGGCCCATAGGCGCTAGTGCAATGCGCACGCCATCGGTGTTGAACAGGTGGGCCGATTAGGCCGGTAAGATTAGGAGCTTATGATGGTTTATCAATATTTGTGTCCGAGACACCAGCAGCAGGTGGCGGTGAACCCTTGCGCGGCGTTTAATTGGTGGCTGAAGTCGAGCGCGCTGGCCGAGCAGCGTTTTGCCGCCCGGGATTTTACCGCTGCGAGAATATTCTCGGGCACGGCGTTCGAAATTGCGCTTGCGCGGCTGTTGATGTCACAGGAGTGTGTTACGGCATGCGATGCGCAGGGCGATGAGTGTGCTCAGCGGCTCGCAAAATCCAGTCGGTTGCGGATACGCGTACTGACCCAGCTGGGCTTGTTGGACGAAGTTGAGGAGTGCTTGCGTGCAACACACCAAGCGTTGGCTATGGTGGATGCGGCCGGCCGTATGCCTGTTAAATCATTGTTGCGGGAGTTTTCCCAGCGCGCCCGCGCATTGTTGCAAATGCTTGGGCGCGCTGAGGAGGTATTGGTGCCATCAGCGCGGCTTAATTAACGCGAGAAGGGCACCGACGACGGGCCTACAGCTTACGTGCGCGAACCATTGCGCCTAATAGCGCGATTGCCGCGAGTAGCCAAAGGTTAGCAAGGCCAAGCCCCCCTGCCGATTTTTTGTCGGCAGCGGCAGTGTTGGGGGATTGTTCGGTTTTAACCTCGGGTTTCGACTGGCCGCCGATAGGGTCGAGTGCGAGAATCTCGGGTGCAACTTCGGTAGTGAAGTAAGCAACAGGCACTAACGAGGCGTTAGCGTCGATAGAGATTTCCCGTGAGCTCCAACCAGTGCCGGTAAGCGCAAACATCTTAAGGCCGGGCTGTGAGCCAAATTCCGGCATGGCGCCATCATTGGCATTGGTCCAGTTGTTGGGGCCAAGTACGAGTTTTCCAGGCCAAGAGTCGTCATTGTTAAGGCCGTCGTGGGTTCGAGTGACCGCATTTTCGATTTCCGGATACCCTTTGGCGGTGTACATAGCTAAGTTGACGGCGTTTATACCACTCATGTGATCCAGCACTTTAATGGCTTGGCGTGCGAATAGCGCGGCGCGTTTGTTGGCCTTTTTGGCCCGTTCGATCTCGGCGGCTGCCATCAGGATGCGCGCATCATTCAAGGCCATACGGTGAGAGCCCCAGCGGAAGTTGTTGTCGACATCGTCGTGATCACCGCTGTCCCATCTGTTCGATTTGACGTCCCAAGTCACACCGGGGTAGCCGACATTTTGATAGCCAACAATCTGGTCTGCGAAGGCAATAATTTTTGTTTTGAGCGTAGAAAGGTCAATATCGTGGACGGCTTCATTGGCAAGCAGCGACAAGCTTCCCTCCATGGCAACGGCGCCCCACCAGTAAGATGATGCTTCGTTAAAACGTGGGTGCTGAGTTACCGCTACTTTATAGGTTTTGATATCGTCTTTTTGTTGTAAAACGACTGCGGCGAGGTAGGTTTCAACAAGGGCGGTGTATTCGTCGTCTTGCGTGTTGTCTTTATCCGGGTGGCAGTTATCGCGCGGTTTTTCGGGGCTGCGGTAGCTGCTGTAGTTATCGTTATCGGGGTACATGCCACCTTCACCGCCAAACGAATCGATTTGTCGGCAGGTTAACGGCTCGGTTTGAGCATTGGTCAAAGCCGTTACGGCGCGCTTATAGGCATCCAGCGCTTTTTCTTCGGTACCATATTGTTTGTGCAGGCGCGCCATGGCGGCTAGCGAGCGGGCTGCAGAAAAGGTCGCTTTGGTTTCTGGCTCAGCAATACAGGTGCCATCTGTATGTGGCTCGCAGGCGGCGTACGAGTCGTTGACGTTAGTGTGAAATTTCGGGATCGCGAGCTTACCGCCGTGATCAAAGACGTGGTAGAACTGTTCGGTGAGGATGGTTAGCTGCTCGTAAACGGTGCGGCCAGCCTCCAAGTTACTGCTGTAATAGGTGTTAATGGCGGGATAGGTTTCGAGCATATTGATCAGTGCCCATGAAGCCTCTGCCGTGTTGACTGGGTAGACGCCATTATCACCCGCATCGGCAACATAGTTGAAGGTGATATTTAGGCCTTCTTGCCAATTATTTTTTGTCTGCGTGAAGGTGGCACGTTGTTCGTGATCGCGAAAGTAGTCAAAGAATTCGTACTTCAGCTGCCCGTAAGGGTCATCGGCAATCGCGAAAGCGGCGGAGGTTTTGTCGCCGATACGAAGCGCTAAGTTGTCCCCCTTTTCTGTACACTCGGAGAAGTCGACAACGTAAAAGCTGTCGCCAGAGGCAAAATCATCGGCGACGTAGGTGTCCTCTTTGCCTTTACAGCTCGTACCTTTAATCGACCATTCGATAGGGCCTTTATTGTCGCTAAGGTAGAGCGCTATTTTACTGGCTTGAGGTAAGTAACCTGCATAGTTAACGCGAAAAGGATCTTTGAGTTGCGAGCCATCGTCGACGGCGCTTGCGGCGTTGGCCACCATAAGCGCGGAGGCAAAGCTGATGGCCTGAGCGAGAGAGGGTAAGCGTAAAGTCATTGGGAAGTCCTAGCGGTAAATTCCTGGTGGGTTCATCGTTATCGTTTTTATGGGGGCGAGCATGCTAGTGCTTACTGCGCCACCCCTTAATATCAAGAACGCCGATTGTAGCACCTCTTAGTGTTAAGTTGGCCTTGCGTACCGGCTTGCTAACATAGAAAGAATACGCTTTATATCGGCTTCATAATTGACGCTTGGCGCCAGCGCCTTGTGACCGCGCAGCGCACTTTTGGATTCGCCTGCGCGAAACGCTATTCAAGGTGCCCTGCAGGAGGTGAAACCTGCGGGCAAAAATAAGTTAAGCCCAAGCTGTGTGTGATGTAAAGGCCGCAAATGCCATGTGCTCGGATCGCCAGTAAATGTTAACTACGTAGTGTTATACCTGTCGGGCGCGCGAACTTGCTTCCTATAATGCGCCATTGTTAACAAGCAATACGGCCGGCGGGTTATGGATTACAAAAAATATTGGGTATTCATGAATTGAGCGCCAAATTATTGTACCGTCTGTAGGCAAGCGTTAATTTTAGCGTGACCGCTTATGACTTTGGGTTTTTTGCGCTGCTTCCCAGCCGATAAGTGCCGCTTTTGTCGTTTGCCCCCATCGATAGCCTCCGATCTTGCCGCTGGCTTGGATAACGCGGTGGCACGGGATAACCACAGCAATGGGGTTGCAGCCAATCGCAGTGCCCACCGCTCGCGACGCTTTGGGTTGATGAATCGCCTTTGCGATATGCCCGTATGTTGTCAGCTGACGGCTTGGAATCGAAAGCAAGCTTTGCCACACTTTTAGTTGGAAGTCAGTGCCACGCAAATGCAATTTTATGCACTCGGGCTGGCGCCAGTCTTTATTAAAAATGGCAATCGCCGATTGCTGAAATGGGTCGGACGTACACCGCAAAGTCGCGTTGGGAAACTGCGTTTTAAGCGCTGCCCGCGCTTGTGCTGCACTGCGCTCGAAGCTTAACTGGCACACTCCTTTGGCGGTACTAGCCGCAAATATCTGTCCAAATGGCGTTGAATAGGTGTTGTAATTGATAGTTAGCGCCGCACCGCCGTGTTTAAACTCCCCCGGTGTCATCCCCTCGAGCTTAACAAATAAATCGTGCAGTCGGCCGGTACCTGACAAACCCGCTTGGTGGGCTGCGTCGTCAAGTGCAATGGGCTGCGCTGCCAGTACACTTTTGGCGTATTCGAGCGTTAAATACTGGCTGAATTTTTTAGGGCTAACGCCGGCCCACTGGGTAAATATGCGTTGCAGGTAAGAAGGACTTAAATGCACCGCATTTGCGATAGTCTCCAGCGATGGTTGCTCTTTAAAGTGCGCCTGAATATAAGCAATCGCCACCGCAATACGTCGATAGTGATTCGCTGCGATGTCATTGGAGCTCGGCGCTCTGGGGGAGTCATGCATTACCATGGTAGCGGCTCTGTTTAGGTTGATGCTGCATGTGAAATGCGGTCAAGCTGAAAACTAGGTCGATCGCAACTTAAATATAACGGGTCGCTCCATTGCTAGCGACCCGATTCTTGCGCAAACGCTTTTGGTCGGTACCGAAAATCCCCAATGAGGGCTGAGGCTTGATGGGGGCGTTCCGTTAAATGCCGCGCTGAAAGGGGCTTTATTTTAAAAAACGTCTGAAGCTGCGCGATAGCCCGCGCAGCTTGTCGATGTGGCTTAAATGGCGCGTAAAGCGCATGCCTGGGAGTATTTGTTTGGCGCGGGTTTATCGCTGACTAAGTGCCACTAACTTTTCGATCAAGGCCTCTTCTTCCGGATTAATGATCTGCCGGCTGGGGTCGGCTTCGAACCATTCGATGGTTTCTTTAATACCCTCTTTAAAAGGAATGGTGGCTTTGAAGCCCGGCACCAGCCGTTTGATTTTACTATTGTCAAACAGCGCGCAAGCGGTTTTATCGCCGAGCAGTGACCCAGTTTCATGCGGCGCCAGCTTGCAAATATCCTCGCTGGTGACGTGGACAATATTGGCGGTGGCGCCTACGGCGGCAGCGGTAAGTTGGTATATGGTATTCCAGTCCAGCGCCTCGTCAGAGGAAATATGCACCGCTTCGCCTATTGCCTCGGTATTGCCGAGCAAGCCAATAAACCCTTTGGCGAAGTCGCGCGCGTGAGTGAGTGTCCACAGTGCGGTACCGTCGCCTTGTACGACAACCGGCAGACCTTTTTTCATGCGATCTACGGCATTGTAATAAATCCAGCCACCTAGGGTTAAGGGGATGATGGTGCTATAGGTGTGAGATGGCCGCACAACGGTGACGGGAAACCCCAACTCCTGATACGCCAAAAACAGCGCCGCTTCGGCAGCAATTTTATCGCGCGAATATTCCCAGTAGGGGTTTTCGAGTTTGCGCTCTTCGGTGATGTAGAGGCTGCGGTCTTCGGTCAGCGGTGGTTGCGGGTTTTGGTAGCACGACGCCGAGCTAATGTAGATGTATTGCTGGCAGGCGCCGTTGAATAAGCGAATGTCGCGTTCGGCTTGCTCTTGGGTGAAGCCCACCCAGTTGACGACGACATCCCATTTTAGGCCGTGCAACTTTTGCTGTGCGTCCTGTTCGTCGTTAATATCGCCGGCAATATGCTTAGCGCCGGGCAGCGGCGAGGACCGGTTGTAAAGCGTAAGCTCGTGCTCACTGGCAATAAGCTGCTGACTGATCGTTAAGCTGATATTGCCCGTACCACCAATAAATAGAATTTTCATGCGCTTCCTCTTGTTGGGTCTATATTCTGGAGTTTATCGCTATTGGCCCCACTGTTGTCTTTAAGCGGGGGCCGATTGAAGCCGTTTTGGCTATGTGTGTGGTTATGCTCAATATAATGAAGGGCAGCTAGTTCGAAGGTGAGTGCCTTTGATGTGAAGTAATCCCCGGAGGCTAGAGAATCGCACGTTGATTAGCAAGAGTTACGCTTGAACTTTAAAGGTACAGCTGTGAAAATAGCAGATTCGCCAGATGGCGGGCAAGCGCTGGCCAACCTCAGCATCACTTTGCCCAAGGTCACCAACGGGGTGCCCCAACCATCCGAAGTGCGGGAGCCTGTCATCCCCTAGGCTCCGCCCAGCGCGCATAGGTCACCAGACTGTGCTTGTCTTAGTGTTGGGTGCTACTTCATCTCATCGTTCACGCCTTTAACTTGCTTCGTATGCGTGGCGGTGATTACCATTTTAGTGGGTGCCCGTGGGGCACGCTCTTAAACTAGAGGAACATAAGGTGGAACAATTATCCGGCGGCGATATGCTGCTGCGTGCTTTAGCCGACGAAGGCGTGGAGTGTATTTTTGGCTACCCAGGTGGCGCTGCACTGCACATTTATGACGCAATTTTTCGGCAGCAACTGGTGCGTCACGTTTTAGTTCGCCACGAACAAGCGGCGACACATGCGGCTGATGCCTACTCTCGTGCAACCGGTCGCACTGGCGTTGCGCTGGTAACGTCTGGGCCCGGCGCGACCAACGCGATCACCGGCATTGCGACGGCTTACATGGATTCCATTCCGATGGTCGTGATCTCTGGCCAAGTCGTCAGCGATAAAATAGGCGAAGATGCCTTCCAAGAAACGGACATGGTGGGTATTTCGCGCCCCATCGTAAAACATAGCTTTTTGGTAAAAGATGCGGCCAAAATCCCCGAAATTATTAAAAAGGCTTTTTATCTCGCGTCAACCGGGCGTCCTGGCCCCGTGGTGGTGGATATCCCCAAAGATATCACCGCGCCCGATAAGCTATTCGACTACGAATACCCTGAAAAAGTGCGCATGCGCTCGTATAACCCTGCAACGCGCGGCCATGCGGGGCAAATCAAAAAAGCCATGCAGCTGATGTTGGCGGCCAAGCGCCCGATTATTTATGCCGGCGGCGGTGTTGTACAAGGCAATGCAAGCAACCAATTGACTTTGCTTGCGCAAACGTTAAATGTGCCTGTCACTAATACTTTAATGGGCTTGGGTGCTTACCCCGGTAATGATAAACAGTTTTTAGGCATGCTGGGCATGCACGGCACGGTTGAAGCTAACTTTGCCATGCACAATGCCGATGTGATTTTTGCCATAGGTGCGCGCTTTGATGACCGCGTTACCAACTCGCCGGACAAATTCTGTCCCGATGCCAAAATCGTCCATGTCGATATTGACCCTGCGTCAATCTCTAAAACGGTTCAAGCCGATGTGCCTATTGTGGGCCCGGTGGATAGTGTGCTGAACGACATGCTGAGTGTGTTGGCCGAACTCGACCAAGAAATGGACGCCGATGCGTTAAGTGCTTGGTGGTCGACCATTAACGACTGGCGGGAAAAACACGGTATTAATATCAAGCCTCGTTATGAAGTGGCTGGCCAGATTAAGCCACAAGAGGTCGTAACGGCGCTATACGAAGTCACCGATGGCGAAGCCTACATCACGACTGATGTGGGGCAGCACCAAATGTTTGCCGCTCAGTACTACCCTTTTAAATACCCGCGCCGGTGGATCAACTCCGGTGGTTTGGGCACCATGGGGTTTGGATTGCCGGCGGCGATGGGGGTGCAGTACGCATTTCCCGATGCCACCGTTGCCTGTGTAACTGGCGAAGGCAGCATACAAATGTGTATTCAGGAGCTTAGCACCTGTACTCAGTACCATTTGCCCGTAAAAATTATTTGTATTAATAACCAAGCCTTAGGCATGGTTAAGCAGTGGCAAGACATGCAGTACAGCGGTCGTCATTCCGAAAGCTTATATGAAGATTCGCTGCCCGATTTTATTAAATTAGCGGAAGCTTACGGTCACGTTGGCGTGCGTATTAGCAAGCGTGAAGAGCTAAAAGAAAAGCTTGCCGAAGTATTTGCAATGAAAGACCGCACGGTCTTTGTTGACATCATGGTCGACTCCAAAGAGCATGTGTATCCCATGTTGATTCCAGCAGGGGGTGCCGAAGGCGCCAGTGGTTCAATGCGTGACATGTTGATCAGTAAGACGGAGCGTACCTAATGAAGCGAATAATTTCGGTTTTAGTTGAAAACGAGCCTGGTGCGCTTTCTCGTGTTGTTGGTTTATTCTCACAGCGTGGTTACAACATTGAAACCCTAACGGTTGCACCCACCGAAGATGAGACTTTGTCTCGTTTAACCTTAACGACAATTGGTGATGACCATATTATTGAACAAATTACCAAACACTTAAACAAATTGGTGGATGTCGTAAAACTGGTAGATCTAACAGAAGGTGCGCACATTGAACGCGAGCTTATGCTGATCAAGGTGCGCGCTACCGGTGCTCAGCGGGCCGAGGTAAAGCGTTGCGTGGATATTTTTCGCGGGCAAATTGTCGATGTGACGGCTTCTGTTTATACAATTCAGATAATCGGTAACAGCGAAAAGCTTGATGCTTTTTTCCAAGCGGTTGGTGAGGCATCAATCCTAGAGGTCGTGCGCTCCGGCGTTACTGGTATCGCACGTGGCGAGAAAGTATTGAGCCTGTAGCGTCGGCATTTCCTGAATTGCAAAGCCGGTATTAGACATAATACCGGCTTTTTTTTGTCTAATTGATTTGTGGCTGGCCCAATGAGCCTCCATGGGCGTAAAATTTGCGCCAAGGTCCATTGTTAGCCGTACGGTGGTGTGAGGCCAACGGGTCGCTAAACGCTCGGTTTTTTTGGGGATAATTAACGCTGATGATGCAGTGGTGGGTGCACAGAAGCCGATGGGTTTGCGTTTGCAAATCGTCATACGGATAGAGTTTAGGTCATGGTAAAAAAATTTAAGCTTCTTGTTATGCTGTTGGTGTTGACCGGCTGTGCAACTTTCGGTGCGACAAAGTTAAATCAATTATTTGGTTCGAGCGCGCCTGTTGACCGTGTCGTCGATCAACTTTCACCCGAGCAAATCGATTATTGGCAAGAGGTGAAACCTATCCTCGATAGTCGCTGTGTGGTTTGCCACGCCTGTTACGATGCACCTTGCCAGCTCAAGATGACGGCCATCGAAGGTATCGAACGCGGCGCGAGCAAAAAGAGTGTCTATAACCTTGCGCGGCCTTTGCCCGCTGAGCCTTCTAGGCTCTTTGTGGACGCCAGCACAACGCAGCAGTGGCGAGAGAAAGACTTTTTCCCCGTATTAAACGAACGCGAACAAACCCCAGTGGCCAATAGTCAGGCGGGGGTGATGTATCAAATGTTAAGCCTAAAGCAACAGCACCCGTTGCCGCCTTCGGCAATTTTGTCGGACGAATTTACGCTTGGCACTAGCCGAGAGAATGCCTGCCCGAGTATCGAAGAGTTCGAAGATTTTGCGGATAAGAACCCTTTGTGGGGCATGCCATACGGTACCCCTGCATTAGCACCGCAGGAGAACCGTAAATTGATGGCCTGGCTTGCACAGGGGGCTTTGTATACCCCCAGAGCGTCAATTCCTGAGGCTACAAAAAAGCACATTGCGCAGTGGGAAGCCTTTTTAAACCAGCCTTCGAACAAGGCGCGCTTGATGGCTCGTTATCTCTACGAGCATTTGTATTTGGCTCACTTATATTTCAGTGATATCGATGATAAGACGTTTTTCACATTGGTTCGTTCGCTGACGCCGCCGGGCCAAAAGGTCGAGCCTATTGCCACTCGACGGCCTTATGATTCACCAGGTTCTGCACAGTTTTATTACCGCTTAGTCCCCGAGCGCGAAACGGTTGTGGTCAAAACGCATATGCCTTACGCCCTTAACCAGGAGCGTAAAGACAACTGGCAGGCTTGGTTTCTCGATGCGGACTATACGGTAACGGCATTGCCGTCCTACAAGCCAGAAGAGGCGGGCAATCCGTTTTTAACTTTTCGGCAAATGCCGACTGAATCGCGTTATCGGTTTTTGTTAGACGAAGCGCAGTTCACAATCATGAACTTTATCAAAGGGCCGGTCTGCCGAGGGCAGGTCGCGGTCAACGTGATACGCGATCATTTTTGGGTGGTGTTTGTCGACCCATCAATTAATAAGGCTGAGCAATACAGTGATTTTCTTGCCGAAAATTATCAAGATTTTAAAATGCCCAATACGGAAGGGGACATATATTTGCCGCTTTCTACATGGCACAAATATGCGGATAAACAGCTTAAGCATTTAGCCAAGCGCGATAAGCTGTTGTCGGAATTTGGGCCATATTTAGCCGAAAGAGACCTCGATTTAATCTGGGATGGTGATGGTGAAAACGCCAATGCTGGCCTAACAATATTTAGACACTTTGATAGCGCCTCGGTACAGCAAGGTTTGGTAGGCGGCGTGCCAAAAACAGCTTGGGTTATTGACTACAGTTTGCTCGAGCGCATCTATTACTTGCTTGTCGCGGGCTACGATGTGTACGGCAATGTTGGGCATCAATTATTATCACGCATATATATGGACTTTTTGCGCATGGAGGGGGAGGCGACCTTCTTGTATTTTTTGCCGCCCGAGGTTCGCGCCCGTGAGCGTGAAGACTGGTATCAAGGTGCTGAGGAAAAGGCGCAAGAATATTTGAGCTTCCCGTCGCTAGAGCAAATGAAAACTTCGGTGATTCATTACGCGACGGATAACCCAAAAGAGGAACTATTTCGGCGCATTAAAAAGCGCCTAGCGCCTGCCTACGACGGGGGACGAGGTCAGCCGGTGAAGGATGTCTCAGGCGATATGCATGCAGAGGTTGCTCCATGGAAGGGTAGCGCGGTGCAGTATTTGGCTGAAATGAGTATTCTCGAAGTTAAAGCCGCCGCTGGTTCAAACTATTATTCTCTGTTCAAAAATAATGGCCATAAAAATGTTTCAACAATGTTTAAAGAGCAAGAAAATCTGCTCCCTTCGGAACATAGTATTTCGCTATTGGAAGGCATTGCGGGCAGCTACCCCAATGCGTTTTTTTCGTTAACTGAGGCCGAGCTGCCGGTGTTTTTTGCTGCGGCCAAAGCGCTGAGTTCGCAAGACGATTACCGTGAGCTTGTCGACCGCTTCGGTGTGCGACGCACGGCCGATAACTTTTGGGCGTTTAGCGATCGCCTGCATCGGCACTACCGAGAAACTGCACCGATCTGGGCGGGTATGCTTGATTATAATCGCTTAGAAAATCGTTAACTCCCCAAGCAAAAAAGTCGAACCATGCGAGAGGCATGGTTCGACTTTTAACTTTTCAGGCGTAACGGCTTATGTTATGCGTTGGCCAGCGCTAGTTTTTGCAACTCAACCAAGTCTTGAATACCTTTTTTGCCGAGCGCAAGCATCGCTTGGAACTCATTCTCACTAAAAGGCGCTTGCTCGGCGGTGCCTTGAATTTCAATAATGCCGCCTTTTTCGGTCATTACCAAATTCATATCGGTATCGGCGGCGGAATCCTCGGGGTAGTCGAGGTCGAGCACCGGCTCACCTTGGTAAATGCCCACGCTTACCGATGCAATCATCGCGAGCAACGGGTCTGTTTTGAGTGCGCCGCTGCGTTGTAAGTGATTGAGCGCATCAACGATCGCAACACAAGCGCCAGTAATCGAGGCTGTGCGCGTGCCGCCATCAGCCTGAATAACATCGCAATCGACAACGATGGTAAATTCTCCCAGCGCTTTTAAATCGACGGCGGCGCGCAATGATCGACCGATCAAACGTTGAATCTCTACGGTGCGACCCCCTTGCTTGCCGCGCGCCGCTTCGCGGTCCATTCGGCTACCGGTGGAGCGCGGCAGCATGCCGTACTCCGCCGTTAACCAGCCTTGACCACTCCCTTTTAAAAAGCGTGGCACGCCTTCGGTGACGCTGGCGTTGCACAATACGCGGGTATCGCCAAACTCCACTAGTACAGAACCTTCTGCATGTTTTGTGAAGTTGCGTGTGATTTTTACGGGGCGAAGCTGGTCGGGTGTGCGGCCGCTAGGTCTTTGCATAATGAGTGTCTCTATAGTGGAGGAGCGAGCAATGCCGTTTCTCGCAGGGTGTACTGAGCGGGCATTATGCCAGCCACACAGGGCTGGCCCAACCCTATGTTAAACTTCGGTTCATTTTATCGAGACAGCCTAAGGAGTTTTACATGACCCAAAGTATGACCGGGTTTGCACGAATTGAGCATGAGCACCCGTGGGGGCGCCTTAGCTGCGAAATTCGCAGTGTTAACCACCGCTACCTAGAGCCATCGCTGCGCATGCCTGAGAGCCTCCGGGCGGCCGAGAGCGATTTTCGTGACCTGCTCAAAAAAAATATTAGTCGCGGCAAGGTTGAGGTTTCGCTCTTTTTGCGCCAAGAAGGTGATCAAAATGAGTCGATAAACTCGGCGGCGCTAAGTAATTTGGCGCAATTGGCCGCTGATGTCATGGCTCAGTTGCCCAACAGTGCGCCAATTAATCCATTGGAGGCACTGCGTTGGCCCGGCATTGTGCAGACGGGCGAGCTCGATGCCGATGCGCTAAAAAGCGCCGCCAAGACGGCAATGACCGAGGCGCTAGAGCAGTTCAAGCTTAGCCGCACACGGGAGGGGCAAGGCTTGCAGCAACATATTCAAGACCGATTAACAGCGATTAGCCAGCATGTAGCGACCTTGCGACAACAAATGCCCGAGCTGATTAAAACGCAGCAAGAAAAGCTTGCACAAAAAATCGCGGCGTTGAAGGTGGATGTCGACCAAGACCGTTTAGCGCAAGAGCTGGTAATCATCGCGCAAAAGTCCGATGTCGCCGAAGAACTTGACCGGCTCGATACGCACATCCAGGAAACCCAAAAAACTTTAGCACAACAAGGCCCCATCGGCCGCCGGCTTGATTTTTTGATGCAAGAGTTTAATCGCGAAGCCAATACGCTGAGCAGTAAAGCCATTGCCAGCGGGGTTACGCAAATTGCGGTAGAGCTAAAAGTGCTTATCGAGCAAATGCGCGAGCAAATACAAAACATTGAATAGTTTTTTTACCCGTCCAAGAATGTCTTAGAAGCCCTGTTATTTGCTTGTAAATACAGGGCTTTTTTATTTTTCCCGTCCAAATCGATTTGCAGATGTCCGTTACCAATTACCTGTTTAGTGGTGGGCAGAATGGTGGGCAGCCCCCTCATTTTGGCTCAATAAGCGTTTTGCGGTGAGCAAATTGGTGAGCAGTAAGTTGCCCAATTTTCGCATTTAACTCGCCACCACAACAGGTTAGCTGCTGATTCAATAAGCAAATCGGTGGTGGGCAGCCATTATTGCCCCCTCCATTATTTCAGCAACTATGGAGTAAACATGGGAAAACTCACAGCAAAACAGGTTATTGCTTACAGCAAAGCCGACCCAAAAAAATATTCAGACGGTGAAAGCCTATACTTTTGCGTCCGCAAACAGGGCTCGCCTTATTGGATGATCCGCTACACCACAGCCAAAGGAAGACGAGAAGCGACCTTGGGACAATTCCCTTTAATGTCGTTGGCAGACGCTCGAATTGCCGCCGCTTATTTTCGAAAAGAAGTACGCGACGGCATAGATCCTCTTCTGGAAAAACAGAAAATCGAGTTACCTGACATTGAAACCGTGGATCAACTGTTCCATGACTGGGATCGAACAGACCTGAGGGCACCTCTAAAAATGCACTTTTTACGCGATAGCGGCGTCACCGGCTTTTGCTCCTCGGCAGTGTGCTCCTGCACTGCCCTAATAAAGTACATCCTGTACCGATGCAAAGCCGGATTACCGCACGTCCTGTGCATAAGTTCCGTC
>DATBNJ010000189.1:0-5587 GCA_036554385.1 Marinagarivorans sp. | reverse complement strand
TGGCTGTATGCGCGGCAGTCGTAGGCTCACTGTGCACATTAAAGCCCACCCCTAAGCCGCAACCTAAAACCAGCCACCACTTTGCGAGCACTAAAAAACCGCACTTTTTACCGCGTTTATTCCAGATAACCTTCTGCATTTCCTCCATCCTTGGAGGTCCCATTGTGGGGGGGTGAAAGCGGGGGGATGGCGTTTCACGATACAATTTAACGAATTTCCTAAACATCAATCATGCATTGCCAAGTGAAGGGTAAAGCGCAAAGCCGGCAATCTTACGCGATTATGGTTTTAAATGAAGGGCGCTGGGCAACGATTCGTGCTCAGCGCTGCGCTTTAACGCGCAATTAATACCACTTTGCGGTAATCCGACTTTACCGCTTTCACCGGGAGCAGCTCCTCTAGCATGGCTGGCAACTCGCCGAGCTCGCTGATGTTAATCGACAAGCTGATTTTGGTATCGCCGAGCTTGGTATTGGATGCAAAAACCTTTTCTAAGGTGTAGCTGTTGGTTTCTGCAAGAATTTGCCGAAGCGGCGTATCGCGGTACACCAAAATGCCGCTTTTCCACAAGGTCAGTTGATTGCCTGCAGTTGGCTGAATATCACCAAGCTGGTTGTCGGAAGCCGTAATCGACTGCCCTTGGTTAAGGTTTTGTTGCATCTTATTGCCTTGTTGGTGTACGCGAACGGCGACCTGGCCTTCGTCTACGCTCACTTTAAAGTCGTGCGTTTTGGTATTAACGCCAAACACGGTTCCGGTAACCAGCACGGAATACTGCTTAAATGCCACGCTAAACGGGCGGCCAGCATCGTTAGCGACATCAAAAAACGCGTGGCCGCTAAGCAGTTGCACATTGCGACTGTGGTTGCCCAATTGCACTTTAATACGGGTTTGTGGCGTTAAAATAATATGCGAACCATCGGCAATGGTTAACTCGCGGGTTTCTGCGGCGGCGGTCGAGTACTCCGTCCAGGGCGCGTCTGGCTTAAATGCCACAATAAATAAAACAACGGCTATACAAGCACACGACACCAATGCCGCGGCACTCGTGCCTGATGAGTTAACCCAGCGCGCCGGTGCCTTAGCCATGGCCGCATAGGCGTGCCGCCATCTGTACCACGGGTTTAGCTGGACGGTGCCCGCGCCTTGCGGGCTATGGGCGCCACTGTTGGCGTGGCGCGTAAGCAATTCGCCTTCTTTAGTTTCGCGCAATGCGCCAAGCGCTTGCCAGGTGCGCTCTAGCTGCTGGTAAGCGAGTGCGTTGGGCTCGGCCTCTAGCCATCGGTTAAAGGCATAAAGCTCGTCGCCCGTGACGGCTTCGTTGTGTAACTTGATAAACCAATGGCGAGCGCGCTTTGCCCGCATCGATTGCAACATTCGTTTATACATGGTCATTCCCCAGGGCGTTTTGGCACTCGGCAAGGGCCTTGGCGACGTGCTTGCGCACGGCCGATTCAGACAAACCGGTTCGGCGGCCAATTTCAGCAAAGCTTAATTCTTGAAAGCGATGCATGGTAAATAACTTGCGCCGTCGTTCTGGCATGCGCCAAATTACACTATTGAGCTTGGCCAGCAATTGCCGCGCGCTGGTTGTGCGCTCGGGGCAAATATCGTCGGTCAGCTGCCCGTGTTGGCTAACGTGGTCGTCAATGGCGGCTTTAGATTTCTCTTTGCGCTTTAAATCAATGCACAGGTTGTGGGTAACGCGAAACGCGTACACGCGCCGGTTTTGAATATCGGTTTGCGTGTTTTGCATGCGCAGGTACACCGCCTGCACGATATCGTCGGCGCAATCTGCGCTTAAGCGAAAGTGCTTTATCGCGTAGGCGACTAATTCTTCGCGGTGGTCTCGGTACCATTGCACCGATGCCTCACTTTGCGGGTTGTTGCTTTCTTGCATGGCAGCGCACTGTTTCCTGAATACTTAACGGGTCCGCATTGCGGCGGGCTAAGTTGGGCCTGTCCCCATCAATAGTAGGGGGTGTTTGCTGTATAGGCTGTGCCGACGGGTTGCGCGCAGCCACAGCGGGTAGTCGATAAAGGCGCATCCTTGCGCAAAAGCGCGCTAAATTTGGTGCGACACACCGGGCCGTTAGCTTAACAAGCCGCCAGTGCCAAGCACCAACCAAAACGCCTCGAACAAAAGGTGTCACCCCCTAAAAACGGTGTGACGCTATTAAGACGTGCCGCTATCGCCAATGCGCACCCTTTGGTGTGCAATCAATCAACGCCACCCTTAGGCTCGAAAAGGGCGTGCATGGTAGTGCGCCAGTGCGACTGCCTCAAGGGTAGCGGCGGTAAGCTTGTCGCCATTCGCGTCGTGTAATCGGCAGCTTCTGGCTTAATCTCTCGTGTAAAAAAGGCGTGTTAGCAACGGCCAATTGGCGGCGCCGAGTCCTAAAACACCAGATTCCGGTGGCGAATCAAGCCTTTGCAGGCAATAGCTTTGGATCACAAGTTAGGTTTTCAGTAAACCCATAATTAGCCGTTTTTTTATAAAAAATGGCTTTTGTGTTATAAAAAACGTTAAACTGTTGACGTTTATCACCAAAAAGTTAAAGTTTTTTAACCGTAAGTGTTATTTTGACGGCTTGGTGCAAAGCGTAGTGGTGCAGTTGCGCGTTGGGCGCTTACGCCAGAATCGCTTATTTTTAGTCAAGGTTTTGCGGCAAGGCTGCATAAAGCGCTGCGCTGAATTGGGCCTTCGCAACCGGCCACGTAAAGGTTAAGCCACATAAAGGTATGGTAGTTAAATGAGCAGTCAGTCTGGCCCTGCGTTAAGCGGCGTGAGTCAATCCAACCCGATATTGGCGCTACTTTTATCCAGTAGCTCCGGGCGCTTGTATCAAAAAGTGGCCAGTGAACTTGCCCGCCAAATTGTCCGCGGTGATTACACAGCGGGTACTCGCTTGCCCGCCGAACGAAAACTCGCCGAGCACTTTGAGGTCAGCCGGCCAACCATTCGCGAAGCCATTATTGCGCTGGAACTGGCCGGTTGCGTAGAAGTAAAAGGCGGCTCTGGCGTCTACGTCATCGCAAATGAAGCCATAAACCAAGCCCCAGAGGGTACAGCAGGGGCTCAGGCGCAGACGGACGAGTTAGCGGTGCTAGAAGCACGCCTGCTGTTGGAACCAGAAATTGCCGCCATGGCCACCCAAACCATTAGCGACCAAGAGCTCGACGCGCTTAGCCGCGAGCTAGACGCACCAAGCGCCTTCAATCAAGAGCCCGCTGCATTCCACACACTCATCGCCAAAGCTACACATAACGCCGTGTTGATGGCTATTGGCGAGCCGTTTTGGTCCATCGGCAGTGCCCACGCCCGCCCAATGAGTGATGCCGATAACCGCTGCTGCAGCCAAGAGCGGCGAGCGATTCTAGCGGCCCTTACCGCGCGCGACCCCTCAGCGGCCCGTGCCGCCATGCGCTACCACTTGTCAAATACCGCCGAGCGTTTAACGCGCTTAAGTGGCCAAAGCCCCCCAGAGGCTGAACCCAAAAACGTGGCACAAGAGCGAGAGCCCTTTGCCATGGTGCTATAGCGCGCTGGCGGCTTTATCGCGCAAAAGCGCGCCCTGTGGTATACCTTAAAGGTAAACCCACACTTGGAGCCTTTCGTGTCGCAACACGCCACCGATAACCCCGTAACGCGTCCACCCATTGTGATTGCCAATTGGAAACTCAATGGCGGCCTCGACTTAATTTGCATGTCGCTGGCTTCATTTATTGGCAAGCACTTCCGCGCCACCATTGCCATTTGCCCGCCCGTTATTTACCTGCGCGATATGAAGACGTTTTTGCAGTTTTCCCAATTGCTGATCGGCAGCCAAAACGTCAGCCGGTTCGATTCGGGGGCCTATACGGGCGAAACCTCCGCGCAAATGCTCAAACAAGCAGGCTGCTCTTTATGTTTGATTGGCCACTCAGAGCGCCGCGCCATGTTTGCCGAAAACAACGAGGGTTGCCAGATCAAAGTGCGCACCGCGCTCGCGCACGGTTTATTGCCCGTTTTGTGTATCGGCGAAAGCCAAACCGAGCGCGATGCCTGCTTAACCGAGCCGGTGTTGGCCAAACAACTGCGCGAAGGCCTGCACGCCATTGAATTAAACGGCCGCGACCTTTGCATTGCTTACGAACCGGTATGGGCCATTGGCACCGGCCAATCGGCAACGCCGGCCATAGCCCAAGCGGCGCACCAAATCATTCGCACCGAGTTGCGCGGCATTTTTGGCGCGCAAGACGCCGAGCGCATTCGCATTGTTTACGGCGGTAGCGTAACCCAAAATAATGTTGCCGACTTGCTTGCACAGGCCGATATCGACGGGGTGTTGGTCGGTGGCGCAAGCTTGGACCCTGGGCATTTTTTAGCCATTTGCCAACAGGCATCGGATTTAGCCCAATAGCCATGCATGCAGATACCGAAATTACCGAGGTATTACAGGCCGATGGCGTGCCCCAATCGCTTATCGACGTGATTAGCGCATTATTAACGGCCACCCAAAACCTGGCTGTGCACATTGCCCGCGGCCCCATCATCGATGCAAACCCAAACGCGCCGCGCAATGTGCACGGCGAGGCACAAACCCCATTAGACGGTTTTGCCAATCAAACCCTTAAAAATGCCTTATCGCAGTTAAATAGCGTTGCCGCACTCGCCTCAGAGGAAGAACCCAAAACGGTGCCGTGCCATCCCAACGGGCAATACGTGGTTGCCTTCGACCCGCTTGATGGCTCCAGTAATATTGCCGTTAATGGCCCCATAGGCACGATATTCACGATTTACCCAAGGCTACGTAATTGCGAGCACACTAACGATGCGCACTTTTTACAGCCCGGCCGCCAGCAGTTGTGTGCCGGTTATGTATTGTATGGGCCAGCAACGCAATGCGTGCTGTCAACAGGTGGCGCCACGCGCGGTTATACGCTATTGCATCATCACAAAAATGCCACCCCATTAACGGGTGAGGCAAAAAAGCCGGGCTTTTATTTAACGCGTGCTAGTTACCATATTGCCAAAACCACCCAAGAATTTGCCATTAACATGGCCCACCAATTTCGCTGGCAGCCTTGGTTGCGCAATTACATTGCAGGCCTAATGGCTGGGCCAAACGGCCCGAGAAAAAAAGCCTACACCATGCGGTGGAGTGGGGCGATGGTGGCTGATGTTCACCGCGTTATTTCGCGCGGCGGCATTTTTATGTATCCGTTATTATTGCCCGCCGCCGCATTAAATCATTCAGCGCAACAAAGCCAAACGCCAACACATAGTGCCCACGCAAAATTGCGTTTGCTCTACGAGGCCAATCCCATGGCCCTGTTAATTGAGGGTGCGGGTGGTTTAGCTTATTCGCAATCCTGTGCAATTTTGGATATTACGCCAGAGGCCATTCATCAAAAAGACGAGGTGATATTGGGCTCGGCGGACGAGGTGCAGTACTGCCTGACTTTCGCGAGTGGCAGTGTGTAGCGGGGGTTAGCAAGTTTCTGTCAATAAAATGGTGGCGCCTTTGGCGGCATTAATTGATTTAAAACGGCTTCATTACTGTGCTCGAGTTTAGAGTTCTGGGTCCAATTTTTGATCAAGACA
>DATBNJ010000182.1:0-64960 GCA_036554385.1 Marinagarivorans sp. | reverse complement strand
CCAGTACAGATAAAAACGCTGTTAGCCATTCGACCAATAAGACGCCACAAAAAAATGAGCCCAATAGTGACGTCAACGTCCTTAAAAACAATTTACGCGACGCCGAATTGTGTATCGACACACTCGAAAGCGAGCTAGAAGTACTTAAAACCCAATACCAACACCACAAAGAGCATCCCAAAGAGGAGCCCGTCACTACCCCCTTAAGCGACTGCAATCTAGCCGGCTTGGAGCAAACCATCAGCCTACTTAAAGGTGAAATCTCAGAAGCCAAAGACATTCAGGATCTTAACCAAACCGTTATGATTTTTATTTCCGAGTGCCTCGATGCAAACTCGATAGAGGATATATCCCTATCTATCTATCAAACCTTGGGAGATTTAGGGTGGTTTTCCGGCCTGCTGATCAACCTCGGCACTCGGTCGTTAGAAATAGACCCGTCTGGGCTTCTCCAAGCCAAAGAAAAAACCCTCATCAAAAACATGCGCATTGACGAAGTAGACTCGAAAGATGGCGGCAAATCCATACGTTTTCACTACGTGCATATTTCGGGAAAGCTAATTACCGTCGATGCCCTGCCCAGCACCAACGAAAAGCAATATGCCATCCTTAACCTATTGCAAACATCCGACAAAATCATCGCGCGCATGCGCGCAGACCAAGCTTACAAAAAACAACGCAAAGCCCTTCACGAAAGCACTAACGAGATCAAAAAAATTGCCCATGAAGTAGATATTGCTATTGACACATTAAATAAACGCACCAAAGCCAATGTCAGCAGCGGCTTTGGCCAGATTCAAGATATCGCGCGTTCAAAAGGTTTAAAAGCCAGTCAAATCGCCAGCTTTAAAAACCTAGAACAGCAAACCCTGAATGAAATTTCCGCCGATAACAGCCTGCGATTAAAGGTAAAAAAACAGTTTTTACTGGCGCTAAAAAAGTTGGAGGATATAGAATAGCGTTGCAACCATGGCACACGTATTCAATTTCTTAATAGAACTGCGCAGGAACGCCCATGAAACACGCCTTATCACAGCAAGCTGTAGAGCGTATCGCGGCGGGCTTATCCGCTGTGGTCAAAAGCTTTGACAGTGAAAACTTTAAGATGCAAGCGTGCACTGGGCTTGAAAAACTAACGCTTAAAGCCCGAGTGAGCCACATCATTGCGGCGATCCATACTCAATTGCCAGATTTTAAAGCGATTGCGCCCGCGCTTTGTGAACTCCCCCACCACTGGGACTCGGGTAACCCAGAAGCCGCTCTTCGCGGGTTTGCGGCGTGGCCGATTATTGACTTCGTGGCAGTCCACGGCATAAAACACCCCTTACCCGCCTACCAAGCCCTAGAGCACCTAACACCTTTGTTTAGCGCCGAATTTGCCATTCGCCCATTTATTGAAAAGTACCCGGACCTAACATTCAAGCAACTGGGCGTTTGGGCGGCACACTCAAATGAACACGTGCGCCGCCTGGCCAGCGAAGGGTGCCGACCGAGACTCCCTTGGGGCATTAAGCTTCGGACGTTAGTGGCAAACCCTGCGCCCATTTTGCCAATCCTAGAAGCCCTCAAAAACGACCCAAGCCTATACGTTAGAAAATCCGTGGCGAATAATTTCAATGATATCAGTAAGGACCACCCCGAAACCGTATTAAGCCGACTAGAGTCCTGGCAAAACAACGCCAGCAAAGAAACACAGTGGATTATTCGCCACGCCAGCCGTACGCTGATTAAGCAGGGCCACCCCCGCAGCCTCGCGTTACTGGGCGCGCACGAAGCCAGCATTAATCATGTCGAGCTAAAGCTACGGTCACAAAAGATAAAACCCGAAGGAGACTTAGCATTTAGCGTATCGTTCATAAGCCAAAAAAAGCAGAAGCTCGTTATTGACTATGCCATCGACTTTATACGCGCTAACGGCCAGCACAACAGCAAAGTGTTTAAATTAAAAACACTAGAGGCAGACCAAGGGCAGGTGGTGACTTTATCAAAGCGCTATTCATTTAAAACCATCACCACACGCCGCTATTACAGTGGCCAACAACGCGTTCACATCCAAGTGAATGGCAAGCGCGTAGCCAGTCAAAGCTTTGAGCTTAAGCCCGCTTAAAAGGGCCGCACGACAACTAAAATAACAATCGCAATAAGGAATAAGACAGGCACTTCATTAAACCACCGGAAAAACACATGGCTTGGGGGCTGAAAGTCATCGCGCGCAAACTTTTTCACGTAAGCACCGCACATATGGTGGTAACCGGTCAGTAAAAACACAAGCGTCAGCTTGGCATGAAACCAGCCTTGCGTTTTTAGGTAGTCCCACTGAAACGTTGCCAGCCAAACACCCAAGACCCACACCGCAATCATCGAAGGTATACCAATACCACGATAAAGCTTCCGCTCCATAATTTTAAAGCGTTCTTTACCCGGAGCGTCTTCACATGCAGCGTGATAAACAAATAAGCGCGGCAAATAAAACAACACCGCAAACCAAGTAACAACCGACATGACATGAAACGCTTTAACCCACAACATACGTACTCCTAAAGTTTAAATTCGCGCAGACATGCGCTATGAATGATAGTAATTGTCGAGGTGCTCCGCCGTAACAATGCCTTGCATGGCGCTGAGTACTGAGTGGTGTGGTTTAGCCACATAGACTGCATCGCACTGCCCTTGGCTAATGGTTTGCTCTGCTTCCCACAAACTCGCATCTTCGTGTATTGCCGCCAGTATAAGGCGTTGCGCGGGAATATCAAAAAGATCAATATTCTTTTCCAATGCAAGCACCTCTACGGGAGCATCCTCCAACCAGGTGGCTAAATTTGCCGCTTTTAGCGCGGTATATTTTGGCGCCTCATCGACGACTAGCCAGCTAGGTTTGCGGGCCAACACCTGTTTGGCTTGCTCGTAGTCCATTTCACGATGCACGATTTCTAGCGCCGAATCCATAACACTTCTAACGCCCGCTCGACGCAATGCCTGCTGGGCGGGCTTGAGATTAAGCGGACGCCCGCTGTGCTTTAGCTGCTCGTTAAAAATACCACCAAAGTTAAAAAAGTAACGGGTCGCCACGCAGGCCACCACAATCACCAACATCGCAGGAAAGATAATGTGCGGGTTATAGCTAAGCTCTAAAACAGCCACCAAGGCCGCAAGAGGAGCATTAATAACCGCCGCCATCATTCCCGCCATGCCAATTAATACGTAAAAAGCTGGTTCGATCGCAATGCTTGGGTACATCACCGGCACTAACAACCCCAACGCGCCGCCTAGACAGGCGCCGCTCACCAAAGCCGGGCCAATTACACCACCTGGCAACCCTAAACCGATGGTAAACGCACTAACGGCAATTTTGCTAAAGCAAATAACAATTAAAGCTGCAAAAACCAACTCGCCAGCCATGGCCTGTCGAACGGTGTCGTAGCCTAACCCCATTATCGCCGGCTGCCACCAAGCGACAGCACTGGTAATAACCGCCGCCAAGAATAAGCGCTGCCATAGTGGCCAATGCCGAAAGCGCATGGCGGCGATGTTCAAACGCATAAAAAGTGCAGCACTAACGGCAATCACAAGACCACAAGCCACCATGAACGGCAGCTCAATTAAGCTTTCCATATCATCGCGCACCAAAACGAGATCACCGGCACCGGCAAAAACCGCCTGGCTCAATACCGCCCCCATTACCGAAGCCATGATGACAGGCACAAACCCAATGATCGTATACTCCATAACGATCACCTCCATAGCGAAGATTACCCCCGCCATCGGCGTATCAAACGACGCGGAAATGGCCGCTGCCACGCCACAACCC
Organism: Marinagarivorans sp.; assembly: GCA_036554385.1. Classification (GTDB taxonomy): domain Bacteria; phylum Pseudomonadota; class Gammaproteobacteria; order Pseudomonadales; family Cellvibrionaceae; genus Marinagarivorans. The sequence continues at coordinate 61,152 of DATBNJ010000182.1, read as the reverse complement.
ACCAAAGTGTGACGGCTATTATTAGGCAACCGCAGCCAATTACCCACTTGGCTTGCGCAGCCCGCGCCCAAGTGAACCGCAGGCCCTTCTCGGCCCACGGAAAAACCGCTCAACAGGCAAATTATGCCGCCAAAAAACTGTGTAAACGCGTTTCGTTTGGGCAGTCGCCCCTGAAAATTGTGTAGCCGATGCAAGACATGCCCAACACCTACCTGCGATGCTTGCGGCCCCATTGCCCGTAAAAACAGCCACAACACAAAAGCCCCGCTAAAAATCATTGCCGTGCGGGTATGTGCAGTTAGTTGCTCGAAAGACTCGGGGCCGCCTGGCATAAAATAGCTTAATGGCCAATCGATACAGAGACGAAAACACACAATGATCAGCCCGGTAAACAGGCCTATCACCAAGCCGAGAAACGTTAACTGTGGCAAGGCGTCGATATAAGACAGTGAATGTCGGAAGTGGACGATAGCGCTGTCAACGCGCTTCACCCACCTAGCAAAGGTATCGGCCATAGTGATATAGCTTTTGTTTTAAGTGAAAGGTCATTACCATACGCGGCATCGGCGCGTATTATTTCCTTTGCGACAGCGTATTTGCCTTTAACGACAACCGCTTAGCCGCAATACAAGGCAGCTTAGGACAAATGATGGCGACTCAACCCGAGCCTTATTATGCAGTCGTCCCAAAAGCTATGCGCAGCAAAAAATAGCACACATAAAAGCCGTTACGGGCCCGCACTGGGTTTAATGGGTTATGGGTTAACGCAATCCAAGCGTGCGCCTGCCAGTGTAACGGATTAAACGACTTAGCAAAGCGCTAATTCTAGCTAGAACACACAACAGAGGTGAACTGTGATTAAAGTAGGTATTGTCGGCGGCACCGGCTACACCGGCGTTGAATTGCTCCGAATACTCGCCAACCATCCACACTCCGAAGTTAGCGTCATAACCTCGCGCGCGGAAGATGGGCGAGCGGTCACAGAGCTATTTCCCAACCTTCGCGGTCACTACGACAACCTGTATTTCAGCAGCCCCAACACGGACGAGCTACTCGCCTGTGATGTGATATTTTTTGCTACCCCACACGGTGTTGCACAAGCGTCTGCCGGCGAGCTTCTGGAAGGCGGCGCTAAAATCATTGACCTATCAGCGGACTTCCGCATCCGCGACGTAGCAGTGTGGGAGCAGTGGTATAACCAAGAGCATGGCGCCAAACAATGGGTGAGCGAAGCCGTTTACGGCCTACCCGAGTTCAACCGCGAGGCCATCAAAAATGCGCGCCTTATTGCCTGCCCTGGCTGCTATCCAACGGCTATTTTGCTCGGCTTTAAACCACTTATAGAGCAGGGCTTAGTCGATACCAATCACCTTATTGCAAGTGCGGCAAGCGGCGCCAGCGGTGCCGGCCGTAGCGCTAAAGTCGCCATGCTACACACGGAGCTTTGCGAAAGCTTTAAAGCCTACGGTGTCGATGGCCACCGGCACTTGCCGGAGCTTGAACAATTACTGACCGACTTTACCGGCGGCACACACGAGATTAAGCTCACATTTGTGCCGCACCTGATACCAATGAGTCGCGGCATTCATGCAACGCTCTTTGCCACCCTCAAAAATAAAAGCACCGACTTGCAGCAGGTTTTCGAGACCGCTTACCAAAACGAGCCGTTTGTCGATGTGCTGCCGGCGGGCAGTTTACCGGAGACTCGAACTGTCAAAGGTACCAATATTTGCCGAATCGCCGTTCACCAGCCACAAGGCCGTGACACCGCAGTTATCACCGTCGTGGAAGATAACCTCACCAAAGGCTCCTCGGGGCAGGCCGTGCAAAACATGAATATTATGTTTGGACTCGATGAGCGTTGCGGCCTAAATTTTGCCTCGTTACTTCCATAACGTGCGCTAACCATGGCAAGTGTTAAAGAAAGTCGCCAACATCGTATGGTGGTAGTTCGCCATCGCCCCATACTCCAGTGGGCTATTCGCATTATTGCGGTTGCTGCGATACTGGCTTCGGCGATGGGCGGTTACCATCATGGTTACCGCACGGGTGCCGTGCAACAAGCACTGCTTGAGCAAATGTTGGCCGATCATGCCGAGCGCGTCAAAACGCTCGAAGCGAGCAACAATGAAATGGCTCAGCAGCTGATCAACACCAAAACCGGTGCCGAAGTGGACCGCAAAGCCAACGAAGCGGTTCGCCAAGAGGTGCTAGAGTTAAAAACAGCGCTGCAAAAAACGCAGGAAGAAAACAACTTTTACCGCAATATCATGAGCCCAGGTAAAGGTGGGAAAGGGCCAGCCCTTGGCGAATGGGAGCTAACCCCAGCTGGGGCAGCCAACCAGTACAGATTCAAAGTTGTTGCCAAACAGCTGGCCAAGCACACCGACTGGGTAAAAGGCCACGTTGCCATTGAAATTAGCGGTAGGCAAAACGGCAAAACGGCCACCTACAACTATAGTGAATTAGCGGTTGCAGAAAATGGCGATGACAAGCCGGCGCTGAAAGTGCGCTTCCGCTATTTTCAAACTTTGACTGGCACCTTCGAGCTGCCGACGGGCTTTGAGCCCAGTGAGGTTGCGGTACACCTCAACGTGTCAGGCAACAAAAATACAACCATCACACAAAGCTACGAATGGTTAGCTAACTAGGGGGAATCATGTTCGGATCCAAAAAAGAAATTGACCACGGCAGTAATCACACGCTGATATCTCGGGGCACTAAAGTTGTTGGAGATATCCACTTTGTTGGCGAACTCCAAATCGAAGGCCAAGTGATTGGTAACGTGATTGCCGAAGGCGGCAATGATGCGCGCCTCGTCATTCACGAAAAAGGCTTGGTCGAAGGCGAAGTCAGAGCCCCTGGCGCCGTCATCAACGGCAATGTGCGCGGCGATGTGCGCTCGACGACGCATTTGGAGCTGGCCTCTAAAGCCATTATACAAGGCAACGTGTACTACAACATTATCGAGATGGTCAAAGGCTCACAAGTCAACGGCAACCTTGTTCACTTTGATGAAAAAGCCGACAACGCCAAAAAAGTCGAACACATTGCAGCAGCGAAGCCCAAGCCTGCAACCGGCCAGTCTCCATCCTGACACGCCACGACCAAAGGAAGTGCGGAAAGATCGCTTGAAGCGATCTTTCCCTAGATACAGCTCTAGCACCAAAGCCCGTCAAACAGCACCCAAGTCATTCGCTGGGATTATAGCGGCGGGACTACCGGTGGCCCGTACCCGTTGCAACAATACTTGACTAAAACACTCAACTTAACAATAATCGACAACCATCTTAAGTTGAGGCCCCTATGAGTTCCGCGCAATCCTATACCCCAACCCCTATTCAAGTGACCGCAAACGCAATTAATAAAGTGCGCAGCTTGGTAGAGGAAGAAGAAAACCCCAATCTTGTGTTGCGCGTTTACGTAACCGGTGGCGGCTGCTCGGGCTTTCAGTACGGCTTTAGCTTTGATGAAGAACTCGACGAGGAAGACACGCTTATCGAAAAAGACGGTGTGCGCGTCGTAGTCGACCCCATGAGCTACCCTTACTTAGTCGGTGCTAGAGTCGACTACCAAGAAGGACTGCAAGGCTCACGCTTCACGGTCGAAAACCCCAATGCTAGCTCTACCTGTGGCTGCGGCGCATCATTTTCGGTGTGACGCGTTCAAGGCAAGCGCTCATTGCCCTACGCTGGGCTGCTCTAGCTACGAGAACAGCCCACGAGAACACATCCCAAAGCGCGCGAGACTGCGATCAGCTAAGCGCTTAACGCACTTCAAAACGCGCGGATGCAAGTAACTCGCCGTCAGCGGTTTGGGCTGTAACACGCCACTGCCCTAACATTTGGGTATTAATATACTTGCTGGAAAAATTACCCGTGGTATCAAAACGCGGGCGAATTTTCACGCGCGCAACGCGTTTATCATTGCGAAACCAGTCGTAGTGTACGGTTTGCTTTCGCAGCCCGTCTAACTCAGTAAAAAAATACACCGTCAATAACTGATCTTTGGGCACATACAAAACCGCTGCTGCATTATTCCCAGGCTCGCGCCCAGATACCGCAGTAGCGAGTGCCGCGCGCAGCATATGTTTGGAATGGCTATTCACCTGTGCCAACGGCAAGTCAACAGCGGGTGGCGAATCGCGCTGTGTGTCGTCCGCATCTTTTACGCTTTCTTTGTCGACTAGCGCACTAGCTTCTGCGGCCCTGTTGGCTAGTAAGCGTTCGTCAGTGCCACTATCGACCGTGACCGAAGGCTCAGCCTGTGACAGCGCAGGTGCCGGGATCGGCGGGGTTTTGGCAACAGGCGCAGTATCAGTGCGAGGCTCGACCAGCTGCACCTTGGCCTTCGCTGTAGTACCAACCGCTTGTACCACGCCAACATCCAAAGCCTGTTGTTTGTTTACTTGCTGCCCACCCACGCTGTCGCTGGGTTGCAGGACACTTTGCAAAGGTGCACTAACAGGCTCTGATGGATTAGAACCTAAAGCCACAGGGGCTTTATCGTCTGTTGGCCACACGAGCAGTGCGACCCCACCAGCAATAATTGCCACCATCAACAAACCGGCAAAAATCACCCTCTCCCATAAAACCACCGTTTCTTCTTTAACTTTATATTCCTTTTCTTCGGGAATATTCACTCGGATTGATAAATTAGTGAGTGGCTTGGTCATCTGAGGGGAGCCTATTGCGATCAATGAACGAACATAAGCGCGAGATTTTACACACAAACACGCCAATCATCATCCTAAACCTACGCCACCCTCGATTGCGCTGTTAATTAGCAGCCCATAAAAAAGCCGCCTTTAGCGAGTAGCCACCAAAAACTAACGCCTCCGAATGACATTAACGCGTTTGGTTCATACTGCCAAAGGCTGACTAACCTAAGCGGCAAAAGCGCGCTTATTGAATCACAATATAAAAGGTACCCATACCGCGCTGCACGTGTAGCAACGCCTGAGATTTATTACGCTGAAGCGCTTGCTTCAAGTCGTTCATATTATCAGTGCGCATGCGGTTGGCACCAATAATCACATCGCCTGGCCGCAACCCTACGCGAGCCACTTTACTATCACGCGATAGCTTGGTGATGATCACCCCGTTACCTTCTTTGTTTTCTTCGAGCGTTACGCCTTCAAATAATCCATGCACTTTGCCATTAATTGCAAGGTTAGAGGGGTCGCCCACTTTGACCTTAAATGACTTTTCTTTGCCTTCGCGAATCACGTTAATTTTGACGGTATCGCCAATGCGACGAATTCCAATTTGGTTGCGCAACTGGCTCGCACTTAAGGTATCTTTACCGTCAACCGCAATAATCACATCGCCAGGCAACAAACCAGACTTTTCCGCTTCAGAACCTTCGCTCACACTGGTAACCAAAACTCCCAGCTGTCCGTTTTTTAGATCAAAGGCTTTTCGAAGATCCTGGTTAACATCTTGAATACCCACACCGATTTGACCGCGGCGTACTTCACCGTGACTTAAAATTTGCTCAACGCTAACATTCGCCATATTGGATGGAATGGCAAAACCAATACCCACGTTGCCGCCGGCTGGTGCGATGATAGCGGTATTAATACCAATTAATTCGCCCTTTAAATTCACTAAAGCCCCACCAGAGTTACCCGGGTTAATCGAGGCATCGGTTTGGATAAAATCCTCGTACCCCTCAATACCCAACCCCGTTCGTCCGAGCGCACTGACAATACCCGTAGTGACGGTCTGCCCCAAACCAAACGGGTTACCGATCGCAACAACAAAATCGCCTACGCGCATTTGTGTTGAGTCCGCCATTTTTACCGCCGTTAGCCCGTCGCCATCAATTTTTAATACCGCGATATCAACATCGGGGTCACTACCAATCAACTCGGCTTCGTAAGAGCGCCCATCAGTGAGCGACACATGAATTTCATCAGCGCCTTTAATCACGTGGTGGTTCGTAATAACCGTACCGGCTTTTGCATCAATAATCACACCGGACCCAGCGCTACGCTCACGGCGTTGAGGCTGATCGGGAATATTAAAAAAGCGCCGGAAGGCTGGATCGCTGAGCAATGGGTTGTCATTCTCGCGCGAGGTATAAGTCGCGATATTAACCACAGCGGGATTAATTTTTTCGAGCATTGGGGCTAAGGTGGGCAACTCCTTGCCATCGCCATCAGCCGAAGGCCATAGTGCATACGCACTATGGGGTACAAGGTTTAAACATAATCCAGTCGCAAAAATGATAGACGCAAAGACGAGTTTCATAAGTAAAGGCTCTCCGTTAAACATTGGGTTTACCGGCGTAAACCCGACTGTATGACTGGAGCTAAAAGAGCTTTTACGTGTGGAAAAGTTCCCGCTTGGATTTAAAAAGCGATTAAAATTGGTTGTCTGACATAGCCATTACATCGCTTGTTTCGGCACGAATACGCTGCACCAAAAAATCAACTCGAGGGAACTCCCTGTGAAAAAAGTAACGACAGACGTGTGCTTTAGCCGCTAAAAAATCTTTTCCGAAGCGCTCGCGATCAGCACCGCTTTCTTTTTGTATCGCATCTGCGCTAGCGGCCATCTTCAACCATAGGTAGCCATAAGAAATCAGGCCTAACAAATGCAAAAAATCAACGGCACAATCGCCAATCGTATCGGGGTTTTGTTGCGTTCGCGCATCGAGCTCACGGGCAACGGCTAATACGGTTTCAACAGCGCCAGCTAATGCCGCACCTTCGGCACGCCAAACGCAGGCGAGCGACTGGTTAATAAATTGCGCTATTTCTTCGCAATAAGCGGCAAGGTCTACCGCCTTATTGGCGATCACCTTGCGGCCCAAAAGGTCCAACGCTTGAATGCCGTTGGTGCCCTCGTAAATTTGAGTAATGCGGATATCGCGCACGTATTGCTCTTGGCCCCATTCGCGAATATAACCGTGGCCACCGAAGACCTGCTGCCCTTCAACAGCTGCCGATAAAGCCATGTCGCTCATAAAAGCCTTAGCAATCGGCGTTAATAACGCCACTCGCCCTTGTGCGGCTTTGCTGTGCTCGGCATTATCACTAAACTTTGCAAGGTCGAGATATTTAGCCACATACAAATAAAAAGCTCGGCTGCCCTCATTAAAGCTGCGCATATGTAGCAGCATTCGACGCACATCAGGGTGCACAATAATTGGGTCAGCTGCGCCATCAGGGTACTTTTTGCCTGTTGCACTTCGGCTCTGCAAGCGCTCCAGCGCATAGTCTTTAGCACTTTGGTAACTCGCCTCAGCCACCGCCACCGCTTGAATACCCACGGTTAAACGCTCGTAATTCATCATGGTGAACATGGCCGCCAGCCCTTTGTGCGGTTCACCCACCAGCCAGCCCTTCGCCCCTTCAAAATTCATCACGCAAGTCGCCGAGGCTTTAATACCCATTTTTTTCTCGAGGGAACCACAGTGCAATGCATTGCGCTCACCCAAACTGCCATCTTCGTTGGGCAAAAATTTGGGCACCAAAAACAACGAAATTCCTTTAGAACCGGCAGGCGCATCGGGCAACTTTGCCAGCACGAGATGGACAATATTTTCCGCCATCGAATGCTCGCCCCAGGTAATAAATATTTTGGTGCCCGTGAGTTGGTACAGAGGTTCTTCAAGTCGCGTAGTATTAAGGGGCACGGCCTTGGTGCGAATCAGGCCTAGGTCGGTACCGGCATGCGGCTCGGTTAAATCCATTGCGCCCGCCCACTGACCGGAATATAAGCAGGGCAAAAAGCGCTGTTTTAAGTTTTGACTGCCGTGAGCGTGAAGGGCCAAGCAGGCACCCGCGGTCAACATCGGCGCCAAGCCGAAAGCCATGCAGGCACCCTGCAGCATTTCCTCAACACAGGCAACAAGACTCTTGGGCATACCCATGCCGCCAAACTCTGGGTCCCCACCTAGCGCCCCCCATCCACCATCACAATAGGCGCGATAAGCCTCGACAAAGCCATCAGGCACAACCACTTCGCCCGCCTTTAAGTGCGACCCAACCTCATCGCCCTCTCGGTTCAACGGGGCAACTACCTGCTCACAGAGTTTGGCCGCTTCGCCTAAAATGGCCGTAACAGTCTCTGGGTCGGCATCTTGGATACCTAGCTGAGGCCACAGCTGATCCGCTTCGATAAGGTACTTCAGCAAAAAGGATAAATCGGTCAGTGGTGCTCGATATTCGGCCATGAATTGCCCTCGCATTTAAGCTTTGCTACTTGTTAAGTATATTAGTACGTAAGCTAACAGCTTAAGTTTAAGACACGAATCGCTTTTTAGGGCAGCAGCAATGGCGAAAAAGGTCTTGTTGACGCGCGCCACCAGCTACCGCCGATAGTGCACATCGCCAGTTACCGTGTGGTACTTAATAAGTACGGGAGCGAGATTCTCGTGCTGATAGGTAAAACGGCAGTATTCGCCGGCGCTATCGATAGACCAAAAGCGTCGAGCGCTGCGCAGCGATTGAGGTGTTGTAACGAGCGATTGCCAGAGCGCTTGGCAATCAGCTCGGCTGGCCTCAGGGTTGCCGTCGAGCCCCATTGGAATACCAGTCGGCGTATAGACCAGTGGCGAATCCTCGATCACACCACCGCTTACTAGCCAATGGGCCTGCTGCATTCGTGCGGCGCTATGTAACGCCGCTGCAGTGACCTGAGCATGGGTTTCCAAGGCCATGCTATCGAGGGCTTCACGCTGATTCAACGCGACCGCCGAAACAGCTCCCACAACAGACACCGCCGCCAGCACCTCAATCATAGCGGCACCGGCTTGCGAACGCTGGCCTCCACGCCAACCTTGCACAGCGCGCGCGCGGCAGTTACCGCAACGGCCTTGCCGAGCCCCGAACCACCGGCACCCAAGGGCACGCACCGCTTGAACACCGGACCATACGGCTTGCACTCGCCACCGAACGCAAGCCAAATACTGAGCTGTATATTTTTTTGCTAACTGAAGGTTTCGCACCTAAATGACTATTCCCAAAGATTTGCGGGTTATCCGAGGTCGTCAACGGGTATGCTCTTTGTCCGAAACGTTACTCAAAACATTTCTCGACTTCACGCTGCCATGCGAGCGGCGCATTGGTTATATTCGGTGACGACAAGCGCACTCAGATTGTATTCATGACTAAAAGGGGATTCTGTGCGTCAATTAACAGTCACTTAAATGGTTATAAGCCACTCGTCGGCACGGTAGCGCCAAACTAATGGCGCACAAATACACTTATAGCAAGACACAACCTCAGCGCACACAATACTTGCTCAAGCCGATATAATGCTGGATATTTACATGTAACTCAGCGCCTTTTCGGAACCACAAGGGCCCAAGCGCATCTATAACTGTCGTGAGTAGCGTACAGAACCGCGTGTAACCGACTTAAAAGCCAATTGAATATGCCAAAGAAATCAGCGCAGACGCCAAAAGCCACCAGTTCAGCTGAACACCGCGCACCCAAATCATCGGCCTATTACCAACGCGAGTTCCGAAAAAGGTTACGCGAGCAAGGCCTTGTTAAGAAAGAGGCATGGATTATTCCCGCCAACGGCAAGCTGTTATCGCTGGTCGAAAAAGAGCTGCGCTTTCACATTGAAGCCCCCACGATTGGCAACGCGGGGCAGCTGGTCGGCGACGCCATGCTAGCCCACAACCCGCCCAGCTGGACCATTGGCAAACTTTACGAGGCGCTGCTCACCACCGACCTTGCCACGCACGATAACGCCACTTTTAACCTGCTCGACGAAGGTCACAGCTTAGAAATAATTCTGCATGAGCTCGGCGACTTACCGCTGCTGCTCACCATCGCAGGGCAACAGATGCTGGTCGAAGCGGTACTTTGGGCCGTCGATGACGTTGCGGATACCGCGCAATTTGATGCCGCTATTTTGCGCACTCACAAGTACTTCCCGCTGTCGACAATCGGCATAGAAACCTATTCCGACGGCAACGACTATTACACCGTATTTGGCGCGCTCTCGACGAACTCTTTACTGGCAAATATTGTCTTAGAAATTGAAACTTTGGGCGCCAATGTGATCCAAGCTGCGAATGCTTACAGCCACTTTTTGCGCGATTGCGCGACAAGCGACGACCTGCTAACCGACCACACTGATGAGCCGGCACTATGAATACTTGGAGCACCGTTATTGCGCAGCTTGCCACCACGCCAAGTGATGCCCATGCCCAAACTGAGGCCCACCGCAAGGCGCAAGGCATGGTAAGCAAAGAGTTTCGCACCGTTAAACAGCAATTCGAACACAGCGAAACCCAACTTAAAGAACTGGAGCAAAACTACAGCGCAGCCAAACAAGCGCTGACTGAACTCGAGCACCAAACCAAGCAGATCGAGGCGGATACCCAGCACGCGCTAGCGCGCGAAGAAGCCAAAAAGGCGCTGGCGCTGGCCAGCGAAATTGCCAAACTCAATGTCAATGTGTGCGGTAATCGCAAACAGGTGCTTGCGCTAGAACAAACAATGCATGCCCTAAAGGGCACGCTCAGTCAAAACCGTTATAACCTGTTTCGTTTAGAGCAACAGCTAGATACCTTAAATGCGAGCGCGCAACTGCAGCGAGCGCAATCGCAACTATCAGCCGGCAAAGGCATTCGCACAGCCCTGCACTCGATTGCGCGGCTCAATGCGCAAGCCAAGCACTCGGCCCCTCAAAAGCCGCAAACCGCGCACCCCGCCGCGGAAGCTCAAGCAGAGTCAGCCGAGCAAATTCTCAACCGTTTACGCGCTGTTAAATAGCCTCCGTTAACGCCGCACCGCTGCATGCGATAGTGGCGCGCCGCTATTGTTCGCCATGCCTCTCGCCCGTATACTCCAGTGTTTAACTAAAATTCATCTGGAGTTGAGCTATGCGCGGCCTGCGCTCCGTTCTTAACGTATACATTGCGTCACTTTTTCCCGCTTGTGCTGCGTTCCTACTCGCATGTGCGACACTGCTTATGCAAGGCTGCGGACACAAAGGGCCGTTAGTCGCGCCCGAGCGCGGCGATGCCGACAACAATCGTGCTGCAAGCGTGGATAAGGCCAATGATACCGGTAGCACCGCGGTATCAGAGCCGACTACCCTGCGACTCCCAGAGACTCATACTCATTAGGTTTACACATGTCTTTAACAGCAAAAAATAACAGCTTGTACCTTGAACAAGCGAGCCTTGACGCCATTGCCAACCAATTTGGCACGCCAGCCTATGTTTACAGCCGCGCTGCGTTAAGCGATGCCTATTTAGCCTATGCCAACGCCCTAGGGGATTGGCCAGGAACCATTTGCTACGCCGTGAAAGCCAATTCAAACCTTGGGGTTTTAAATGTTCTGGCGCGCTTGGGCGCAGGCTTTGATATTGTATCTGTGGGCGAGTTAGAGCGCGTTTTACGCGCTGGTGGACAACCGGCAAAAATTGTCTTTTCTGGCGTAGGGAAAACAGCCAGTGAAATGGCACGCGCGCTCGAAGTCGGCGTAGGCTGTTTTAATATTGAATCGGCCAGCGAACTCGAAACCTTGTCGCAAGTAGCGGGTTCTCAGAACAAAGTCGCCTCGATATCAATTCGCGTCAATCCCGATGTCGATGCCAAAACACACCCCTATATATCAACGGGCCTAAAAGAAAATAAATTTGGTATCGATATTAACGACGCCCCCGCAGTATACCAACGCGCATCGAGCCTACCTGGGCTTCGCATTGTTGGTGTCGACTGCCATATTGGCTCGCAACTGACCGAAACCCAGCCATTTCTCGATGCCCTCGATCGCGTCTTGCAGCTCGTCGACAAGCTCGCAGAATCGGGCATAAGCATTCACCATTTAGATTTAGGTGGCGGGCTTGGCGTAACTTACGATCAAGAAACCCCACCGGCCATTGCAGACTATATTGCGGCCATTAAAAACCGACTGGGCGATCGAAAACTGGCACTCATGTTTGAACCGGGCCGTTCAATTGCAGCCAATGCCGGTGTATTGCTAACACGTGTCGAGTACCTTAAGCCCACCGAGCACAAAAACTTTGCCATCGTCGATGCCGCCATGAACGACCTTATTCGCCCATCGCTGTACCAAGCGTGGCAAGCTATCGTGCCGGTCAATCCAAGGCCCGAAGCTGGCAAACTGTGGGACATTGTCGGCCCCGTGTGCGAAACCGGCGACTTCTTAGGCAAAGACCGCGAACTCACCTTAGAGCAAGGCGACCTTTTAGCCGTGAAGTCTTCCGGCGCCTACGGCTTTACTATGAGCTCTAACTACAACTCGCGCCCCCGCGCCTGTGAGCTTATGGTTGACGGCGAAGCCGTGCACGTAGTGCGCAAACGCGAAAGCATCGAAGACTTGATTGCCCTCGAAGCCACGCTACCTGCAGCGGAATAAATCCTACTATGAAAATTCGCTTTACTAAAATGCACGGCCTTGGCAACGACTTTGTCATGATTGATGCCATTAGCCAGCAGGTGAGCATTACTCCCGATCGGGCACGCAAAATTGCCGATCGAAACTTCGGCGTGGGTTGTGACCAAATTCTTATTGTCGAAGCCCCAACACGCAGCGACGCCGACTTTAAATACCGCATCTTTAACGCCGACGGCTCAGAGGTAGAAAACTGTGGCAACGGCGCCCGGTGTTTTGCAATTTTTGTGCGCATGCGCAAACTGACCGGCAAACACGTAATCAATGCCGAAACGGCCAACGGCTTATTGGTGCTTAATGTCGTCGATAAATACAATGTAACCGTCGACATGGGCATACCCGAGCTCAGCCCCAGTAAAATTCCTTTTATTGCGGATTGCCAAGCGAGCGCCTACCCTCTTGATATCGACACGAGCGCTGCCACCGACGCACAGGCAAGCGCGATTTCAACGCTTACCATTGGCGCGGTTTCAATGGGCAACCCCCATGCCGTAACTCAAGTCGACGATGTGGCAAACTACCCAGTAAAAGCGATTGGCCCGCTCGTGGAGGCCCACCCTCAATTCCCGAACCGCGTAAACGCCGGTTTTATGAGCATCGTCAACCGAGGCGAAATTAACCTTCGCGTCTACGAACGCGGCTCCGGTGAAACGCTGGCGTGCGGTACCGGCGCCTGTGCTGCAGTAGTTGCAGGTCGCGTTCAGTCGCTGCTCGATGAGACCGTTACCGTCAATTTGCCGGGTGGCAGCTTGGTCATCACGTGGGCGGGGCCGGGCAATTCCGTGATGATGACTGGCCCCACGGCGACCGTTTTTCACGGACAAGTGCGCATTTAATACGTAACCAAATAAGGGGAAAGATGTGAGCGATAAGCATAATAAAAAGCCAGCAACGCTTGAGCCCTCTTCACCGATTAGCGAAGACGATGTCGAGCGCTACCTCGCTGACAATCCCGAGTTTTTTGAGCGCCACTTAGATCTGTTGCTAAGTTTAAGGCTCTCTCACCCTTCGGGTAACGCCATTTCCCTAATAGAAAAACAAGTCCACACCTACCGCGAGCGCAATAGCAATATTCGCGAACGACTCAACATACTTTTAGCCAATGCTCGCGAAAATGACCGGCTTTTCGAGTTAAGCCAAAGGCTCACCTTATCACTGATTGAGTGTTCCGAGCTCGGCGATATTTTCGACGCCCTTAGCTATAGCCTCGACCAAGAATTTAAAGTAAAACACGCCGCTATATGGGTACTCGACAAACATCTAAGCTCCGCAACCACGCATTTTTGGGCAGACAACAGTTTTCAGCCCTTACTTAACGAAAGGCTCAAAAGCAGCAAAACCGCGTTTAGCGGCATCAGCCAAGCCGAAATCAATGCGCTTTTTGACAATGAGCACCAAGTGGGTTCCGCCGCCGTCAGCATTGTGCGGCACGGCAGCCGACCGATTGCCATAATTGCGGTAGGCCACGAAGACCCCGAGCGTTACCAGCCCAACGGCGGCACGCTCTTTTTGCGCCACCTGAGCGAACTATTAAGTCGAGTTCTGGGGCGTTTTTTATAACGCGACTCCCCGCTTGCGACAATGACTGCGAAGCCCACACTTTTCAACGCAAACAATAAAAACCAAAAAAAAGCGAGCCCTGAGCTCGCTTTTTTAGGTTTAGATACAATAGCTCTGCTAGCCCTTCATATCTTCTAGTTCGACGCCCTTGGTCTCATGGACAAATTTGAGGATGAAGATCACTGATATAAACGCACACAGCGCATAGAAGCCGTAAGCGCCTGCCAGCCCAATCCCTGCCAACAAAATCGGAAAGGTAATCGTAATCGCAAAGTTTGTACCCCATTGACACAAACCGGCCACCGCAAGACCAGAACCCCGAATCTGATTCGGGAACATTTCGCCCAACATTACCCACATCACAGGGCCCCATGACAAGTTAAAGAAAATCACGTAAAGGTTGGCGCTAATAAGGGCCAAGGTGCCCATATTGTCGCTCAAGCTCAATTGCCCTGATGCATCAAAAGACGCGGTGGAAAACGCAATAGTACACAAAGTGAGTGTCACCGCCATGCCTGTAGAACCGATCCACAATAGCGGTTTACGCCCGATTTTATCGACCAGCAATAAGGCAAGGATACAGGCACCAATACTTAGCGCACCGGAAACCACATTAATGAATAGCGCATCATTTTCCGAAAAGCCAACCGACTGCCACAGCACAGCGCCGTAATAAAAGACAACATTAATCCCCACCAGCTGCTGGAAGGTCGCCAAACCAATACCGACCCACACCAAGCGACGAATGCGGCCTGTTTTCGTATCGATTAAGTCTTTTAACGACGGGCGGTGGTGATCTTTAGCGAGCGACTGGTCAATTTCTGTGTACTTCTTTTCGCCATCAGCGTCACCGTACAAACGCCTAAGCACCGATAAGGCTTTTTCCTTTTGCTGACGGCTTACCAAAAAACGCGGGCTTTCAGGGATAAACAGTAATGCAACCAAGAAAATAGTTGCGGGGAACATCTCTACCCAAAACATCCAGCGCCAAGTATCGAAGCCTAGCCACAATGGACTTAAAGCAGAGCCGGATAGCTCGGCCAACAAATAATTGCTCAGAAATGCCGCCGTCAATCCCGTAATAATGGCTACTTGCTGGATAGTAGCCAGACGACCACGATAAGCCGCTGGAGCCACCTCACTAATATAAGCCGGCGCCATAACGCTCGCGGCACCTACCGCTAAGCCACCGAGCACGCGATACACAATGAACTCTATAGAGCCGCCTGCAGCACCGGAGCCCCATGCTGAAATAATAAAGAAAATGGCCGCGCAAATTAACATGGTGCGACGCCCGTAAACATCGGCTAATCGCCCTGCGACGGCAGCACCGACAGCGCAACCAAGCAACATGGAGGCAACGTTAAAGCCGGTTCCCATGGAATCTGAGTTGAACGCTGTCCTCAAGCCATCAACCGTGCCGTTGATCACACCGCTATCGAAGCCAAAAAGAAAGCCGCCAATCGTTGCAATACAGCTAATTAAGACAATAAATGAAAAGTTTTCATTGGTTTTTGGAGGTATATTTTCCATATGCTTTTGCTCAAGTTTGTCGTTATTGTTTAGAGCACTCGGTGGGCACTCCTACACTAAAGAGCTGCCACCACTGTTCACTCGCTTTGTATTTGCGCGCTGCATGATACTGCTCTGCCGAGCAGCGCTGCAACCGCTCAGCGGTATTTCGCTCAAACCAAGCCCGTCAAGCTCATATCAAGCGGCTAACTCGGCATTATTTAACGCCATTAAACAATGTTGTTATTCAATGCCTCAGCTTGCCCTGATATAACCGCAAAACAAATAAGTTGCGCCGCCGATGATGCTCAGTGGAGCCGCAGGCACGCTACCGAACTTTTAACACGACAGATAGTCTATATTTAACACTCAAGCACCCCATTTTTACCAAGGCACACGCAATGTTCTAACCAGTAGCCCAAGAGCAGTAATTTAGTCTGTATTACCATAAGCACTAAGTTATCATTTACTGCAATTTAAAGCCTTGGCACTTGAACTTTACTTGCAGATTAAGCATATAATGAATACTAAAATTCACCTTAGAATTGAATAGACTATGGGAAAACCAGCCTTCGAAAATGTTGTTCTTGACGAGCACGAATCCATCCGTGTCCTGCAGTTTTCCTGCCCTGCATTTCAAAGCAACCACACGTGGCACTTCCACCCACAATACGAACTGACCCTTATCCTCAAAGGCCAAGGCAAACAATTTGTGGGCGATAACATCGAGGCTTTTTATCCCGGCAACTTAACGCTGATTGGGCCTAACATACCTCACTGCTGGATCAGCGACAACGAAGCGGTCAACAACGAGATGCTGGTAGTCCAGTTTGACCCGTTATTTTTAGGTGAAAGCTTTTACAATATTCCCGAAGCTCAAAGTATTCACGCGCTGTTTAAAGCATCAGACCAAGCCGTCCAGTTTAAGGACTATTCCGCTGAGGTTCGCCAACAACTCGATAGCGTTTGTCAATCAGAGGGCATGACGCGCATCGCCCAGTTGCTTATCCTGTGTGAAAAGCTCAGTCAATGCGAGCGCCGTCTGCTTGTCAGTAATAGTTACCAGGTTGATAAGTCGGTTAAAGGCGTTGACCGCCTTACCAGCGCAATCAACTATGTCAAAAACCATTTTCACGAAGAGATTCGACAGCCAGACATCGCCAAGCTCGTCAATATGGCGCCGCAAAGCTTCTCGCGCTTCTTTCGCACGCAAACCGGTCGAACATTCGTATCATTCGTTAATGAAGTGCGCATTGCCGAAGCCTGCCACCTGCTAAGCTCTTCCGACAAAGACATCCTAGACATCGCTTTGACCTGTGGTTACGGAAATATCTCTCACTTCAATAGAAAATTTCTTGAGAAAAAACACCTCACCCCAAGCCAGTACCGTGAGAACCAGCGATTAAAATCAGGTGGAATATAACAGTTATAATGACTATTCAGGCCACATATGGCCTCGAAGTCTCCATAATTTGCACACGTTTAGGTTAACAAAATACAACGCATCGAGAAACGTCATTTTTATGACTCCAAAAGCCCTCCAGTGCCGTGGATACAGGGCTTCGCGCTAGTTAAAAAAGCACGGTAATACAGCGAAAAAGTTTGTAACCGTACGTCAAGCCTTTACTCTAACCTTTCCAGCTAGCCTTTTTTTAGCCATTCGCAAACGAGAAAGTGTCGCTGAGCTATAAAAAGTGGCACTTAGATCCACAAAAGTGTCGTCTTTTTGCATTTCTGGGCTATCTTTATTTATTAACATCATCAATTTTTAAGGCCTTTTTATTCAATGTATTTTCTCGGCATCGACATCGGTAGTTCGTCAGTAAAAGTCTCTGTTTTTAATGGAGATAGTGGCCTTACGATTGCTGCAACTCATTACCCAAAGCTGGAGATGGAGATCGCCAGTCCACAACCGGGCTGGGCGGAACAATCGCCCGAATTTTGGTGGCAATGTGTAAAGGATGCCTGCGGCGAGCTTTTTACCCAAAAAGCTATTGACCCTTCAGCGATTCAAGCCATTGGCATTACTTACCAAATGCACGGCTTAGTGTGTGTTGACAAAGCACAGCAGGTACTTCGCCCTTCGATCATCTGGTGTGATAGCCGCGCAGTTCAGCTTGGCAACGAAGCACTTAATGAGCTCGGCGAGAGCTACTGCTTTGAACAACTATTGAACTCTCCGGGCAATTTCACCGCGGCAAAATTGCGCTGGGTGCAGCTTAACGAGCCCGAGCTGTTCGCCAAAATCCACAAGATCATGCTACCGGGCGACTATATCGCTATGCGCTTAAGCGGCGATATCACAACGACCGCTACTGGGCTTTCAGAAGGCATGCTGTGGAACCATAAAGCCCAACAACCAGAGCAAGGCCTGCTGCAGCTATGGGGCATGTCGGCATCGCTGATTCCCGAGCTGGTGCCCGCGATCGGCGAGCAAGTGTCCGTGTCCGCCAGCTGCGCCGAAGAGCTCGGGCTCAAGCCCGGCACGCCAGTGTGCTACCGCTGCGGTGACCAGCCCAACAATGCTTTTAGTCTCAATGTGCTAAACCCCGGCGATGTCGCCGCCACAGCAGGCACGTCGGGCGTGATTTACAGCGTGACAGACAAAGCCATTGGTGACCGCAAGCACCGGGTCAACACCTTTCAGCACGTGACACACAACGAGCAAGCGCCGCGCAATGGTATTCTTGCGTGTGTGAACGGAGCGGGTCGATCTTTCAGCTGGCTGCGTGAAATACTCAGTGCCGCGGGCAACACCGTGGATTATGGCACGCTAAATGATGCCGCCAGTAAAACGCCAATCGGCAGCAACGGTTTAAACTTTATGCCGTTCGGCAATGGTGCGGAACGAATTTTTAACAATGCAGTCCTTGGGGGTGGATTGGTCGATATCGACTTTAACCGTCATTCGCTAGGGCATATTGTACGGGCGACACAAGAAGGCATCGTATTTGCGCTGAAAGCTGGCTTTGAGGTCATTGAATCACTAGGGGGGGCTAGCAAGGTTATTCGCGCGCCGTCGAGCAGCCTCTTTTTAAGCCCATTGTTTCAGTACGCATTTTGTAACACTACACAATGCACCCTAGAGCTGTTAACAACCGACAGTGTTGAAGGGGCCGCCCGAGGTGCTGCATTAGGACATGGATTTTTCAAAAACGAAAAAGAAACATTTCAGTCGATAAAACGCGCTGACATTTTCGAACCTGAGCCCAATGCGATGGAGCAATACGCCGACGCCTATGCTCGCTGGAAAAAACACCTAAGCCAGACGGTTTAAGCGATAAATACACAATTATTCATACACACAGCGACAGCTGTTTTTTTACAAGGTAAACATTATGAGCGCACTCATCGGAGATACTGAATACTTCAAAGGTATTAATAAAATTCAATACGAAGGACCAGATTCTGACAATCCGCTAGCCTTTAAATATTACGACGAAAACCGCGTCGTTGCGGGTAAAACGATGAAAGAGTTTTTGCGCTTTTCTTCGTGCTACTGGCACACCTTTTGTGGCACCGGTGGCGACCCCTTCGGCCCAGGCCCCCAAATTCGCCCTTGGTTGCAAGGCCCTGATGCAAACACCCGTGCCCGCATGAAGATGGATGCCGCCTTCGAATTTTTTACCAAACTTGGCACACCTTACTACTGCTTCCACGATATTGACCTCGTTGAAGAAGGCAGCAGCCGCGGTGAAACTCGCGATCGTTTGGCCACCATCACCTCTTACGCAAAAGAGAAAATGGATGCTTCTGGCATGAAATTGCTTTGGGGTACAGCTAACTTATTCTCTAACCCACGGTACATGAACGGCGCATCGACCAACCCATCTTTTGATGTTGTAGCCTTCGCCGGCTCGCAATTAAAAGACGCGATCGATGCGACTATTGCACTTAACGGCGAGAACTATGTATTTTGGGGTGGCCGCGAAGGCTACATGAGTTTGCTCAACACAGACATGAAGCGCGAGCAAGACCATATGGCACGCTTCTTAACGATGGCTCGCGACTACGCGCGTTCGCAAGGCTTTAAAGGCACCTTCTTTATCGAACCCAAGCCTATGGAGCCGTCTAAGCACCAGTACGACTTTGACTCGGCCACGGTGATTGGCTTCTTGCGTCAACACGGCCTGGACAAAGACTTCAAACTAAACATCGAGACCAACCACGCGACTCTAGCCCAGCACAGCATGGACCACGAACTACAAGTTGCCGCCGACGCTGGCATGCTTGGTTCAATTGACGCCAACCGTGGCGACTACCAAAACGCTTGGGATACCGACCAATTCCCATATAACATCAACGAAACCGTTGAAATGATGTTGGTTATTTTGCGCGCCGGTGGTTTCCAAGGCGGCGGCATCAACTTCGATGCAAAAGCACGACGCAACTCAACAGACCTCGCCGACCTCTTCCACGGCCACATCGGTGGTATGGATGTCATGGCACGCGCCCTGTTAATTGCCGACAAATTGTTGCAAGAGTCTAAGCTTGAGTCTCTTCGCAGCGGACGCTATGCGAGCTTTGATTCAGGCAATGGCTCTGCCTTCGAGAAGGGTGAGCTTAGCTTAGAAGCATTGGCCAAAATTGGTGACGAACTAGGCGAGCCAAAACAAATTAGTGGCCAACAAGAGCTTTACGAAAACACGATCAACCGCTACATCCGCTAATCGGTAAGATGTGAATATCAAAAAGGGCCTTTAGCTGATTGCTAAAGGCCCTTTTTTTGTCTCGAGCATGTTTAAATAGAGATAAGCGGTTTATTGATATTTAGTTGAATAGTCACAACAAAAAAACTTTTTAGTAGCTCAGATCCTAAAGCGCTTCAGCGAGCTTCAGTAGCTTATCACTGCCGACTGACACGGTAATATCTTCAGGGATTTCGGCTATCTCCCAACCGACCTTCCAAGCGATCGTTTCGCCGGGCGAAATGATACCGTAGCGGCCTTGCTGCTCGATTTCGACATAAGGGTGCTCTGGGTCACCGTGAGCATACACTTCAACCTCAGCCTCCTCGGGGGCAATGTCCGCTTCAGCTATTTTCGGAAAAGTCTTTTTTACTAGTAAGCCCTTATTGGCATTGGCTAACCAACCGGCACTATTATTAGCAAATAGTTTTAAATTCTTATCGGGGCCCGCTGGGCTATAGTCGTGCCAAAACGTTTCCCCGAGAGCAATGACGGGGAGTGTTGAGCTCTCAAGCGGCGCTGTGGTGGCCCTGTAGAACGTTAGGCCACCGTCTACCCGCGTAATTTCCCAAGGTGCGTACTGCAGTATTTTTTCACCGGGGTTATGCATGCGATATTCAACATCAAAACCCTGTTTACGCGGCGTAATGACTTTACTGAGAACCAATCCCGTCATGGCACAACTGCCACTGGTAAAGACCCAAGCACCATCCGCCTGGGTCGCCTCATAGCGTTGGCTATCGAGCACTGGCGGTGGCGGCCACCCCCATGAATGCTGCGGGCTGGGCCAAAAGGTTGAGCCCGTTTGCGGCCCCGAGTCGGTCAGCGCATTCTTGCCGTTAAAGGCAAATACCGTAATTCGAGCCCCTTTGGCTGGGTCGATCACCATTGAATAGGCACCGTGATCCAAGGTTACTAGCGCGCTCATACGCCCCTCCCCTGCATCAGCGAATAACGCTCGACTACAAATAACAACACAAAAAATACCCCGTAAAATACCCAAACTAAAAATCGAATACTGTTTTGATAGCCTACAAAAGTCGGTCTTTGTAGGCCAAGTAGGCGTCTTCTAGGGCCCCCAGATTGGGAATGATCATTTCTTCATCTTCAAACTTGACGCACAAGGCCTCGAATGCACTCAGACCTACGTTACCTTGGCTGTCTTCCATATCCTCAGGCAGCACCATCACCTCGCGTGGAATACCCTGCGTAGGAATCGCCAAAAAACCTACTTCGGTGTTTTCACCCGTATTGTTAAACAATGCGATACGGCCATTGGGGTTGATACCACCGCCTTGCTCACGCGTGAGCTTTTCAAAGCTTATTAACGGGACCCGCCGGTTGCGCCAACTGTAATGCCCCAAAAACCAATCTGGCCCGCTGTTATCGGGGAAGATTGGGGCAACCGGTGCAATTTCAGCAATGCTGACGCTTGGTACTAGCAATGCCCCACCCTGCACAGGGAGAACAAAACAAGGCATGCCCTCACCGGCTTCTTCGGCGCCCTCTGGGTTATTTTCTTCTTGCATATCTGTCACCTTAATCGGTTGCTTTCTATCCAACTACAACATTACTGATACAAAAACTGTCTCGCGCCTTGTTGGCATTGTCAGCACTATTTGGCGCCGCTACTCGTTGCTCAGAGTGGGAATAATTTGCTCCCCGGCCTGCGCTTGCATTAACGAAAAGTGGGCAACTAATTTTTTTGCCAGTTGTGCCGGCGCGCCATTCTCGGCCACATCAACCAGTGCTTGTACGCTTACAGGCATCGAGTCCACGGCACAGGAGTTTGCGCTTTGCACCCAAACTTTACCGCCGCGGTAGTGCAGGAGCTTGCTACTGCGTGCGCCATCGTCGCCCATGCCGGTAAAAATAATAGCGCCGCCGCGCTTGGCAAAGACACGAGCGACCTTGGCAATCACCTGGTCAATCGAAGGCGAATAGTCACCCACCCACGGCTGATCCAGCGGCGTAATCACACCGCTATCGAGCAGATCGATCTGTGTGTTGGGCGGGATGAGATAGAGCGTTTTTTCCCGAATAACTCGCGGCGCATCCAAAGTACTCACACAAAATGCCGAGTGTTTATCGACAACTTGCCGCAAGGTTTCCATGGTGCCGTTATCGATATGCTGAACGTACAGAAATGCCACTTCGGATAAGGATGCCGGAATCTCATCTAAAAATTCCGCAATCGCTTTTGGTCCACCCGTCGAAGCGGCCAACACCCAAACATACTTAGCGCGCGCTCGGGTTGCACAGGAGGTATCTCGAACTTGCCCGTGCGCCAACAGTTGCAGCTTGCTCGCTAAGCGCTTGGCACGCTTGAGCCGCAGCTCTGGAGCACTAAGCGCCGCCAGCTCTTCATCCGGCGTAATAACGCCATCTTCTTCGTAGATAATGGGAATGTTAGCAGCATCGAGCTTCTCCAGCAGAGCCCGAGCAGCATTGCCGTGATTCGATGTCACCAGCCAAACATCGGCCTCGGGCAGCACCCCAGGCAATGGGTGAGAGGCATCTAAGGATGCACTGGCGCGATGACCAGCCGTTTGTATTAGGCGAACAAACTCACCAACTTGTGTTGCTGAGTTTGCCAAAACACCCACTTTCAGGCACGGGCCTCCCATTCAATTTAGGCCTCTAGCAACTCGTTAATGCTCTCCAATAGCAGCTCTTCTTGATAAGGCTTACCAAGATAATGATTCACGCCGATACTCAAAGCGTGCTCGCGGTGCTTATCACCAGTGCGCGAAGTAATCATAACAATCGGAATATGTGCCCACTCTTCGGAGGTACGCATATTTTTGGCGACCTCAAAGCCGTCCATGCGCGGCATTTCAATATCCAACAACATGATATCGGGCGTGCGCGTCTGCAGTACTTGCAGTGCATCGACGCCGTCTTTCGCGGTAATCACGTTAAAGCCTTCACGCTCCAAAAAGCGCGTCGTTACTTTGCGCACGGTCACCGAATCATCCACCACCATGACCGTTTTAGTCATTCGCTCGGTCGCCTCCAGCGCTCCGGTGGTTGTCGGTGCCGCCAGGCCAATGGTTGCCACAGCGCGACGCACCAAGGCGTGCGGATCGAGAATTACCACCACACTACCATCGCCCATCACCGTGGCACCTGACAAGCCCTGTACGGCGGAGAATTGAGCACCCAAGCTCTTGACCACGATTTCGCGACTGCCCATCAAGCCATCAACTTGCAGCGCCATGGTGTGCTGCGCCGATCGCACCAAGATAACCGGCAACGGCATTACTTGGCCCTCGAGGCGAGGCTGCATTTCTTCATAGAGCATGCCGCCCAAGTAACGGACTTCGTAGCTCTCGCCCGCGTATTCAAAGCGTGCATCTTCTTGGCTGTAGTAGTGTTCGAGCTCAAATGGGCTCACCCGCACGATGCCTTCAATGGTATTCAGCGGAATTGCGTAGCTTTCTTTGCCGAGATTAACCATCAAGGCGCGGTTCACCGATACCGTAAACGGTAAACGCACCGTAAATTGCGTGCCCACGCCCGGCTTAGACTCGATCGTCATCGAACCGCCGAGCTGTTTGATCTCCGCGGCGACCACGTCCATACCTACCCCACGACCCGAAATTTGAGTCACGTTGTCGGCAGTACTGAAACCCGCCTGCAGAATAAACTGCATAATATCGTGCTCGCTGAGCTCGGCTTCAGGGGCCATCAGTCCGCGCTCAATCGCCTTCTGGCGAACTTTTTCGAGGGCGATACCTTGGCCATCATCGGCAAGGCGCAGCAATATATCGCCGCCTTCGCGGGCAAAACTGAGCAGAATACGGCCATTTTCCGGCTTACCGGCGGCCAAACGCTCGGCCGGCGACTCAATCCCGTGGTCTACCGCGTTGCGCAACATGTGCTCGAGCGGCGCGACCATATGCTCTAGCACGGAGCGGTCCATTTCGCCTTCGACATTGTCAAGTTCGAAACTAACTTGCTTATTCAGCTCGCTAGCCACCTGTCGCACGATACGGCGCAGGCGCGGCACCATGCGAGAAAACGGCACCATGCGCGCTCGCATTAAACCTTCTTGCAGCGACGAGTTAATGCGCTGTTGTTGCAGCAAGATCGCCTCTGTATCTTTGACCTTGTCACTTAATGTACGTTTTAAATCCACTAGGTCCGATGCCGACTCAGTCAGCGAGCGCGATAGCTGCTGCAACTGAGAATAGCGGTCCATTTCTAACGGGTCGAACTCTTCGTTGTCCGCCAGTTGCTCTTGGCGGAAAACAATTTGCGCTTCGGTTTCCATGTCGAGGCGGCGCAGCTGTTCTTGCAAGCGGCGCAAAGTGATATCGATTTCGCCAATGGCAGAACCAAAATCGCTCACTTGTTGCTCTAAGCGGCCGCGACTAATCGAGGTTTCACCGGCGAGGTTAACCAGCTCTTCGAGTAACTCTGAAGAGATCTTAACCACCTCTTGCGAGCCCGATTTTTTGGCCGCTGCCGCGACGTTTTTGGCTTCTTGTAGCGCCGGTGATGGCGGCATGGCGAATTCGGGTTTGGGCTCGTCGGGCTTTTCGACGACAGCAGGCGCTAAATCCAACGATGTCTCCGGCGGGGTGGGCCGCGCTTCGTGCCCTGTGACCGCACCAGAAGAGGTTGGCCTGTCATCGCTTGTCGACGATGGCGGCTCAACCGCTTGGGGCGCCTCAACTGGTTCGCCGGCCAGTCGCGCTTTCACTCCGCGCACGCCTTTGAGTACGAGGTCTTGATACTGGTGCACAGCCTCGAAAAAGTTAGCCGTTCGGTCGGGGCTGACCTTGTTGATGAGATAGGTTTCATACTCGTGCGTTAACTCACCTAACACGGTAAGACCTGACAGCCGCGCGCCCCCCTTAAGGGTGTGCAGCGCACGCTTCATCTCGTCGGGCGCCTCGGTACTCGACCAGTCGGACTCCCATGCGTGAATCGCCTCTTCAAGTTCTTCTACGAGTTCGTCAGCTTCTTCAACAAAAATTTCAATGATTTCTTCGTCGAAATCATCGGCATTGATCAACGACGGATCGCCCCCTACAAAAATGGAATCGCTTGACTCGCCGTCGTCAGTGGTTGCGTCTAACGCACCGGCACTTTCGCTGAAGTCCTGTTGTGTCGAGGATTCAGCCGTTATATCTCCGGCCAGGTCATTAAAGTCCGCCAAGGTTTCTTGTGGTGCGGCAACATCGCCGCCAATGTCGGACGGTTCGGGGGCTTGATCTGCAGCATCTGCAAAGGCGTCGAGACTATCCGAATCGAATAGATCGGATGCGTCCATTTCAATCGCGAGATCATCGCTGTCACCGTCGATATCCGTCGAATCACTGCTCGCTTCGCGACTGGCATCACTAAGACTCGATGTAACCAGCGATTCATCGTCGCCCACAAAGGATAAATCTAGGGCATCATCGTCTTCGCTGTAACCGGAGGTCGGTTCGATGACAACGTCATCCGCGTCGATATCGTCAAACGCTGTCGCATCAATTTGCTCACCGGTTAGCGCTGGCGCTTCGGGGTCGCTATCGACCGGCTCTTCGTCTGGTTGCACATCGTCGAGTTCAAGTAACTCATCCTCAAAGTCGGCCGACACCTCTGGAAGCTCGGCACAAACGGATAAGTAATCATCGAGTGCTTGCTGCAGATGCTCGCTCGGTAGTGGCAACGTCTGCGCAGCGGCTACCGCATCCACCATATCGAGCAACGTGTTGTGAGCCGCGCGGAAGGTATCAAACAGTGCATTATCCGGTGCTAACCGGTCGAGCGCAGCGGCATAAAGGTCGTGAAGCTCGCCACTGAGCTTAGCCATGGGAGGAAAGTTTGCCTGTTCAGCGCCGGTCTCAAGGGTTTTTAACTCGGCCATCATGGCGGGCAACTCATTGGTGTGACCCAAATCAGTTTGCCAGCGATCGAGCACTTCATCTGCGTCGAGCAATAGGCTAATTTCTTCGGCCATGAAGATGGCCAACATGCGTGGATCAACAGGGTGCGCAACTTCGGTGCCCTTGCCTTCACTGGCGTGCAGCAAGTGACCTAAGTGCACATCTTTGAGCTCTGCGACACGCGCAGTGAACTGCTCAAGCTTAGGTATTTGCGCTTGCTCGTCCCGTTCGATAAAGGTTAAGCCTTCTCGAGTGTAGTCCACGGCATCTTTAATAAGCTGCAAGATATCCGCATCAATTTTTACTTGGTAGCTGCGCATCTCTTTCATAAAGAGCTCTAAAGGCGTTGCCAGCTGGGCGATCTGGCTAACGCCAGCCATGTGTGCACTACCTTTAAGGGTATGCAAAGCCCGCTGCAAGCCATCGGTCGGCGCCGTAAATAGCGGTGCGGCCTCGTCCATCTCGGCGATAAACTCTTCGATGGCTGCAATATGGGTTTGCGCTTCTGAGGCAAACAGCTCCCAAAGGATTTTCTCTTCGGCCGCATCGTAGGATGCATCGGAATCGTCGCCCTCGGTTATCGCTTGCTCGCTAGCAGACGCCTGGTCAGATGCACCAGCTTGCGGGGTATCGGTATCGAGACTGTCGCCAACATTTGCATCGGCAAAATCTGCTGGCGTCTCGCCTTGGCTAAGCTGATGGCCCCACTGCTGGTAGGTTTTCGCTAGCGCCTGCTGCGATGAAATTACACGCTGCTCAAATGCCGAGATTAGCGCCGGCAATAGGTCGTAGACGCGACCGATAAAATCGCGGTGAATAGCAGCTAACGGAATTGATCCATCCATAATTCGGTTGAGCAGGTTTTCGACCGACCAGGCCAGCTCGCTAATATCGCTGGCTTTAACCATGCGACCACTGCCTTTGAGGGTGTGGAAGCTACGGCGAGCGGTGGCTACCGCATCACCCGTAACGTTTTCGCCTTGCCACTGGGGAAGCGCCTCGGCGAGGGTTTCTAACACTTCACGGGCTTCTTCGACAAAAATTTCTGCGATATCTTCGTCGACATCGGGGTCTAACTCGAAGGGTACTTCCGCGGCCTGTGCTAAGGTTGGCACCTCTGGCAAGGCGTCCGACGTTGCTTCATCAACGGCGATCTCGGAATCATCTTGCGGGGCGGCAGCTTCGTCTGATTCGGCTGCCTCGGTGTGGTCTTGCTCGGCACTGACGGCGCCGTTGTCGCCCTGTGTACTTTCAACTTCAGTTAAGAGCGGCTCGACCTCGGCATCATCAAATTGCGCCGTTTGGCTGTCGGCGGATTCATCATCGAGCTCGCCTTCGGTTACCGTAGACACGTTGCAACCTAGCTCGCGAAGCGCATCTTCGGATAACTCCAAGAAGCTTTCCACGTCGTCGGTAAAATCGCCAATTAATCGGTCGAGGTAATAATCGACGCCTTCAATAGCGTTCGCCAGTGCTGTTAACGCATCGGCGGTGGGCTTTGCATCATCGGCGATAAACTGCTGCTGAATATACTGACCACAGATGTCGACGATGTTGGCCGCTCGAGTCAGCGGGATCATTGATAAGCCGCCGCGCACATCGCGAATTAATCCCTCGGCACTGTTTAGGGCCGACTTATCCCACTGCGACGAATAAAACTCGACGATAGCCTCTTTTAAACGCTCCAAGCCGACGCGGCTTTCTTGAAGCACAACGATCTTCGCTTCATCAATTTCAACGTCGCGCTCGTTAAGATCATTAAGATTGGCTTTGTTTGCGCCTTTGGCAATCGCATCAAGACGGTGTTCTATGACAACCAGCTCATTGGCGACATCAGTAAGCTCGTCAACATTCATGTCCGCAGAGGCGCATGCTTGTGCCAATCGGTCGTGCTGAGCATTGGTGGCGTGGCGAAGCTCTGCAACGCCAAGTACCGCAAGGGTATCGGCAACGCGCTTAACAATGGGTAAAGCCGCTTCGAGGTCACTGGTGGCACCACCGTCAATCACCACGTGATTGAGAATCTGCTTAACAGTATTCATCTCGTCGCGCAAGGCAGCAACCACCGAGCGAATGGTATCTGGCTCTGGCGCGGAGATCATATTTTTGTGGAAGTCACGCCCTTCTACGGCGCCTTCAAACAGCGCATTGTCGAGGCCGTATAGGTCTTTCACCTTGCGAATGCGCTCGGTGACATCACCCGAGCGAGCAACATAGTAAAGAATATTGCGCGCCAAAGCTTGATCAATCGGCGCATCAAAAGCTTGCGGGGCATTGTCGTACAGGTTTTTAATTTCCTTCGCAAGGCGTCGAAGAATACCTTTGACGGCAACGCTCAGCTCGATTTCATCTTCAATTAAGCTATCGACAAGCGTGCCTGCCAACAGCCATAAATTGCCTTGAACCGTGCCGCCGGAGGTGTTTTCCAAGCGCGTAAATACCTTGCTGACATAAACGAGGTTTTCTTCAATTTTTATGCCCCGCAGCACGCTTGCGGCAGCGTACTGGTACATTTCAAAAAGCTTTTTGAGCACTTCTTTGAGCTTCTGTTCGCTTTTTAATAAAGGGTGTCGCTGACCTGTAATTTTTTCGAGGCTCGCCAATTCCGGTGTAAACAAATTGGTTTCGCTCAGATACGGCTCTTTTCGTGCCGCACGTAAGTCGTTAAGTAAGGGGAGTACGATTCCGGGATGATCGTCTTGGATGCGCTTAACGTGCTCGAGGTAAATCGGTAATTGTAACAACGCGCGCATCAGTACTTCTTGCGCTTCATTTTCATTGACGACCGACTTGTTAATAATGGCTTCGGTTAAGTCTTCCATTTCCTCTGCAAACAGTGCAGCGCCATGGAACTCAACCATTTTCAGCGAGCCAAGAACCTGATGAATATGCGTGAGGCAAAAGCGAATGCGCGTAATATCACGCGAATCTTCAGCATAGGCCTCCAAGGCTTGGCGCGCTTCGTTAAGGGCATCACCAATCTCGCCTATTACCCAGTCAAGGGCTGCGTAGTTACGTTTTTCTCCCATCGGGGGTCCCATTCTTATATATGCACGTAGGCTTGTACTTCTTCTATGGAAATACGCTTCATTTTCGGGTGAGACCAGTCAACAACTTCCCCAAGTCCTATCACTAATATCCCACCCGGTTTTAAACGCTCCACAAAGGCATTCATTATGTTTTCACGCAGCCATTTTTTGAAATAAATCAAGAGGTTCTGGCAATAGATCGCATCGACTTTGACGACCGGCATCTCGCTAATATTGAGAACATTGCCTTGATTAAAACAAATGCGATCACGCAATGTCGAAATCACTTGGTATTTGCCATCTTCGAGCGAGGTAAAGTAGCGCCGTCGATAATTGTCATCCAAGCGCTCAAGCTTCCGCTCGTTATAGATACCCGTCCTAGCTAAAGACAACGCAGCGCGACTAATGTCGGTTGCTGTAATTCCATATAACGGGTCTTTATTCATCCAGTTGTAGGCATCGTTAAGTACCATGGCTAACGAATAAGGCTCTTCGCCCGACGAGCAGCCCACGCTCCAAAGCTCAAAGCTTTCAGAGTCGTCGCTGTCGGCTAAACGATTGACCAAATGCTGAGCCACCATTTCGATAGACTCTTTGTGGCGAAAAAAACTGGTTTCCTTCACCACTAAACGATCGATGAGGCGAGTCCACTCCAGCATGCCCGACACACCATCGAGCACAAAATCGAGATACGTTGAATAACTGTCGAAATCCAGCTCTCGCATGCGCATAGCAACTTGAGTCTGCAAAAACACGCGCTGCTGATCACCCATATAGATGCCAGCGCGCTCTTCGAGCAATTTCCCCCAACGCTCGAACTCAATATCATTAAGCTCGGGTAAGGATTGTAAGGACCAAACCATAGTCTTCGCTGCTTGTGTTATACACGGTGCCCAGATTTGTCTGACTCGTCACGCTCATCGGCATTGTCCGAGTCGCCCTCTTCATCGTACTGACTTGCGTCCTCCAAGGATAGCTGTGTCAGGTCGTGAGAAGTTTGTCCATCAGGCGCATGGGCCGCGGCCAGCGATTGCATTTCATTGGCCATTTCCTCGGGCAACTTAAAGCCAGCAACCGATTCGTGCAGTTCAATCGCCATTTGAGCAAGGCGACCAATTGCTTCTGCCGTTGCGGAGGTACCAGCCGACGTTTGCGAGGTAAACTCTTGAATAACGTTCATGGTGTTAGAAATGTGACCCGCTGAGGTCGACTGCTGACGCGCCGCATTCGAAATGTTCTGAATCAGCTCTGCCAAGCTCGCCGATACCGATTCAATCTCTTCGAGCGCCACACCTGCATCCTGTGCAAGGCGCGCACCGCGAACCACCTCGGCGGTGGTTTGCTCCATCGAGTTGACCGCTGCGGTGGTATCGCTTTGAATCGTTTTCACCAGCGCCTCAATTTGCTTGGTCGCCGTCGCGGAGCGTTCTGCTAGGCGCTGTACCTCGTCGGCAACAACCGCAAAGCCGCGACCCGCATCGCCAGCCATCGAGGCCTGAATCGCCGCGTTCAGTGCCAAAATATTGGTTTGATCCGCAATATCGTTAATCAGACTGACGATATCACCAATCTCTTGCGACGACTCACCCAAGCGCTTAATTCGCTTGGCGGTATCTTGAATCTGCTCGCGAATGGTATCCATACCATGGATGGTATTTTGTACCACCTTGGCGCCATTAAAGGCGATTGATACCGCGCGCTCTGCCACTCGAGCCGACTCGGCAGCGTTGGCGGAAACTTGGTCAATGGTTACCGCCATTTCGTTAACCGCCGCCGAGGCACCGGCAATTTCCTGCGCCTGGTGCTCTGAGGCGCGCGCCAAGTGTAGTGCCGTTTGCTTGGTTTCTTCAGATGCCGCCGATACGTTGGCCGAGGTGTCGTTAATCCGCGATACCAGAACCCGCAGTTGGTCAATGGTGTAGTTAATCGAGTCGGCAATGGCGCCAGTAAAGTCTTCAGTGACCGTGGCGGTCGTGGTCAAGTCACCGTCGGCAAGATCCGCCAATTCGTCCAGTAAGCGGAGAATCGCGCTTTGGTTGCGCTCGTTCGTTTCGGCTTGCTCTTGCAAGCGACGTTTGGTCGCCAAGTTAAGCACCCAAACAATCGCTATCAAACACAACACTGCACCGGCAATCGCTGCAATCAAGAAGTTGCTGTTCACCCTGCGCTCGGCTGGCAAGTTACTGATGCCATCAGCCAAGTCACCTAAGCGCTTAAGCAAAAACGGGCTGCCATCAATAATGGCGTTTGCCGCTTGTCGTGCACTGAATAAATCGGGAGACTTTTCGTAAATGTCGCTAACCGAACCGCTCACAAACGCAAATAAGCGTGTGATTTGCTCGAGGCTTTCGACTGCGTCTGGGTCTGTTACCTTGGCCATACCCATCGCAATATCGCCCTTTTTCATCGCTTCGAGTACGTTACCAAAGCGACTGGCATCGCGGTTAAACTCATCGGCGGCGCGGGTGGCATCAAGGCCACCGCGTAGCATTTTGTCGACGTTGCGACCAATGCGCTCTGCAAACCAGCTTTGGCGCTGCGCTACCGAGATTTGCTCGGCCGGAGCACCGTTTTCAAGCAGAATCTCAACGATAGTATCGTGCTCTTGCTGCAGCTCGGGCAATGCCTCGTTAAGGGTCGTCGCCACGTCGTGCATTAAGATAATCGAATCCTCGTTTTCGATAATGACGCCGGCATTATCTTTGATCTTTTTCCAGGCGGAATCGTAAGCGCTAATTTCCTCGGATAGTACCGCTCGGGTTTGCCCGTCCGTCGATTGAATTTTACTCCACGTTTGGTCCATATCCGCGACCACTTTTTCCAGCTTGGCAAACGCTTGCTTGTTGCCCGCGGTAGCGTCACGCGATAACGAAGTCAGCTGATAAGATGCAGCGCGCAGGTCTGCAACCATTTGCTTGTAAACCTGATCCTGTGCGGAATCTTGGCGCAATCGATAATCGATCACCCCAGTTAACACAACAAAACCCAACAGCATTAACACTAATATTGCCAGGAAACGATTGGATTTAATTCGTGACCAGAGGCCGTCCGAATCATTTTTCATAGGATGCTCCCTAATGGATCAAATTTTCTGCTTTTGGATCAGCAAATATTCGTTATTATTTCACGCGGCTGGAGAGTCCATAGCGCGTTGCATCGACCTAGATGTTGCTGACAGTGAACCGTCATTATCCAATTAGGCAGAAGCGGCATTCAGAAATTTGGAAAAACTGGCTATCTCGTACATATCAAACAGTGCCCAGGACACACCCGAGGCATCGACATAGCCGCCCTTTACAAACGGTGCTATCGCATCGGGAACATCGTCGACCTTCTCGCGGTATAAGTCGCTAGTAAAGTGCTGCATACCGTAGGCTTGATCAACCACCAAGCCACTGTAGAGTTGGTCGGTATCGATAACCAATGCCCTTTGCTGACGCCGCTGACCCAGCGAGGTACCACCAAAGAAGATTGCCATATCAAACAACGGAAGCAACCGACCGCGCACATTAGCCAAGCCAATCACCCAAGGTTGCACACCGGGCAGTCGGGTCGAGGGCGGGACTTCGAGCATTTCTGCGATTTGCCCCATAGGCGCGACAAAACGGCGCCCCAATAGGGAAAAGCCAATACCGCTTTGACGAGGCGCTTCATCGCCTTCTGCCGGTATTGGTAGAGAGTTCGAGCGCGTTTTCGCTGCTAAATCAACTAATGCCTGAAAGCCCGCACCAGAACTCATAGCTGCCCCAAAGACGTTATCGTTTTAAGCAATTGGGGCTCATCGACCGGCTTGGTCAAGTAAGCTTTGGCGCCTTGGCGCATACCCCAAACGCGATCAGTTTCCTGATCCTTGGTGGTGACAATAATAATGGGGATGTGCGCAGTTTCTGGTGCTTTACTCAGCTGGCGCGTTGCCTGAAAGCCATTGAGGCCAGGCATTACCACATCCATCAACACTAAATCGGGTTTCTCGACTTTTGCTTTCGCCACACCATCGGCGCCAGACGAAGCCGAGCTTACGATATAACCATGCTTTTCGAGCATGCTCGTCAGTTTGTACGTCTCTGTTGGAGAGTCGTCAACAATTAGTACTTTAGCCATGTATCCCCCAATATACCTAGGCTAGATCCTTACGTAGACGCGAAAACCAGCGGATTAGCTGGCTTGCGCGACTTTTACGTGTGCTTCGATGGCACCTAGGAGCTCGCCTTTACTGAATGGTTTAGTTAGGTATTGGTCAGAGCCCACAATTCGGCCCTTCGCTTTGTCAAAAAGGCCGTCTTTACTGGACAACATAATTACCGGCGTCGAGCGGAATTCACTGTTATTCTTAATCAGAGCACAGGTTTGATAACCGTCTAAACGCGGCATCATAATATCCACAAAAATAATATCTGGACGGGAGTCAGCTATTTTGGCCAATGCGTCAAAGCCATCAGTTGCAGTAATGACTTCGCAGCCCACCTTGTTTAACAAAGTCTCGGCCGTGCGACGAATCGTTTTACTGTCGTCGATGACCATAACTTTTAGATGTTCGAGGTTCACATCCATAGACAGACCCTAGTAGTTATAAGTTATAGAAAGTTGTCGTTACAGGGAACACCCTGTTTTTTTTGGTCGCATCCAGCGGGAGTACCTTTTAACATAGAAATTGGCCTTACGCCAACTCTTGGCTAACACCAGCAAGCCCGTTGTGCAGAGGTTAGCAAAGGCTTAACAACATCGATTAGGGCAAAAGCTGAGCTTTTGCGCCACACCATTTATAATCGCTCAACTGAATGGAAAGCGCCAATCAATAGCACGTTTATTTTGGCATAAATCGCACATTGCGCCATCACTTTCAATATATGGCCACACTTATAGGTTTAGCTATGTCCCAGCTTATGATTTTTGTGATGGACCCCATTGCAAATATTAGTTTCAAGAAAGACTCCACCCTCGCTATCGCCCTTGCGGCGCAAAATGCAGGCTGGCAACTGGCTTATGCTGAGCTGAGCGACCTGTTCATCGAAAACGGTGCCGCCTATGCCGACCTTCGTCCATTAACGGTATTCGACGACCCGGCACATTGGTTTGAGCTCGGCGAACGCAGCAGCCAAGCGCTGGGCGACGAGCACGTCATTATGATGCGCAAAGATCCGCCCTTCGACAGCGCCTTTCTGTACGCGACCCACATTTTGCAGCGTGCCGCTAATGCCGGCGCCCTAGTGGTCAACAATCCGCAGAGCCTGCGCGAGTGCAACGAGAAGCTCTTTGCCACCGAATTCGCCGACTGCTGCCCGCCCCTGCTGGTCAGTAATAATATGGCTAGGCTGCGCGCGTTCCACAAACAGCACCAAGATGTCATATTCAAGCCCCTCGACGGCATGGGCGGTAGCGGCATCTTTCGCTGTAAAGATGGCGACAGCAACCTGGCCTCTATTGTCGAAGTATTAACCAATAACGGCGCCGATTACATTATGGCGCAGAAGTTTATCCCAGCGATCACTGCCGGCGACAAACGCATTCTTATGGTGAACGGCGAGCCCGTGGAATACGCCCTAGCACGCATTCCCGCCAGTGGCGAGCTGCGCGGCAATCTCGCCGCCGGCGGACGTGGCGTGGCACAGCCACTGTCGCCGCGCGACAAAGAAATCGCAGGACTCGTCGGGCCAATATTGCGCGACAAAGGGCTCTTTTTTGTTGGCCTCGACGTTATCGGCGATTACCTTACCGAAATCAACGTTACCAGCCCGACCTGCATCCGAGAAATCGACGCGGCCTTCGACACGGGCATTGGCGCACGCCTAATTAGCGCTATTGAGCAGGCATTGTTGAGCAAAAAGCGCTAGGATAGCCATAATTGATTACAGCCAGCGCCAGCCTCACATTGCATGCGCTGGCCAATGCATTAAAAACACTCGACGCACTACCGATAACGACAATAATTTAAGACGCATTTTTTATGGCCCTTAGCACTTCTGTATCCACCGGTGACCGCCTAGCCTTTACGTTTTTTGCCGCCGTAGCGCTGCACCTGTTTATCTTGCTGCAATTAGGCTTCAAGATCCCAGCGGCGGACAAGATCGCGCCTACGCTCAATATCACACTGGCCACCCAGATTAGCCAAAACGCGCCCGAAAAAGCCGACTTCTTAGCGCAACAAAACCAAGAAGCCAGCGGCACGGGCGACGAGGCGAAAGAACTGCTCACCGACGAACTAGCCGACTTCAACGATACCGTCATACGTGAAATCACTCCTCAGCCGCAGCAAAAGACCACCCAAGCCGCCGAAGTACAGTCGGAAACATTGCAAACGACGGCCAATAGTCGCCTGCAATTCGAAGACGACACAAAAACCGAGCAAACACCAGAAGAAAAAACCGTTAAGGCGCAAGATGAAGACATCTTGATGTCTAATCCAGAGGCGGCCGCCCTGCAAGCCAAGCTCGACAAACTTCGTCAATCCGAGGCCCTGCGCCCCAAAGTTAAACGCATTCAGACCGAAGCGACCAAAGCAAGTGCCGATGCCGCCTACCTACATGCGTGGAATTCTCGCGTCGAAGATGTCGGTAACCGCCACTTCCCAGAAGAAGCCTTGCAAGAGGAAATATTCGGACAACTGATGATGGTAGTCACGTTGAACGCCGATGGCACCATCGACGACGTCGAGATTATCGACCCGTCCGACCACGCACTGCTCAACCAGTCGGCGCTGCAGATGGTGCATATGGCAGCTCCCTTCGAAAAAATCCCGAGCACAGTGCTCGATGGCCACGACAAGCTCGAAATCACGCGGGTATGGTCATTTGAGATTACCGGTTTATCCACCAAGGGGACCCGTCGGTAATGGTGATTGGCGCGATTGGTCAAATAACTATTGATTTTCTCGCGCTCGCCCATAGAGTACAGGTACGATTCACAACCACTTAACGGAATCACAATGCGAAACGGTCAACTCTCTCTTCGCAACAAATTTTTAGTTGCGCTCCCCAGCATGGAAGACAAGCAGTTCGATAAGGCCGTTACTTACATTTGCGATCATGGCGATGAAGGCACCATGGGCATCGTGATAAACCAACCGCTCGAGCTATCGCTGCCAGAGATTTTTAAGCAACTCAACCTGCCCAACCCCATTGAGCTGCCCACCGCAAAAGCAGTACTCAAAGGCGGGCCCGTTAAGCCGCAGCGCGGTTTTTTACTGCATACCCCCTGTGACCATAAATGGCATACCTCGATGCGCGTCACAGACGAGCTTATGCTCACCGCCTCCAAGGATGCACTCGAGTCGATTGCTCAGGGCGACGGGCCAGATGACTACCTATTTGCGCTAGGCTTTGCCGGTTGGAGTCCCGGACAGCTAGAAACCGAGCTTAAAGAAAACTGCTGGCTAACCATTGATGCCGACCTCGACACCCTATTTAGTCAACCGGCCGAAACTCGCTGGCACAACTTGTACAGCAAGATGGGGGTCGACCCTGGCACGATTGCCAGTGGCGGAAATGCGTAATCCGTGGGCTATATTGTAGGCTTTGATTACGGGCTAAAAAACATTGGCGTTGCCATGGGTCAACAGATAACGCGCACCGCCTCCGAACAGCCGTCACTCCCCGCTCGTGACGGCATCCCCAACTGGGAACACCTCGAAAAGCTACTTGTCGAGTGGCGCGTCGAAGCTGCCGTCGTGGGCTTGCCTTTAAATATGGACGGCACTGACAGTGAGCTATCGACCCGCGCGCGCAAATTCGCCAACCGCATTCACGGGCGCTTCAGCATTCCCGTTCACTTAATGGACGAGCGTTTATCGACGCGAGAAGCAAAGGCCGAAGCTGCGCAGCGCGGCCACAAAGGTGATTACGGCAAAAACCCTATTGATGCCATCGCCGCACGGCTCATTTTAGAAAGCTGGCTAAACCAGTAAATCGGCGAGCATCCCTACTCTTGCTCAGCGGCTGGTGCGAACTCTTCCATAAAATCTAACATAGCCTGATGCCGAATCACCTTACGGTGTTTAGCCCATAGGTTTTTGATTTTATCGGTATTGCAGGCTTTGCGGTCGACAAATACCCGCGTTTTTAGCTCGCCGACCGGTTGCAGTGTCGGACACTTAGCAAACACAAACTGATTACTGATTAAGTCTAAAAACGGGCCCGACTTGCTCGTTGGCATAATAAAAATCAGCTGTAAACCGAGCGCGTCCGTTAAATAGTTGATGACTTCTCGCGAGCGCCCCTCATCCATTTTTGAAAAAGCTTCGTCCACCATAACCATGCGCAAATGCGCCTTGCCTTCATTAAAGCGAAATGCCGATGTCACCGCCGCCGAGCGAATAATGTAAGCCGGTGTTTCAAGCTGCCCACCAGAGCCGGTCCCGTATTCGCTCAATGCAATAGGCGCCTTGTTAGCCGGCTCTTTGTAAATTTCGTAACGCCGGTAATTTCGGTAATCGCTAATCCGCTGTAATTCACGGTGCGCCGTTTGCTCGTCCTCATCCAATAACATGCGCAGCAGTTCATCGCGAATGCGCGCATGCTTTTTGTCGAGCTCAATTTCGAACAAAGTTTTGCCATCGCCCAGCTGCGGGTTGGCAATCACAACCTTAAAAAACTGCCAATACTCTTTATACTCAGGCACCCACTGCGTAGCAAAGGAATAACATTCACGGTCGGCACCGAAGCGATGGTGCGCAAGTTCGCTATTTAGCTCATTAAGCACTGACTCGCCTTCGTTAATCGCCTGATAAATGGAGTGACACAAATTGGTGACAAAAGCGGTATTAAATGACTCTTTAAGCGCGGTCAGCTCTTTGTGCTTTGCAACTAAAATATTATTTTTAAATCGTGTATGCAGCGCCTCGATAGAACCTTGCAAATGGACTAAGTGCTTAAAAAACTCAAAGCTGTGCATTTCCGACACACCCGCATCGTACAATAGCGAATCTCCGACACCGGCCTCTAAGTTGTAGCGCTGAACCAAGTTAAATAATTCGCGTTCGCAGCGCGTCAGCTGTTCCTGTGAGGATTTTAGCAGTTCAGCTAACGAACTTTCGGCAGTTTTTTCTGCATTGACATCAGCATCGCGCAACGCTTTTTCAATATCAAAACGCGGATGCACTTTAGCGATGTCCTGCACGGCATCTTCGAGTATTTCGCGCTGTTTTTCAGCGCCATCTTGCTCATCTAACAGCGAGGTCACCTTTTTTTCCAAGGTTGCTAGCTGCGCTTGATAACGACCAATATCCTGCTCGTAGTGTTTTTGTTGATCCTCTTGCTGCTGATATTGCTGCTGCACGTTAGCCAATTCTTGCTCGAGGTCACTACCCTCACCGCTATCGATAGCGGCCAACGATTCTTCGGCCTCGTTGAGTTGACGCGATAATTGCAGCAACTGCTCCAGTAAATCGGCAATGCGACAAGGTTTAATGGTCGATAATTGGGTCGCGATAGCCTGCAACTGTTCCAGTTGCTCCTGCGCATCCCGCAAGCGCTTCTGGCTGCGCTGTAACTCTTCTTGTTTGGCGATTAAAGCGCGTTGACGAGCACCCTGCCCAAAAACGAGCTCCGCATCGTTTAAATCACAACGCCACAAACTATAATTACCAGAACCTAAACCTTCTGCCGTAATACCCCGCGCCGTATGCTTTAAGGTCTGCGCCGAATCTACGCGCACCACATTGCCGTATGATGCTTTGATGTACGCTTGTGCAGTGCTGTGACTAAAAGCCATGACCTCGAGAATTGAGCCTTTCACCACATTAAAGCGCTCGGCATCACGCTCGGCTTTTTCACCTTGAATGACGCGCGCACTATTGCGCTTATGGCCGCGCATATTGCGCACTGCGGCAATCGCTTGCGCCTCGTATTGTGGGTCGACAAGCAGGCTAAATCGCGCGCCACCCAAATAACCTTCAATCGCCATTTGCCATTCGGGCTCAAGTACGTCTACATAGTCACACAACACCTTGGGGTGCGCATGTGGGCACGCCTCTTCAATGGCCTTTATCGCAGCAACTACCGCTGGCGGGTAGTTTACTTGGCTAGACATCAATAACTGTACGTCGTTGGCTAAGGTGACACACTCGGCTTTTAAACGCTCATAAGCTTGCTTGCGCTCGGCCACTAAAGATGCCACTGCATCGCGTCTTGCCGCATCGCCAGTTGGGCCTGAGTCCGTTGCTATAACATCGGCCAGCCAGTTATTTTGCTCGCCCTGCCAAACCAGCGCCTTATCCATTAATTGCTCGAGTGGCGCCGCGCCCAACCAATCGCTATTAAAGACCTTCCGCGCATCGAGTGTGCGCAGCTCGCCGGCACTGACCACAGCGCGGGATAACTTTTGAAACGCAGGGTCAGTTAAAAATTTAAGTTCGACACCCAAGCCACTTTGCTGGCCTGCCTGCAATAAAAACTCTGCGCAAGCGGCGTTATTTTGTGCATTGGCCACTTCATTTAAAAAAGGCTCAACCAACTGCGCCATGTGTTTCTGCGCTTTATCGGCCGCCTGCTGCAGGGCGTCTTTGTCTCGCAGTGCATCAATACCCTGGCGTTTAGCCTCGAGCTGTACAATGGTCTTATGCAATTGCCGCTTGCGCTCACGCGCCAACTCGCTGCGCTCTTGTGCTTGTGATAACGCCGTGTCCGTTTGTTTCTTTTCGCGACGTAACGTCAGATAACTATTTTGCGCCGCTAACACTTGGCGCGTCGCCTCGGTATACCTTGCCAGCGCCAAATCCACCCAAGTATCCACATACTGCCGACTGCAGTCGGCGGCGCTGCCCAATAGCCCAATGGCACTTTTAACCGTAGCCGCAGACGATTCCATTTGATGTATAGTTTTCATCAAATCGGAGACATTGCGAATGGCATCGCCAAGGTCTTTGGCCTCTAGTATTTCCCCGGCAACAAATTCGTGAATACTTTTTACGGGCTTATAGGCCATAAAATTGGCAAGGGTGCGGGCCGCGTGTTTAGCCTCTCGGTCGGGCACTGCATCTGTGCGGCCGCGAAGCGCGCCGTAAAGGCGGCGCAAATAGGCGCCTTTTTTATCGTAAACTTCGACCGTGCTACTGGAGAAACGTTGCTTTAAGTAGGCCGCCACTTCTGTGGTCGGTTTGATATGCTTGCCGTCGTTAAATTCGCGCACAAAACAATCAAGCGATACCGACTCACCGGGGATAATCATAAAAAACAAATTATCTAGGCGCGCTTGTTTTTGGCTACCGCCGGTTTCGATATGACCACGCATCGCCATAATCGCTGAGAAAGGCTCTGCGACTTCACCTTCGGTGGGGTGAAAAACCGCCGCCACATAACCATCAGTCGCATAGGGACGCGCATAACTGCCGTCGTCACAACCCAGCAAATAGGAAGCCAGCGTGCGAACCTGTTTGCCGCCGCGGCCTTTTTGAGTGGTTTCGTCTTGCCCTGGGTTAAAGGCAAACAAATTATCGTGCGCAGCGGTCATCAAAGCTTGCAGCGCATC
The DNA here is from genome assembly GCA_036554385.1 of Marinagarivorans sp. Lineage (GTDB taxonomy): Bacteria > Pseudomonadota > Gammaproteobacteria > Pseudomonadales > Cellvibrionaceae > Marinagarivorans. The sequence goes on along the minus strand of DATBNJ010000182.1, from coordinate 20,629 downwards.
GGCGGCCGTTGTTTTACCGGAGCCATTCCCCCCCGAAAAGAGGTTGACGGGGCCAAAGTCAAACTCCAATTTTGGAATATTACCCCAGTTAACAAAAACGGCTTTTTTTATAAACATACAACACTCTTAATTTTACAGGCACGACAATCATTGCAGTTATCGATCAATTATCGAATACCGTTTCTTGAACAAGCTCTTCATTAGTTCGGGCCTCTAGGGCATCCAACGCTGCATCGCCAACAAAGCCCATAATCAACGGCCGAATTTTGACCCAACCTTCTAGGCTGTCTAAGTCTTCTTCACTTTGGTAATGCAGCACCCGAAGCTGGCGAAGTTTGCGAAATAGGTTGCGGCGCTCGGTAATATTTTCCGGCAAGCTCTTTTTCAACAGATTGTGAAAAGCGATAGATATCGCCTCCATATTGGCCAGCACAGCGCCTTGCTCGTCGACCTTGCCTTCACGCAGCTGCTTACCATATTCAACACGTAGAATAATCGCCAAAGCGGCTTCAAACTGATTGAGCCGCTGGCGAAAGCCGCTATTAAACGGCGCATGTTCGTCATCGGGCAGGCTCGGCACCTGCGCTCCGGGCGGATACACGCGAATAAAACCAAAGCGGGCATTGTGCTCAATGCGCATGCCCAACACGCTAATAAAGTCGACGACCATCGGCTCGATGCGAAGGTAGCGATCGTACAGTCGTTGCTCGATATTATTTTCGTCGCGGCATAATACGCCGTAATCCAATAAGCGAATAAGCAACTCGGAAAATTCCTCGTTGGAAACATTTTTTTCGCTCAGCGGGCCGCGCAAATAATCACTGATCATCAGCTTGCTCCGGTAATGGTTGAGGGCTCGTACCACCTTGTTGCGCGTGGTAGCTCAACGACAATTCAAAATCGTCAGCCGAACTAAAAAAGGTATTTTGGTACTGCCGATTTAAATATTTAACACTAAAGCGGTAATCGGCTTCGGGAGCCTGTCGGGCGGCTGATTCAATAGCGTGGGCAACCGCCAGTAAATCGCTGGCATTCTCGATCGGAAGGTCACAGGTCGATATCGCCCGGTCATTGCGCAACGCCGCTTCAATATGGGTGCGCAAATATTGCTGCTGGCGATTATCGTTAATCACAAATGCTTGATCTAACATTTGCTGAATGAGCAGCTCTTTTTGCGCTGCTGGGTCTAGCGGGCGCTCCTCATCAAGCGCGCTCATAACGGGCGCGGCACTTTTGCGCGTCGTCAGCCGCACTTGAGCTGGATCGACTAAGCGCACATTGACACCCGACAAATAGTCGCCCAGTTGGCTAAGGCGCTGCTCGGCCTCCTGCGGCGTCAGCTTGCGAAGGTTGTCGCACGCCTCTAACCAGGGGTCCCGGGTGCTATTGGCTAAATAACTGAGCTGGCGAATAATAATATCGGCCCGTTTGGTAAAACCGGCCAAGGCCGAGCGCAGCGCGGGGAGCATGGTATCCGCGGCGCGGCGCATGCGCTGATCGATGGTATCGAGCAGGTACCACAAAGCCGACTGGCGCTCGTCGTGAATCAGCTCTGGTGCCAGTTCGCGCAAACGCCGCTCGGCAATTTGCTTAAAGGCTTTATCTTTGCGGCGAATGCGCGAAATAGCCTTAAAAACGCGATCTCGATGCTTTTCTACGCTATCGGCCGATAAGCGCACAGATACATCGGGCTGAAACCGCTTTTCCATAAATTCAAAAAATTGCTCGGTCGCCTGCTGCACAATGCGCTGAGACTCGACCTCTTGCACCAGTTCGCGTTTGCGTTCTTCGAGCTCGCTAATAATATCCGTGAAATCGGTAATAATGCGCTCTGAATATTCAAAGGCATCGAGCAGGTCATGTATCTCACCGCGGCTGGCGAAGGCCTCCAGCGCGTTCAAGGTATTGCGCGTATTGCGGTGGCGAGTGCGCACTCTGCGCGAGCCCATTTCCACCATTGGACCGATAAATAACCGCCCCGCTCGCGACAACGGGTAGCTCGATTGCAAGGTCGCCCCATCCACTTGGCGCTCGAGCCAACCGTATTCTAATAGCAATTTGAGAATCCAGCCGGCATGTTCGCGGTGATTTTTAAAGCGCTGCTCGGTAAACTCCAGCTCCCCGCCCTCTAGGCGCAGCTCATCGCCGGCGAGCGCCTCCAAAACCGGCGCCCGCGCTAGCGCCTCTTCGAAAATATCCAGCACCTGATCGCGCCCCAGCGACTGGCCGTATTCGGCGGTGGCACCGTACAAGCGCTCATGTAACAGGCACAGGCACTCCAGCACCTGCTGACGGTACTTTGTGGTAAGAGGCCGGAAAAAGTGCAAACGTTCACGAACAAAAAACATACGAAGCTAATACTTTGGCCAAAAGGGCCGCGATTATACCGTTAAATGCGGCCCCTGCAGGGGGTTGATTTACGGCAAAAAACCGCTTGCGAGATGCCAAAGGCGGAATTTTATGTAATGCTCACTGCCTGCCGCCCGAAGGCTCAGGTCACGCGGCGTAGGGGCAAAGCTCGCTTAGGCCATCGGTTTGCATTTCCTCCGTCCTTAGCGGTCAGATACCCACAAAAAACGACGCCGCAAAACGCTATGGATGGTAGTTAACGATAGCAACTAGTCCCTAAGCCTAAAAATAACCGATAACATTGCCGGTAGCTAACACCGTAAATGACCATTTGGATGTAACAGACCATTGAGGAAAACACTATGTCTAACACTCTAACAACAACCCTCCGCCGAGGCACCTTGGCACTTGCTTTTGGCATCACGAGTGCAACGCTAAGCGGCTGCGAAACCTCCGGCGCCATGGTGGACGCCTCCAGACAGGGGTTTGGTGCCTTTAGCTGCGACCAAATCTACAACACCTTTAACGCCTATGACCGAGACAAGATGTCGATCGACGCGGCTAAAGAGCTGTCAGCTTCGATTGGTATTCCATACACCGGCGGCAGCGGCGCCAAATACTTCGACACCGCAAAATCCAGCGCCAATATTGCCTTATCAGCACAGGGCTGCAACCCGCTGTAGCACCAGCTATTTAGCCACTTCGCGAGGTATTGCCAGCGCTTGCGGCGATACCTCGCGCTCGGGTTTTAGTCGCAAAGCCACTTTGCGTAACTGCACGGCCATCTCTTTAAACATTTCGTTTTGGGCGACCGCTTTTTCTTGCTCGCCCTGCCAAGGGGCACCGTTGATGTTTCGCACCACTTTACCGCTGTGGGTCTCGGGGTTAATACGCAGGCCAATAATGGGCGTATCGGCGTAATCCTTTAACGCGATGTCGGTAGGTGCATAGTGCTGCTCCAAATACGTAGCCATTTGGTCGACGGGTATGGTCACTCGCAGCCACTGATCTCCGTAGATGTCGGGCTCGAGCGCTATGCGCGTTTGGGCGTTAACCGTAGCAACAGCTTGATCCCGAAAACCCGCGTCGAACAGCGTAATGCCAAAATTGAAGTCCTGCTGATCCACGCTGTTTAACTGCTCCGGCGAGGCTGCAAAAGCGAAGTGCGCGTGAAATGCCGCTCGCTTCGGCAGCGATGATTGCGCACGGTCGAGCTTTAACTCCAGAATCACCGCATCGATATCACCCAATGCTATCGGAGCTCGTTCAAACAGCGGCTCGATGCCATTCACATGGTTGCCTTGCCAATTGCCCAGCTTTTTCACCAATAGCGCACTAAACACTTTTTCTTGACCACACTCTTGTATTAACCGCCATCCGCTATTATCGACCGCGTAGTCAGAGGGAGCCCTTTTAAGCGCGGCATAAGTCTGATGCGCCGACGCTTGATTCCAGCCTTGCAAAAGATTTGTGCGGCCGTCGTAGACTACGAATTCGGAAGCGTCGGGGCTGTGCGCTGGGCAACCCGCCAGCACCTCAAGGAGGAACGGTTGCTCGGCCGAGGCTTGCGCCCAGCTTTGCGTGCCAGCGCATAGCGCCATGGCGGCCATCAATAGCTGCCGGCCATAACGTAGGCTGATAGTGGGAGGTGTGATTCGCAAAAAGTCGCCCATAAAATATCCCTAAAGTCTGATATAAAGGTTTTATTGTAGGCAAACTGCCATCCAAGCGCGAGCAACGCCGCCGGCAGCTAAGTCATCGGTATTGGACAAGCTGCGTATTCGCCGTAAAATGGCGAGCGTCTATACTTAGGGTTGCAGCACTTAGGGTTGTAACGACAGGCCGACTTGCCCCATGAATGTTTCGATCAATAACTCGCAGTACTCTTCTTTTGCTTACTCATCGAGCGGTAATCGGCCAGTTAATCGCGAGCCGAGGCAGCCGCTGGTTATCGAAGGCGAAAAACTCAGCTCCCACACCGAGCGGGCTCAGCGCACTGCAGCGCCATCGGAATCGTTATCGCCGCAAGCCGCATCTGAGGCTAACCAGCAACGCCAACAGAGCCAACTCGAAGCGAAGCCCGTACAAGACAACGAGCAACTTTTTGGCGCTAAACCGGTCATACCCGCGCGCGCTCCTCTAGCGGTGTTTGCAGCTATCACTCAACCATCATTAAAGCTAGGCGCCTCGGTAGATACCTTTGCGTAGCCTAGGTATAGTAAGTTATTCAAACGGTCGTATCGTTCCACGACGCCCGGTAAAAAAATGAGTTGCCTGTCCAACGCTAAAATAGCGTGGCTTAGCTTACTTAATAGTTAAATCCGTTTTTAATCATTTGTATTTTCGACGCCGTGCATTCCCTCAATGCGGGACTCATATGACACCAAAAGGATCGCCCCATGCCGCTAAAGCCTTTCGTTCCACTCAAGCTTGCTATAGCTTTTTCTACCCTTGGCCTTTTGACGCCGTCGTCCGCTTACTCGGATTCACTGGCCGAAATTTATCGCTTGGCCGTGCAAAACGACGCGGAATACCGCGTTGCGCAAGCCAACTATGAAGCCGATCGCCTCGCTAAAAACGTTAACCGCGCTGGCTTGCTGCCCCAAATAAGCGCCAGCGCTAGCTATACCGAAAACGATATTTCCGGCACGACAACACGACTAGAAACGACAGATCCTTTAGCCTACGGTACGCTTGATTTCGACCGAAAAACAGACACCACTAATTTATCAGCGCAGTTAGACCAACCACTATTTAATGCTGCGGCTTGGTACCAATATAAAAGCGGCAAGGGCCTAACCGAATTGAGTGAGGTTACCTTTAGAAGCGAAGAGCAAGCCTTAATTCTTCGCACCGCCGAAGCCTATTTTGACAGTTTAAAAGCCATCGACGACTTAGAAACCGCCATCGCCGAAGAAGACGCCCTATCCCATAGCCTAGAGCAAACCAAACAGCGTTTTGAGGTAGGCCTTACCGCCATCACCGAAGTCCACGAAGCGCAAGCTCAATACGACTCCGCCAAGGCTAACCGCTTAATTAGCGAAGGCGCTCTCGTTATTGCCTTTGAGGCGCTCGAAGTACTGACCGGCTCGCCACACAAACAGGTTGCGCCGCTTAAAAGCACTTTCCCAGTGACTCCCCCTGAGCCTGCCGACCGCGAAAGCTGGGTCGAAATGGCAAAAGAAGCCAACCTCGATTTACTCAGTGCGCAAAAGCGCTTTGAAATTGCCGAAACCAACTACAAGGTGGCGCGCAGTGGCCATTTGCCCACCTTGAGCGCTCGCCTAGGTTACAGCGACACTGACAACGACGGTGACTTACCCAGTGACGTCGGAGACTCTGCGGGCACATCTGCTACCGTGACCTTGTCACTGCCCATTTTCACCGGCGGTCGCACCTCGGCAGTGCGTCAGCAGGCGGCTAATCAGCAAGTGGCAGCCAAAGAAACCATCAACCTGATCGAGCGCAGCGTTACCCAACAAACACGCTCTTTGCACCAGCGGGTTAATACCGGCGTGGCAACAGTGCACGCCCGCCAGCAGGCCATCGTTTCGAACGAAAGTGCTCTTGAAGCCACTAAAGCCGGTTACGACGTCGGCACGCGAAACCTTGTTGACGTACTCAATGCGCAACGCCGCGTGTATGATGCGAAGCGCAACTTTTTAAGCACCCTGTACGACTACGTATTGTCGGGCCTACGCCTTAAACAAGCGGCAGGCACTTTGAGCGCACAAGATCTCGTACAACTGGATCAGTGGTTAAATAAGGAACGACTGGTTGGTCTACCCGCTGAGAAGTGAGGCGGTCACCTGGATTTTCATATAAGCTTGAAGTCAATCACTTCTGTATGTTGGACTAGCCGCTACCATGCGGCTAGATACCGAGGGCAATTTATGAAAATCATTCACATGAAAAACCATTGCTGCAGCGCTATCGCGGCGCTGGGCTTAGCGTTGATCGCAATGCCGAGCACGGCCGGTGAGTACTACAAATGGGTTGACGAAAACGGAGTGTCGCACTTTTCAGAGCGCCCACCCAAAGAGGCCACCGCTGAAAAAGTCAAAACGAGTGCAAGACCCCCCACCACTGAAGAAGTCGATGCGGCCGAAAGTGCCGAGCAAGAGGCATTGGTAGACGAGCCTAAAGCCAAAATCGGCCAAGATCCGGCGCGCTGTACTGCTGAACAAAACCGCTTAAAGCAGTTGTCGTCCGGTGCACGAATTCGCATGCAAAACCCTGACGGCGGCTTTTATTACCTTGATGAGCGGCAGATTCAACAAGAAATGCAAAAATCGCGACAAGCGATTAGCGAAAGCTGTGAATAGGCTCAGGCAATTCAGCAAGGGCCCCGCAATTTAGCTGTGCTTGGCGCTTTAGGACCAAGCATAACGTAATGGAACATTTTGCGGCCATGCAAAACGGCAAACAATAGTGCGCGGCCTGCTCAGCCGCGCACTTATTCGGCGCTATTTACCTAGGTGCTATTTACTAAAAGCCACCTGCTCACCATCCATTACCGCAGTAATGTGATCGCCTGGCAAAAACTCGCCAGCCAACATCGATTGCGCCAAGGGATTTTCAACCATCTGTACAATGGCACGCTTAAGTGGTCTCGCGCCAAACACTGGGTCAAAGCCCACCGCTGCCAATCGATCCATCACCTCATCAGACAACTCAAGTGTCAACTCGCGCTCGGCAAGGCGCTTGCGCAAGTGTTCAAGCTGTATGGAGGCAATCGAGCGAATTTGGCTGCGACCCAAGGGGTGGAATACGACCGCCTCGTCGACGCGGTTGATAAATTCCGGCCTAAAGTGGCGGCCAACCACCTCCATAACCGCTTCGCGCATGGCGTTGTAACGGTGTGAGTTAGAGTCCGATTCGGCAATTTCGCCCTCAAAGCTCACTACATCAAACGATTTATTGTTAGCCAGCTCTTGGATGATATCGCTACCCAAGTTGGAGGTCATCACAATCACGGTGTTTTTAAAATCGACCGTGCGGCCGTGGCCATCAGTCAAGCGACCATCATCAAGCACCTGTAGCAAAATATTAAAGACATCGGGATGCGCCTTTTCAACCTCGTCTAACAATACTACCGAATAAGGCTTGCGTCGCACCGCCTCGGTTAAGTATCCGCCCTCTTCATAGCCGACGTATCCGGGAGGAGCGCCCACTAACCGCGCCACCGAGTGTTTCTCCATAAACTCGGACATATCAATGCGGATGACCGAATCGGACGTGTCAAATAAAAACTCTGCCAAGGCTTTACACAGCTCCGTTTTACCCACCCCAGTAGGCCCCAAAAACAAAAAGGAGCCGTTCGGACGATTGGGGTCAGATAGACCAGCCCGGCTGCGCCTAACCGCGTCGGCTACCGCTTTTACCGCCTCTTTCTGCCCCACCACACGGCTGTGCAGCATATCTTCCATCGCCAGTAACTTGTCGCGCTCGCCTTCTAGCATTTTAGACACGGGGATTCCTGTCCACTTGGACACAACCTCGGCAATTTCTTCGTCGGTGACTCGGTTGCGCAGTAATTTCATATCGAGCATTTCGGCGTGACTGGCCATATCGAGCTGTTTTTCGAGCTCGGGAATAACGCCATATTGCAATTCAGACATGCGCGCTAAATCACTGGCACGGCGTGCCGCCTCTAAATCAAAACGCGCTTGCTCTAACTGCGTTTTGACCCCCTGCGAGCCTTGCAAAGCGGCTTTTTCAGCGCGCCAAATTTCGTCGAGATCCGCATATTCTCGCTCCGCAGTGTCGATATCCTCATCGATTTTATACAAACGTTTTTTTGCCGCCTCGTCGTCATCCTTTTTAACCGCTTCGCGCTCAATTTTTAATTGAATTAAACGGCGCTCTAAGCGATCCATTTGCTCCGGCTTGGAGTCTATTTCCATGCGGATGCGGCTGCCGGCCTCGTCAATTAAATCAATGGCTTTATCGGGCAACTGCCGGTCGGTAATATACCGCTGAGACAATCTCGCCGCCGCAACGATGGCCGAGTCGGAAATATCCACCCCGTGGTGGACCTCGTAGCGCTCTTTTAGGCCGCGCAAAATGGCAATGGTATCTTCCTCACTAGGCTCATCCACCAACACCTTTTGAAAACGGCGCTCAAGGGCCGCGTCTTTTTCAATGTACTGGCGATACTCGTCCAGCGTCGTTGCGCCCACGCAATGCAATTCACCGCGCGCCAGTGCTGGCTTCAACATATTGCCGGCGTCGAGGGCGCCATCGCCTTTGCCGGCACCGACCATGGTGTGCAGCTCATCGATGAAAAGAATAATGCGCCCTTCTTGTTTGCCGAGCTCTTTCAGCAGGTTTTTTAGGCGCTCTTCAAATTCGCCGCGGAATTTTGCACCCGCTAATAACGAACCTAAATCTAACGATAACAACCGCTTTCCTTTAAGCCCTTCGGGCACCTCACCGTTGACAATGCGCTGCGCCAAACCTTCGACAATTGCCGTCTTGCCTACGCCCGGCTCGCCGATTAGCACTGGATTATTTTTGGTACGGCGCTGTAACACCTGAATCGTGCGGCGAATTTCATCGTCACGGCCAATAACCGGATCGAGCTTGCCGGCTTCGGCGCGTGCGGTCAAATCGACGGTATATTTCTCGAGTGCTTGACGGTTGCCTTCGGCGTCGGCATCTTCAATTTTTTCGCCGCCGCGCACTTTTTCTATGGCGGCTTTTAACTGCGCCTCGCTGCCGAATTTTTTCAGCAACTGGCCGAGCCCCGAATTGCCATCGCCGACGGCGGCTAGCAATACCGATTCGCTCGAAATAAATTTATCACCAGCCTGTTGCGCGGCTTTATCGGCCAAATTTAACAGGCGCCCTAAATCGGGCGACATGTGCACATCGCCAGTGGGATTGTTAATTTTGGGCAAATCCTCTAAGGCTTTAGTTAACGCGTTGCGCAACCCCGGGACGTCAAACCCCGCCTGGGCCAGTAAAGGCCTCACAGCGCCACCTTGCTGATCCAGCATAGCTTGTAAAAGGTGCACGCTATCCATATGGGCGTGATCGCGCCCCACAGCCAACGACTGCGCATCGGACAACGCCATCTGAAGTTGATTAGTTAATCGATCTATTCGCATGTAGTTCACCCCGTTGGTGTAATGTCTATCGACACCGAATGCATCGGTAAAAGTATTGTCTTTAAAGTGGGGGTACAATGGCCGGAATCAATAGTCCGGCCCTAAGTTAATGGCACTAAAACCGGTTACCTAGGGTACTTTTTGATCTGAAATAACTTTTTAGCCATCATCGACCTAAATGATCACCCACTCATGAATGGCCAAATGCCAAATGCCGAATGGAAAACCTGATGACCACACCAACATACCTCGCCACCAAACTCACTCGCCTGCTCGCCCCCATCGGATGCCTGATAATCACCGCGGCCTGTGCGAATGCGCCGAACATGGACGAAGCCACCCTTCACGCCCTTGCGCCATTAACACCGCAAATCGCACAGGTTAAACCCGTCGAAGTCACCTTCGCGAGCTATTGGTTAAGGGAACAATCACGCGACCACACCAAGGCAGATATCGCCGCTTTACAACAACGCTACAGCGAGCGGCTAACCGCGGCGCTGGTCGAAGCCTTATCAGCGCAAGGCTGGCAAGTCAGCACAACACAAACGGCTAGCTCGACGGGCAAAACCACCGTGCGCGCACGAGTTGATAATATGCGCATAACCGCGCCCGACTTCGATGGTGCACTGGTAGACCTTTACGCCAACAACGAGCACGGCGCAGGCGACTTTGCCGTTATTTTCGAAAAAAATGGCGAGATCAAAGCGCAGTTTAAAGACCAACGCAGCGTGCAAGCGGGTGCTGGAGGCAATCAACTTACCCGCACTAGCCGGGTAATCAATCAGCAGGCATTTGTGCGCACGTTTAAGCGTTTTATCGACGATAGCTTTGAGCTGGCCTCGCAAGAGGCAACACAAAACCCGTAGCGCTAGCCATATTTTTCTATCGATATAAAGCGCCCCTCGGCGCTAAAGCGAATATAAAAACGCCCTTGCACCCCCTCGCGCGTGACATAGGGCTGCAGGATTTTGGCCGGAAATCGCACCTTACGACCATCGCACGCGGTCGCCAATACGTCGCGGGCAACGCCCTTGTACAACAGCAAGTACTCGCGCGCGCTAATCGATAAGTGGACCTGAATAATCTGATCGTCAGTACTTGCCACCGGGTTACCCTGCTTGCTCTTGCCTATTGCGGCACGCTAAAACTGCAATATCACCATACCTCAAACGCGCTAGCGGCAACTGTTGCACGCTTGCCCCACAGTATAGTCGAACACGCCAAAAACCACTGTTAAATCAGGGTTTTGGCTTAAAAAAAACGCCTCAAGTCATGCATACAGACGGCGAAAATGGTATAGTTTCGCGCTTTTTTAATAGCTCCAACCCATTAAGCAAACCGTTCGCCCCTCGCGCAGAACCCGCTTAGCAGCCCGATGGCAGCAACGCCGCTGATCAAGTTCCCACGCAAGGCGCGGCTAAAGCGGTTATCAGCGGCAAATTGTCCCATGGGTTTGGCACGGTCGCTGTCTGGCGCAGCCCCTTAAAACAGTTAGGATTTCGGCATTTTATGACTACAAAACGCAAAATTTTGGTGACTAGCGCACTGCCCTATGCCAATGGTTCGATCCATCTCGGCCATATGGTAGAGACTATCCAAACCGATATTTGGGTGCGTTTTCAAAAGCAGCGCGGCCACGATTGCCTGTACGTCTGCGCCGACGACGCCCACGGCACCGCAATTATGCTAACCGCCGAAAAAAACGGCATCAGCGCCGAACAGCAAATCGCCCAAGTGCGCCAAGAGCACGAGGCCGACTTTGCCGCTTTTAATATCGGATTCGACAATTATCACACCACGCACTCCGAAGAAAACAAAGCGCTGTCTGCCGAGATCTACAACCGCTTAAAAGCCAACGGGCACATAGCAGAACGCACCATTACGCAGGCCTTTGACCCAGAAAAGCAGCTATTTTTGGCGGACCGCTACATCAAGGGAACCTGCCCAAAATGCAAAACACCGGACCAGTACGGCGATAACTGCGAGGCATGCTCGGCCACCTACTCGCCAATGGAGCTGATCGATGCAAAATCAGCCATCTCCGGCGCAACCCCGATCGCCAAAGACTCGAAGCACCTATTTTTTAAGCTGCCTGAGTTCAGCGATTATTTGAAAGACTGGACCCGCGCAGGCCACCTTCAGCCTGAAGTCGCGAATAAAATCGCTGAGTGGTTGGATGTTGGCCTACAAGAGTGGGATATCTCTCGCGACGCGCCCTACTTTGGCTTTGAAATACCGGGCGAGCCAGGCAAGTATTTTTACGTTTGGCTAGATGCCCCCATTGGCTATATTGCCAGCGCCAAAAATTACTGCGACCAGCACGGCCTCGACTTCAACGACTACTGGGCCAAAGATAGCAGCGCCGAGGTTTATCACTTTATCGGCAAAGATATCATCAACTTTCACGCCCTTTTTTGGCCAGCTATGCTGCATTCAGCCGAACTGCGCACGCCAAGCCAAATTTTTGTCCACGGTTTTTTGACCGTAGACGGCAAAAAAATGAGCAAGTCGCGCGGCACTTTTATTAAGGCCAGCACCTACTTAGATTACTTAAACCCTGAGTATCTTCGCTATTACTACGCAACCAAACTGACCGGTGGTGTCGACGACCTCGACCTTAACCTCGATGATTTCGTTACCCGCGTAAATAGCGACTTGGTGGGTAAAGTGGTCAATATCGCAAGTCGCACGGCGAAGTTTATTAACAAAGCCGGCGGCCGCTTATCCCCTAACAACCCCAACCCAGCCTTGTGGCAACGCTTTGTCGATGCCAATAACACCATAGCCGAGCTCTACGAAGGGCGCGAATTCGGCAAGGCCATGCGTGAAATTATGGCACTGGCCGACGCTGCCAACGAATATATTGCCGAGATGGCGCCTTGGACGCTAGCCAAAGAGCCCCGCAACGCGCAACAGGTTGCCGATATTTGCAGCTTGGGCGTTAATTGCTTTGCAGCGCTAATGACTTTTTTAAAGCCGGTGCTACCAAAAACGGCCGAAGCTTCAGAAGCGTTTTTGGCCACTACCCTTGCTTGGCAGCCGGAGCTGTCCTATCTGGGCGATCACGCAATTAACGAGTTTAAACCGCTAATGACCCGCGTAGACCCCAAAGCCGTAGAAAGCATGGTGGCGGCCAGCATCGAGTCGATGCCAGCTGCGGGCGCAAGCGCTTTAACGAGCAATAACACTGATAACCCTTGGCTTACCAAGGAGCCCATCGCCGACGAAATCGACTTTAACGACTTTGCCAAAGTTGATTTGCGCGTCGCTAAAATTATTAACGCCGAACACGTTGAAGGGGCCAACAAACTGCTGCGCTTAACGCTGGACATCGGTGAATCACGCAACGTATTCGCTGGAATTAAAAGCGCCTATCAGCCAGAGGCTTTAATTGGTAAGCACACCGTAATGGTCGCCAACCTAAAGCCACGCAAAATGAAATTTGGCATGTCTGAAGGCATGGTTTTGGCAGCGGGCCCCGGCGGTAAAGAATTGTTCATTTTAGAACCTAACGAGGGCGCACAGCCCGGCATGCGAGTAATGTAATGACTGAGTTTTTTGTCATTTTTGTTGGCGCTGTTTTGGTTAACAATTTTGTGCTGGTCCAGTTCTTGGGACTCTGCCCTTTTATGGGCGTTTCCAACAAATTGGAAACCGCAATCGGCATGGCTGCGGCCACTACCTTTGTACTAACGCTCGCCAGCATTTGCAGCTATATGGTGCATTCGTGGATACTGGCCCCCTTAGGTTTAACGTTTTTAAAAACTATTAGCTTTATTTTGGTTATTGCTGCGGTTGTGCAGTTCGCCAAGATGTTTATTGAAAAAACCAGCCCGCTGCTTTACCGCGTGCTCGGGGTATTTTTACCTCTAATTACAACCAACTGCGCGGTGCTCGGTGTGGCTTTGCAAAATACCAACAAAGTACACACTTTCAGCCAATCGGCCCTTTACGGATTTGGCGCTGCCGTGGGTTTTTCACTCGTTTTAATTTTGTTTTCTGCCATGCGTGAGCGTCTGGCCGCTGCCGATGTGCCAACACACTTTCGCGGTGCCGCCATCGGAATGATTACCGCAGGCTTAATGTCCCTAGCCTTTATGGGTTTTGCAGGGCTGGTATAAGTAATGTTGCACTGGATAATTGACAACCCCGTTTTGGGGGCGCTTTTGGTATTGGCCGCGTTATCGCTTGTGTTCGGCGCCATCCTCGGTTTTGCCGCGGTTAAATACAAAGTTGAAGGTGATCCGTTAGTCGATCAGGTCGACGCGCTATTGCCGCAAACGCAATGCGGGCAATGCGGGCACCCCGGCTGCCGCCCGTACGCACAAGCGATTGTCAACGGCGAAGCCATTAACCACTGCCCACCCGGCGGCCAAACCACCATTAACAACTTGGCCGACTTACTCGGCGTTGAAGCGCCGTCGCTGGATGCAGAGCACGGTGAGGCCCCGGAAGTTAAGCAAGTTGCGTTTATTCGCGAGGAAGATTGCATTGGCTGCACAAAGTGCATTCAAGCGTGCCCCGTGGATGCGATTTTGGGCGCCCAGAAAAAAATGCACACGGTCATTGCCAGCGAGTGCACTGGCTGCGATTTGTGCGTAGAGCCCTGCCCCGTCGACTGCATCGACCTGATACCGCTCGAGCCAGGCGTGCAGCAGTGGGTCTGGGAAAAGCCCCAAAGTGACATCATTGCGACCGACCGCCCTGCCAAGCAGGAGAATGCCGCATGAGGAAAATTTGGGAAGTCCCCGGCGGCGTGCACCCGCCGGAAAACAAAGCGCAGTCGCTGCAACACCCCATCGCCACCGCCGCGCTGGTTGATGAATACGTACTGCCGCTCGCGCAGCATATTGGCGCTCCCTCTACACCGGTAGTTGAGGTCGGCGATGCGGTTAAAAAATACCAACGGCTTGCCGATACCGAAGGAGTATTTAGCGCTGCCTTACACGCCCCGACTTCGGGCGTGGTGACCGCCATCGAAGACCGTTTTATTGCGCACCCCTCAGGCCTGAGCGCGCCTTGTATCGTGATAAAAGCAGACGGTTTAGACACCGCTTTAGCGCTGAGCGAAGCGCCCAATCCTTTCGAGCTGGAGCACGCAACGCTTATTGAAAAAATTCGTTCGGCCGGATTGGTCGGACTGGGCGGCGCGGGCTTTCCAACGGCCGTTAAATTAAACCCGCGCAGCAATACGGTCATTAATACGCTGATCTTAAATGGTACCGAATGCGAGCCGTATATCACCGCCGACGATGCGCTCATGCAAGCGCACGCCGATGAAGTTATTCTCGGCGCTCAGCTGTTGGCTCATACCCTCGGCAATCCCGCGCAGGTACTAATCGGCGTAGAAGACAACAAACCCAAAGCCATCGCTGCGCTGGAAGGTGCCGCCAAGGGAAGCGATATCGAGGTCGTGAGCTTTCCCACCAAGTACCCCTCCGGTGGCGAAAAGCAGCTCATTTACATTTTGACGGGCAAAGAGGTTACCTCTGGGCAAATCCCCGCAAGCCTCGGTATTGTGGTGCAAAATGTTGGCACCGCGGTCGCAGCTTGGCGCGCGGTGCGCTATGGCGAACCGCTCATCGAGCGCATTACAACCGTGGTTGGCGAGTCGCTAAAAACGCAGCGCAATATGCGTGTACGCATCGGCACCCCCATGGACCGCGTTCTCGAAGAGAACGGGTTTAATCCAGCGTCTAGCGCGCGTTTGATCGTTGGCGGCCCGATGATGGGCTTTGCCCTTGAGCAAACGAGCGTGCCGGTGGTGAAAACCACAAACTGCATTCTGGCACCGAGCCACACTGAAATGCCCGAGGCCCCAGCACAACAAGCCTGTATTCGCTGTGGACACTGCGCCGAAGCTTGCCCGGCTGGATTACTGCCGCAGCAACTTTATTGGTATGCACGGGCTGACGAGCACGAAAAACTGCAAAATCACAATTTATTTGATTGCATCGAGTGCGGCGCCTGCTCTTATGTCTGCCCGAGCGCCATTCCACTGGTGCAGTATTACCGATCGGCAAAAGGGACGATTCGCCAAGCGCAGGAGGACAAGCTGAAGTCCGATCGCGCGCGCGAGCGCTTTGAGCGCCGCCAAGCACGTATCGCCAAAGAAGAGGCCGCCAAAGAGGCGAAACGTCAAGCGCGCAAACTCGCCGCCGAGCAGAACAAAGCAAAACAGGCCAATGCAAGCGCTGGGGCAACGCCCGAAGAAACCATGGCAACAAAGGCAACGGTCGCTGCCAAAGCGCAAAATAATCCCGAACAGGATAAGGCGCGTATTGAAAGAACATTGGCAAGCCTCAATGCGCGAATGGAGCGACTAAACAGCCAAATTGCTGAGGCGAGCGAGAATCAACAACCGGTCGAGAAGCTCACCTCGCAGTTAAAACAAACACAAATAAAACTGCAAGATGCGCGCGCTAAACTGGCCGCTTTAAAGCAAACGCAGGCATCGCAAAACAGCAGCGCGTCCCAAGATAGTGGCGCCCAAAACGCGTCCGCTGCTACAGCCAAAAGCGACGACCCTGTCGCCATAGCGGAAAAGAACCTCGCATCAATCAGCAAGCGCTTGGCAACCGCGCGCGAGAAATTAGCCGAAGCCATTGAAGCGGGCAAACCCACAATTAACGCCCTTAAACAGGGCGTAGAAAAACTCGAAATTAAGGTTGATGAGGCGCGGCACGCGCTAGAGGCCACCAAAGCGCTGCCAGCAGAGCTTGCAGTGGAACCGGCCACTACAGATGCCGCCGCAGCCGCCATCGCCAAGGCGCAAGCAAAAGCTAAAGCGGCCGCGGCGATGTCGCTAGAGGAGAAGCGCGCGGCCAATATCGCTTCACTAGAGAAACGGCTCGCTAAAGCCAAGTCGCGCTTACATAAGGCCGAGCAAGACAACGACGACAACATAGCGGCGTTTGCCGCGGGCGTAGAGAAATTGGAGCAAAAACTGCAGGATGCAATGAATGAGGGAACGCAAGAAAGCACAACGTAAAGCCTAACAACATTGGGAAACCACCCGTTGAAAAAGCCGAGCAATTTTAAGGCGATAGGGACATACGTTGCATGACCACAGGGTGAAAACAACTATCGTGCGTCTATTACGGGCGCTAAAACCAATTAGGAGTTACCTATGTTAGAGCAAATAAATGAGTTTTTTGCCGATGGGGCTTGGATGGACAGCGTTGTTCCGTTTTTGATCAACGTGCTAGTGGCCATCGCCATTTACTTTATCGGTAAGTGGGTTGCCTCCCACATTGTTAGACTGATCGACAAGGGCATGGAATTGCGCAAAATGGATCCGGTTTTACGCGGCTTCTTAACAGCAATTCTCGGCACCGTGTTCAGCTTTGTCATTATTTTGATCGCCGTTGAGCAACTGGGAGTGAACACCACCTCATTACTGGCGCTATTAGGTGCTGCGGGTTTGGCCGTAGGCCTTGCGCTAAAAGATTCGCTATCCAACTTCGCTGCCGGCGTAATGTTGATTCTTTTCAAACCCTTCAAAACCGGTGATTTTATTGAAGCTGGGGGAATCGCGGGCATTGTCGAAAAAATTGAAGTGTTTAATACGGTTTTCCGCTCGGGTGACAACAAAGAAATCATCGTGCCGAATGCACAAATTTACGGCGGAACCATAACTAACTACTCTGCCCGCGCCACGCGACGCATCGACTTAACCATCGGCATTAGCTACGACGACGACATGAAAAAAGCGCGCGACCTCATCATGCAGGTACTCGATGCCGACGAGCGCATCATGCAAGACCCAGCTCCCGTGGTTGCTGTCAACGAGCTCGGCGATAGCAGCGTAAACTTCGTTGTTCGGCCGTGGGTGGCGTCTGGCGACTACTGGCCAACTCGCTGGTACTTGCTCGAAGAAATTAAAAACACCTTTGATGCCAACGGCATTACCATTCCTTACCCACAACAAGATGTGTATATGCATCAAGTTGAAAAGTAGGCTCAGTGGGGGCTAAAGCCCCCACTTTTGTTTTTACCCGATTAATTACTGTGGCTTTTTGAATGGCTTTTCTGCGCGCTTCGTCCCCTCATACCCATAACCCCAACACCACGCAACGCGTTATGCGTGACGTGCTCATTGCAACACTGCCCGGCATCGCCGTGCTGACCTACTTTTTTGGCTTGGGCACCTTATCCAACATCGTCATCGCCTGTGTGTTTGCCTTGGGTTTTGAAGCTCTTATCTTAAAACTGCGAAAGCGTCCGATCGGCTTTTACCTTAAAGATTTAAGCGCTGTGGTCACCGCGGTACTGCTCGCGATTGCCATCCCGCCAGCAAGTAGTTGGTGGCTGATTGCGGTCGGCATAATCGCCAGTATCGTGGTCGCCAAACAGCTTTACGGCGGCTTGGGGTATAACCCGTTCAACCCCGCTATGGTCGGTTATGTGGTATTGCTTATTTCGTTTCCCCAGTACATGACGTTATGGCTCGCCCCAGAAAACATCGCCACCAACGGCGCACTCTTTGATGTTTCGGCTTTGGCCCAGTTAATTATCGGCTCGACGCCGCTAGATGCACTTACTGGTGCAACCCCGCTTGATGTCTTTAAGCAAAGCCGCGGGCTAACGGCCGAAGATATTCACAATAACAACGCGATTTTCACACAGGGCGTATTTGCCGGCGCTGGTTACGAATGGGTCAATGTTGCCTTTTTAGTCGGCGGCATCTTTTTATTAATTCGCCGCGTTTTTACATGGCACGCGCCCATTGCTATGTTGGCGACATTGGCGCTGCTTTCCGCGGCATTTTACGACAGTGGCAGTTCCTCCAGTGGTGGTTCCCCGCTTTTGCATTTATTTTCGGGCGCGACAATGCTGGGCGCGTTTTTTATTGTGACCGACCCGGTATCTTCGGCCACCAGTAATAAAGGGCGCCTAATTTACGGCGCTATGATTGGCGCTTTGGTTTACATTATCCGCGTTTGGGGTAACTACCCAGATGCCGTCGCCTTCGCCGTATTATTAATGAACTTCGCCGCACCGTTTATTGACTATTACACCCTACCTAGAACCTACGGCCACGCCAAAGCCAAACGCGCCACACGCACAGAGAATTCCTAGTCATGCTCGGCCAATCCATTACTAAAAACAGCCTTATACTGGGTGCTTTTGCAGCGGCGACTGCCGCGATAATTGCGATCACTTTCCAAAGCACTAAAACGCGAATACTCCAAGAGGAACGCAAAGCCGCTTCCGCCGCACTTATCGATATGGTGCCAGCGTCGCGACACGACAACGATATGCTGGCTGACACACTTTGGGCGTCGGCAGCCGACAGCCGAGCCCTAGGCTTTGATGCGCCAGTAGCGCTCCACGTTGCTAAATTAAACGGCAAGACTACCGCGCTGATTATTCCATCGCTGGCTCGCGACGGTTATAGCGGCGACATCAAATTAATTATCGCAATAAACACAGATGGTACCCTCGCCGGCGCGCGCGTTTTAGCGCACAAAGAAACCCCCGGGTTAGGCGACAAAATTGACTTGCGCAAATCCCCGTGGATGCACAGCTTCAAGGGTTTATCGCTGACTACCCCGCCCGCCGAGCAATGGAAGGTCAAAAAAGATGGGGGGGTTTTTGACCAATTTACCGGCGCCACCATTACACCGCGCGCCGTCATCAAGCGCATAAAATCTACCCTCGAGCTCTATCAACAACGCCGCACCGAGTGGTTAGACGCCGCTAAAATCTTGCCACAACAGGAGTCCACCCGTGAGTAATGTCGACTACAAAGAAATCGCTCGAACAGGACTGTGGAGCAATAACCCCGCTCTCGTTCAGCTGCTGGGCCTATGCCCTTTGCTGGCTGTATCGGGCTCTGTGGTTAACGCACTCGGGCTAGGTTTGGCAACCATGCTGGTTTTAGTCGGCTCGAACTTCGCTGTCTCGATTATCCGCAATGCCGTAACCGATGCCATTCGGCTACCGGCGTTTGTGATGATCATCGCCGCTTTTACCACCTGCACGGAACTGCTAATGCAGGCCTTTACCTACGAGCTTTATCAAATATTGGGCATATTTATTCCCCTAATCGTCACCAACTGCGCCATCCTCGGACGAGCCGATGCCTTTGCCAGCAAAAACCCCATACTGCCTTCAATTTACGATGGTTTAATGATGGGGCTTGGCTTTGGTGCCGTACTTGTTGTTATCGGCGGCGTGCGAGAAATTTTGGGCCAAGGGACGCTGTTGGCCGACATGCATTTACTGCTCGGTGATGGGGTCGATTTAACTCTTTACGTGTTTGGCGCTAGTTACCCAAGCTTTTTAGTGGCCGTATTACCGCCCGGTGCCTTTATTGTCGCAGGCCTTTTAATTGCGGCGAAAAACGCTATAGACGCCAACATTGATCGCAAGCGCGCCGCGCAAAAAACAGTGGTTAAAGGCAGCAAACGCGTAAGAACAACCGGCAAGATAGCCTAGTGTGGTGTATCAAATAGATAGTGCGAATAGAAAGCTCCTCGGTAGCCTGTAGCAAGGCGCGACCCGCGGGTAATAGTGGTTCTATGACCAAGGGGCGCAACGCCGCTACGGGCTGCTGAGGTGCTTCCCGAAGGGTGGGGTGCCGGAAATCTCAGTTTAGATCACCGGCTTGAACTCAAATAGGCGCCCCATATATGCGTGCTGTTTGTTTAATACACCGCACTAGTAGAGCATGCCGGAATTCACCTGCGAGGTTAAGTTATAGAGTGCTTAACCCTTTAGCGCTAGCCCTGTTGGTACACCAAGAGCTTAAGTTGTTGCTCATGATCTTTATCTGGAAAATCATCACTGGGCTCAAGGCGCTGATTAAACGCTAATTCTGGGGCCTGCTCGGTAAAAATGTGTTTGAGGTAATCGCTGGTAAACTCCGGGGCATTTAAACACGCTAGTACTTTGCCGCCAGCATTCAGTAAACCGGGTAAACGCTTCACCACTTTTTGGTAATCTTTAGTGGCGACAAAACTGCCCTTTTGAAAACTTGGCGGATCGACAATCACAATATCATAGGGGCCCATCTTTTTTAGCTTGCCCCACGATTTTAGAATATCGACTCCCAAAAATTTAACCTTCGATGTGTCGTGATTATTCAGCCGGTGGTTTTCACGGCCTGAAGTGAGCGAGCGCCGGCTTAAATCGACGTTGACCACTGCATCGGCACCCGCCTC